>JAVEQP010000043.1:0-30361 GCA_034007585.1 Lentimicrobium sp. | reverse complement strand
CTTGCATACCTATCCAAGAATTACCATACTGTACATTTTTACGGCAACGGATTCGGTTCTGTTCTCCAACCACTTAAAGCAGGCATCCACCAGATAGCCCAGATTCTCAACCGGTAACACCGAACGCGACAACATGCGCAGGGCATACCTTTTTAAACCATCACTACTAAAATTATTTACTTTTATTGAAAGCTCTTCCAATCTGTTTTCGAGAAACCCGGGATTAATTTCGGCACAATAGTCAGCCACCCAGGCAGCTCTGCGGCTGAGTGGACCTTCATTTTGCATGACTATAGCCCAAAGTTCATTAAACAGCTCCGGTTTTCTGAGCACAATGTTTACCAAAAGGTCAGTATTTGCCCGGGATTGTTCGCGGAGTAATAATTATTCAAGTAGCATCTTAAAAACTATGAAATCAATTAAATTCCAAAAGACATTTTTAAATACCGGGAATTTACTTTTGGGAATATCATAAAAAAACAGAAAGGGAAACTACTCTTGTGGAGCTGTTTCCCTTTCGCCATTACTTCAACCGTAGTTGTTATAAGGCCTCAGGTTACTGTTTCGGTGCGTTACTGTAGCGTTTCTTCCACATGGGTTTTGCGCTTGTGTTTACCGGTTCCAGGGTGTTCAACACTAGGTTGATCCTTCTAATGAATCGGACCTCGTTTTCAATTTGTTCATTCAATACGCGCCTTGCGGTTTGTATGAGTTGAAAAATCTAGGTTTTCAATCCGATAAAATCTTGCGATTTTTTCGTTTTAACCGGACGGGTTTCTCACCGTATCTCTCGCCTGATGAAACAAAGATACTACATTTTAGTCCCCTTGTCAAGTGTTTTTGATGATTTAATTTCAACACAATATCAACAGGAGTTATCAACAATTGTTAACAACTTCGCAAACCATTCTGGCAGTAAGAAAGTAGGTTGTTTAATATCTTAATCGTCAAAGTTTGTGCAACATAAGGTACCCGGTTCATTTATGAATAACCCCTCCCCTATCAAAATTTACAGGATTATAAGTATGTAGATGTTGATAATCGGCTGGCTTTGCTGATGCCTTTGATGGTAAGCAATTTCTTGAGCAGCAATTCGAGGTGCTTTTTGTCGCGTATGCTAACGCTGATAAAGCCTTCGAACTTGCCGGCCTTACTGTTGAGCGAAATGGAACGTACATCCATTTTAAGATCGTTAGAAATCAGGTTGGTAATGGCACTAAGAATACCAAGCTGATCGTATCCGCTAACTTTAATGTCCGTTAGAAAATGGCTGCCTTCAGCCGGAGTGGACCATTCAGCCTGCATTACACGGTACGGATATCTGGCTTTGAGTCGTGAGGCATTCGGACAACTGCTCCGGTGAATCTTTATGCCTTCACTTACGGTGACAAAACCAAAAATTTCATCACCCATCACCGGATTGCAGCACTTGGCCAGCTTGTAGCCCTCAATAGCGGAAGTTTGATTAACGATGATGAGGCTTTCAGCGGTACGATTGGGCCGATCCACAACTTTTGAGGTAACGAGTTGCGGTTCTACCCTGGCCTCCGCAGCCTTAACAGTACCATTTATGATATCTTTAAGACTTGCAGGCTCGATTTTGTTTTCGGCCAGCCGCTGATATAACTCCAGGGAGCCGGAGAGTTTATAATAATCAACAACCTTACCTGCAGCATCATCTATATTGGTTATTTTCAACTGATTAAGCTTACGCTTGAATATATCCTTACCCATTTCAGCCTGTTTAAATTCGGCTTCTTTAAGGTATTTCCTGATCTTGCTTTTGGCTCTGGAACCGGCCACCCATTTTAACCAGTCCACATTGGGCGTTTGATTGCGTGAGGTAATGATTTCAACGAGGTCGCCACTTTTTAATTTATGTCTTATGGGTACGATCTTGCGATTTACCCTCCCGCCTGAGCAATGCGCACCAAGATTGGTGTGTATTTCAAAAGCGAAATCGAGCACCGTGCTGCCAGGCTTCAATTTCTTCACATCTCCTTCGGGGGTAAATACATAAATGGTTGATGCCGCCTTGTCGGGATGGTTGGTGGTTGAATTATCACCCAATGCTTCCGGATGCTCCAGCACCTGACGAATAGAATTGAGCCATTCAGTGGTTTCCTGATCTCCTTCACTGCCCTTATATCTCCAGTGCGCCGAATTACCCATTTCAGCATTGTAATCCATTCGGGTAGTTCTAACCTGCACTTCAACCCATCGTCCATTTTTACCCTGAACGGTGATGTGCAGGGATTCATAACCATTTTTGCGTGGGAAGGTAATCCAGTCCCGCAGTCGTTTTGGTTCCGGCGCATAGATAGAAGTCACTGCCGAATAAGCTTTCCAGCAGTCGGCCTGCTCCTCTTCAGGTGCACTGTTCAATAGAATTCGAACCGCAAACAGATCATAGATTTCATCAAGCTCAATGCCCTGTTTTTGCATTTTGGCATAAGCCGATGATACTGATTTTGTGCGTTTCTTAATCTCATAGTTTAACCCAAACCGCTTTAGTTCAAGGTGAATGGGTTGAAGGAAAGATTCAAAGAAGGCGGCCTCTTCAGTCTCGATTCTGCTGATTTGCGCTTTTAAATGCTGATAGGTAAACGGGTCAGCATAATTGAGCGACAGTTCATCCAGTTCAGCTTTGATGCGATATAAACCCAAACGGTGGGCAAGGGGAGCATACAAGTTGGCAGTCTGACTAGCAATGGACACCTGATCTCTGGCTTGCAAAACCTGTATATTCCGCATATATTGAAGCCTGTCAGCCAGTAAAATCGGAATTGCCCGGATATCGTCTGTAAGAGAAAGTACCAGACTGATAAAGTGCTCGGCATTGGTGGGCACTTTTTCTGTAGGCAACTGCATCAGGGTATCAAGTTTATTGAGAATAACCCCAACTTGCTTATATTTATAGGTATGGATAAAATCTCTGATTTCTTCATTTTGCGGCGAAGCACCAGCAAACAAGGAAGCGATAACGCTAGTAATACCCATACCCATATCACGGGATACAATGATAGCGACTCCGACCGAATGCAAAAAATAGGGTTCAGTTTCAGCATATAGGCTCCGTTGGTGCGCGTTGAGCATGATATTAAAAGCTGCTTTCAGGTGGGTGCTCTTCTCCCGGTCCAACAATGGCTCAGCGGCTCTTAATAAAGCGCGGTAGTTGCTGATAATAAGTTGGCGTTCCGATTGATTTATGATGGGCATGAATTGCGCTTTTTATCATAATGTTAACTGCATAAATCTTAAAAAGTTTCATGCCGATAAAAAAACGCCCGGATTAAAGGGCGTTTTTAAAATGTTAAAAAGAACAGTTTCTACTTGAGCGGTTGATCGGAACCACGCTGTCCGGGTTTGTTCTTTGGCTGTTCAGCAATGGTATCGCGCATGCGTGTATCGGCCTGAATGTTCTGGAATTTATAGTAATCCATCAAACCTAGATTACCCGAACGGAATGCATCCGCAATAGCTTTGGGAATTTCGGCTTCTGCTTCAATAACCTTTGCGCGGGCATCCTGAGCTTTGGCTTTCATCTCCTGCTCGTTAGCAACGGCCATGGCGCGACGCTCTTCGGCTTTGGCCTGAGCAATGTTTTTATCGGCATTGGCCTGATCCATCTGAAGCTGAGCTCCGATGTTCTTTCCAACGTCAATGTCGGCAATATCGATGGATAGAATTTCAAATGCAGTACCGGAGTCCAATCCTTTAGAAAGCACTACTTTTGAGATAGAATCGGGATTTTCGAGCACGCTTTTGTGTGAATCAGCAGAACCGATGGACGAAACTATGCCCTCTCCTACCCTTGCCAGAATGGTTTCTTCACCGGCACCACCCACCAGTTGGCGGATGTTTGCCCTAACGGTCACCCTTGCTTTGGCAATCAACTGAATACCATCCTTTGCAACGGCAGCCACAGGAGGCGTGCTGATTACTTTTGGATTTACCGACATTTGAACGGCTTCAAATACATCGCGACCAGCCAGGTCGATGGCAGTTGCCGATTTGAAGTTCAGAGGAATGTTGGCTTTATCAGCGGAAATCAAGGCATTGACCACCAATTTCACCCTGCCTCCTGCGAGGTAATGGGCTTCCAGTTCATCACGCGTAAGCGTTAATCCTGCCTTTGTCGCATTGATCATTGCTGTAACGATTACTGAAGGAGGAACTTTTCTCCAACGCATAAAAACAAGCTGAAGCAGAGAGATACGCACCCCGGATAATAGTGCCGAGAACCACAATCCCACCGGGATAAAGTAAAAAATGATCCATAATCCAAATAGCGAGGCAATGCCGATCGCAACAATTACAATAAATTGAGATTCCATGTGTGTTAGAGTTTACGTGTTACAAAAATTTTATTGTCACTAAAGTGTGTTACTACAATAGGGGTCTCCTGATCAATAAATTCACCGTTGGTATGCACTTCATACAATTCTTCATTAATCAGGGCTTTACCGGACGGGGATAGCCTCGAAATACTTTTCCCTTCGTCGCCCATCTGCACGGCAACCGTATCAATTTCGTTTACCTTACCCAAAATAGAGGTATGCAACATAAGCCGATCCCATGTTTTGGATTTTAATGAAAAATAAAAGGCAATAATAACGAAAAAGACAGTACCTACAAGTATATAATGCCCCATGGGGGTACCCAATGAATGATAGGATTCCCAAATAGAAAATACAATAAGGGCAAAACCGGAAATACCAATAATGGTAGTACCTGGTATTACGAGCATCTCAAGAATAAGGAAAACCAGTCCGGCAAGAATGAGTACGATGATGAGGGTAAGAGACATTTGCTTACAGCTTTGGTAATGCTGCACAAATGTAAGCCATAAGAATAGACAAAACTAGTTTTCTCTAAAATATTTCATGGCTTTAGGAATATAATTACTGATTTCCTTAATGCGGTTTTGGTTTGAAGGGTGAGTACTTAGGAATTCAGGAGGTGCTTGTCCGCCCAATGCAGCCATTTCCTGCCAGAATGATATGGCACGGTTTGGGTCATAGCCTGCCATAGCCATAAACACCATTCCCAGCTTGTCGGCCTCGTATTCATGCGTTCTTGAATAGGCCAGTGTTCCTAATTGAGAGCCTACACCATAAACTGTATTGAAAATACTGCGGGTGAGATCCGGTTCTTTCTGAAGTGCTACATCAAGGGTAACTCCGCCAAGGGCAATGGCCAATTGCTGACTCATGCGCTCGCCGCCGTGGTTTACCACTGCGTGGGCAATCTCATGGCCCATTACTACAGCCATTCCCGCTTCGTCTTTAGTAAGGGGCATAATGCCCGTATAAAATACAACTTTACCACCCGGCATGGCCCAGGCGTTTACGTCCGGGCTCTCCACCAGGTTAAATTCCCACTGATAACCTTTTACAGCATCAGGCATGCCATTGTTTCTGAAATAATCTTCTACAGCGTTTGAAATTCGCTGTCCGACGCGACGAAGTGATTTGACCTGTTCATTCGAGGCAGGCAGGACTTTATGCTCGGTAAGGAACTGATTATAACTGGACAGACTCATCTCAGTAATCATATTGTCGGGCACCACATTAAACTGCCGACGACCCGTAATGGGCACCTTTGAGCATGAGGAAACCAGGATGAGCGCAGAAAATGTCAGGGCTGAAACAAAAGTTTTCATATGAAATATTTATTATTCAATGGATACGGTTAACCCTCTGTCGATCATTGCATTGTATGGCGGTTTCAACTCAGTGAGGGAACCTGATTTCACACCGCTTTTTCCTTTGTAATGAACGATTAATGTAATTTGTTCTGCCTGAAGCGGATTTAGTCCACAAATATCCACCAGTGCTTCGATAACAAAATCAAAAGTGTTAATCTCATCATTATAAAGTACCAATTCCTTTCCAAAATCGGAATCAGTGCCTTGTTGGTGAAGCAGATCGGGTTTTTCTTTAGTCATAAACTTACATAGATCAGTGTTGGTCGATAAAACTCGATAAAATTACAAAAATCGGTTCAATAAGCGTTAATCAAAAAATATTCCATACTCATTTTAAGCAATAGGTGTAAATTTGCACACCATTCAGATCAAATGATTTTGAAATGCATCAAACGAGGCAACCTGATATTCTACTTAAGTTTTCCGCTGAATTCACCGATCTGTTAAAGGACAGTCTGCCGGGGGCCGAAGCTCATGAAAGACTTGCACCTTCCAATAGGCCTGAATTACTCAAATTGGGGAAAAACGGCCCCCCTCCACGATTGAGCAGCGTACTAATTTTGATGTACCGGGAGGGAAACAGGATACAGCTTGTCTTCACCAAAAGGGGAGAATACGATGGCATACATAGTGGACAGGTCTCTTTTCCGGGTGGCAAGGCCGAACCAGAGGATCATGACCTGGTCGATACCGCGCTAAGGGAAACACGTGAAGAAATCGGGCTATTTTCAAGAGACATCAGCATAATTGGAAAACTAAGCGATCTGTATGTACCACCAAGTAATTTTATCATCTGTCCTTTTGTGGGCATACTCAAAGGGTTACCTCATTTTATCCCCCATCCGGCAGAGGTGGCTGAGATTTTTAGTGTACCCCTCTCCTATCTGATGCATTATGGGAAGGAAATCAATCATCCGGTTATCATGAGTAACGGTACAAAAATGAAGGTGCCGGGGTTTAAATTCGGGCACCACCTCATTTGGGGAGCTACCGCTATGATATTAAGTGAATTTTTAACCCTGGCAGCGTGTTGTCCTTCAATTAATGATATTCCTAATCAGGATTGATTGATGATCTCCCAGGTAATATTCGACGCATGTTTAAGCATGGCTGTTACCCCGCAATATTTTTCCTGAGAAAGGGTAATGGCTTTTTTTAGTTTATCTTCCGGTAAGGAGTCGCCCTTAAAAATATACTTAAGATGGATGTTATTATAGATTTGGGGAAGGTCTTCTGTAAGTTCACCTTCCAATTCTATCAAAAACTCCCTGGGCTCAACCTTCATCTTTTTTAAAATAGAAATTACATCCATACCTGAACACCCGCCCAATGAAGCCAGAGAAAGCATTTTTGGTCTGAATCCTGAATCTTCTCCACCTTTTTCTTCACCCACATCAATTCGGATGGTATGTTTGGCTGCACTGGCTTCAAAGGCCATTTTCCCAGCCCATTGCATATTTACCTGATGTTTCATAACTTTTCTTTTAATTATTGATACAGTCCAACAATAAAGTAAGGACAAAGGTTCAGGTATATCTATAAATGAATAAGCAAAAAAAAATATACCGCACCAATGTCGCAGCAATCTTCCATATTTCTGCAAAGAAGAAGTAAAATATCATTTTTGTATCACAACAAACCTGGAGTTACTATGGTCCGATAGAAACCAGGTTAAATAAAATGCCATTTGTCTTTGATTTTTTTGTAAAAAATTGTATTTTTACCAATTAGATACTTTCCAGGCCGGCTTATCAGCATTACAGGCAATTTGCCTTTATACCAGTAATTTTCGTAAAAGCCGACTTTAAACCTGAATAAAATATGTCTGAATTTAATGAATACCAGGCTTATACAGCCAGAAATTTCCAATCCATACCCCAACTGTCGAGATTAAGCGAAAAGGAGAAAAGAGAAATAAAGATTGTTGCTGAAGTATTGCCTTTTAAAAGCAATTCTTATGTAGTTAATGAATTGATAGATTGGGAAAATTATGCTGATGATCCAATTTTCAGATTAAACTTCCCTACTAGGGAAATGCTGACTGAAACCCATTTTAACCGCATGGCTGAAGCGATGGAGAACGATTCAGATCGGAAGGAAATTAAGCGGGTAGCGAATGAAATACGACTTGAACTTAATCCACATCCGGCAGGGCAGCTTCAGCTTAATGTTCCTAAGATTAATGGCAGATTTCTGCATGGATTGCAGCACAAATACAGAGAAACAGTACTATTCTTCCCAAGGCAGGGTCAGACCTGCCATGCCTATTGCACTTTTTGCTTTCGCTGGCCACAATTTTCCGGCATGGAGGGGATGAAGTTTGCCTCCCGTGATGCCGATGACTTTGCTGATTATCTAAAAGCCCATAAAGAGGTTACCAATGTATTGTTTACCGGCGGTGATCCTTTAATTATGCATACCTCTTTGCTGGAAAAGTACATTGAACCCTTACTTCACCCCGATTTTGACCATATTCATACCATTCGTATCGGTTCAAAAGCACTTGCTTACTGGCCCTATCGTTTTTTAACGGATAAAGATGCAGATGCTCTGATTGCGTTGTTCGAGAAAGTAAATTCAGCGGGCAAGCACCTGACGCTTATGGCACATTTTAACCATCCGGTGGAGCTTTCGACCAAAGCGGTGAAACAAGCCATAAAAAAAATACGGTTGACCGGAACGGAGATTAGAACGCAAAGCCCGGTGATGAAACACATCAATGCTTCGGCACAAATATGGGCAAAAATGTGGAAGTTACAGGTAACTCTGGGCATGATTCCATACTATATGTTTATGGCACGTGATACCGGAGCACATCATTACTTTAATATTTCCATTGAACGGGCACATGAGATCTACCGCGAGGCCTACAGCAAGGTAAGTGGTATGTCGAAAACAGTGCGCGGCCCGGTGATGTCGGCTGCTCCCGGCAAGATTCATGTGGTGGGCATCAGCGAAGTGGGTGGAGCGAAAATATTCGTTTTGCAATTTTTACAGGCACGCAATCCTGACTGGGTGAGAAGACCTTTTTTTGCCAAATATCTGGCTGATGCAGCCTGGCTGACTGATCTCGAGTCATTTGGAGAAGAAAAGTTTTTCTGGCAGGATGAATATGAGGCCATGAGCAAGAAATCCGTGAAGGAGGCCATTTATCAGGAGGAGGAGTAAAAAGGCAGTTTAGAAATTTTCATGTCCGGGATACCATAATTTTTCCCTGGCAATTTTTTCGGGATAGGTAAAATAATACATCACGGCAGTTGCACATTCTATTCCATCGGCATTGGAAATGGAGGTATCAATTACTGCTACATTTTTTTGCATGACTCTGAGTGTGGCTTTTAAGGTAATTTCCCCCCGGTCAATATGAACCGGTTTTGAAAGCTTTACCTCCATTTTTGAAGTTACCCCGGAGGTATGTAATTTAACGAAGACCAGCCAACTGGCAATTTCATCCATAAGGGTTGCCTGTATTCCGCCGTGCAATATATTTTTCCAACCTTCGAAGTGGGATTTAGGTTGCCATATTGCAGATACTCCATCCTCTTCTTCGGTAAATTCCATTTGCAGTCCGAAATTATTATCGGGAGAACAGCCAAAGCATTGGTAGCCCGCAATGGAAGCAAAAGGATTGTTCAGGAGCCTCTTCATTACTTTTATTTCCGAAGTTGACCGTTTTTATAGATCTCAGTACTTCCAACCTTTCCACTGGCATCAAATTTCTGCCATTTACCCTGCTTTTCACCATGTTCATACTGTCCGGACAGCTTCACCTTTCCATCGTCATAATATTCAACAGATTCTCCATCATACTGGTTATTGATAAAATGATCAATGCTTCGCAATTTACCATTGGGATAAAAAGATTTTTGGGCTCCATCAAGCATTCCGTTATGATAATTGTATTCGGCAATTAGATTTCCTTCCATATCATACCATTTGGAGACCCCTTCTTTTACGCCATTTTTATAATTCGAAAGTTCAGCCAATTTGTCGCGTCTATTTTCATAAAACTTTTTCTGCACGCCTTCTAGTTTGCCCTGCTGATAAAAATTAACCGTTTCAACGATTCCGGCATTGGTATAGGTTCGTTGCAGGCCTTCGGGCAGGTCATTTTCAAAATACTCTTCAGAAACTAATGTAGAACGGGTTGAAAACTGAAGAAACAACCCATATTTTACGTCCATTTTATAGTTTTCAACCTTGTGCAGACTACTGTCCTGGGCATAATAAATCAACCAGGTACCATCTTTTTTACCATTAATTTCTTTGCCGTGATAGAGAAACTTTTCGTCGCGGGAGCTGAAAAAATCAGCAGGTGCAGTTACTTTTGCGGATTTTTGTTGTGCCTGCAGGGAATTATTTCCTGAAAAGAGCACAAAAGCAATCAAAAACAAACTTAAATATCTCATAATCAATATTTTAATGTTTCAATGTCCCCATTAGATGAAACAAAGTTATAAAAATCAATTGAATATGAAAATGATTTTAAGGTTAAATGGTTGCAGTTAGATCATAGAGTTCTGTTCCGGTAATGGTTGCCATAACCATTTTTCCGGGCTCCAGCGGGATATCATTAACCGGAATGAGCACTTCATTATCTACTTCAGGTGAATCGAACTCTGTGCGGCCAATCCAGAAATCATTTTCTCTGCGGTCAATAATTACCGGCATTATCTTTCCTATCAGCTCCTGATTGTGTTGAGTAGCTATTTCCTGCTGAAGCAGCATCAACTCTTCTGCACGCCTGGCTTTGATGGCGGGGCGCACATTGTCGGTAAGTTTCCAGGCCGGTGTTTTTTCCTCGTGCGAGTATGTAAAAACGCCAAGACGTTCAAAGCGCGCCTCTTGAATAAATTGTTTTAATTCGTTGAATTCTGCGGCAGTCTCGTCCGGATAACCCACAATAAAACTGCTGCGGAGGACAATTCCGGGCACTTTGTTGCGAATGGTTTGCACCAGCTTTCTGATCTTGTCTCCTCCCCCACCCCGCTTCATTGATTTTAAAATACGTGGGGTGATGTGTTGAAGCGGTATATCAAGATAATTACAGATTTTGGGCTGATTGTGCATAACATCAAGTACATCCATGGGAAATCCAACCGGATAAGCATAATGAAGCCTAATCCATTCAATTTCAGGGAGGGTGGTGAGTTGTTCCAATAAGGCGGAGAGTTGACGCTTGCCGTAAATGTCTTTTCCATAATAGGTAAGATCCTGAGCAATAAGCAACAGCTCTTTTACGCCTTTAGAGGCCAGGAAGCGGGCTTCCGACATTAGTTGCTCAATGGGTTTTGAAATGTTGCCCCCCCTGATTCCGGGGATGGCGCAAAAAGAACACTGGTGATCACAGCCTTCTGCAATTTTCAGATAGGCATAATGGGAAGGCGTTGTTATTACCCGTTCATCCAGCAAGGCTTCACGAAAAGGAGCATTCAGCGCCGAGAGTAAGGCGTGCATATCATTAACACCAAAAAAACCATCTACTTCAGGAATCTCCGCTTTTAATTCATCGCGGTATCTCTCAGATAAACAACCCATTACATAAAGCTGACTGATGTCACCTTCGCTTTTCAAACGGGTATAACCCAAAATAGTATTGATCGATTCTTCTTTGGCATCAAAAATAAAGCCGCAGGTATTTACGATTACAATATCGGCAGGCTGCTCACTGTCGTGATAAACCTGATAGCCTGCAGCCTGCAGTTGCCGGAGCATTACTTCAGAATCTACCAGGTTTTTTGAGCAACCTAGCGTGATTATGTTTATGGTTTTTTGTTTCAAAAGGGGGGGGGAATTATCAGCGGTGAAGTCATCAATTGCTGAACAGTGAATCAACGAACTCTTCCTTAACGAACAGTTGCAGGTCGGTCATCTTTTCGCCTATACCAATATATTTAACGGGGACTTTAAACTGGTCAGAAACGCCAATGACAACTCCGCCCTTAGCAGTACCGTCAAGTTTGGTGAGTGCCAGGGCGTTAACCTCAGTGGCTGCGGTAAACTGACGCGCCTGTTCAATGGCATTCTGTCCTGTAGAAGCGTCAAGCACCAGCAGGACTTCGTGGGGAGCATCAGGCAGCAGTTTCTGGAGCACTTTTCTGATTTTAGACAATTCGTTCATCAGGCCGACCTTGTTGTGTAAGCGACCCGCGGTGTCGATAATAGCGACGTCTGCTTTACGCGAAATGGCTGATTTCAGGGTGTCGAAAGCCACCGAAGCGGGATCGGCACCCATGCCCTGGGTAACGATGGGCACATCAACCCGAGATGCCCATATTTCGAGCTGAGAAACAGCCGCAGCTCTGAAGGTATCGGCTGCGCCGAGCACTACCTGCTTACCGGCCAGTTTAAACTGATAAGCCAGCTTACCTATGGTAGTCGTTTTTCCAACACCGTTTACCCCAACCACCAGAATGACATAAGGAGTTTCGCGCGCAGGGAAATTGAATCCCTCAACCAGCTTATCTTTATCAGACTCACCGAGCAGGGCTGTAATTTCTTCACGCAACAACTGATTGAGTTCTGCGATACCCAGATACTTATCGCGGGCTACACGCTCCTCGATACGGTGAATGATTTTAAGGGTAGTTTCTACGCCAACATCAGAGGTAACCAGGATTTCCTCCAGGTTATCGAGCACTTCATCATCTACGCGTGATTTTCCAATTACAGCTTTAGAAAGCTTTCCAAAGAAATTGGTTTTGGTTTTTTCGAGACCTTTATCGAGGTCTTGTTTTTTATCGCGCGAAAGAAATGAAAAGATTCCCATTGGCGTGGTATTGCTTATATTGAGTGGATAATTGACCTGTATTTGCTCACGTGACAAAATTAAACATTAAAAATGTCAATAAACACAAATAAAAACAGGGTCTTTCCCAAAATAAGAAAAGGCCCTGTTACTTTAAATCAGGATTGATTATTTTTTTGCCAAAAAGTCCTTCACCTGATCACTGGGAACGATGTTTTCTTTAAAGGTATAGGCGCCGGTTTTCTCGGACCTTACCATGCGGATCACTTTGGCGAAATTCTTACCTGTAGCGGTTCTCAGGGTTGCAACTACTTTCTTTGCCATGGTTCGATTTATTTAATTTCTTTGTGAACAGTTACTTTCTTCAGGATGGGATTATATTTCTTAATCTCCAAACGCTCGGGAGTATTTTTTTTATTCTTGGTGGTAATGTATCGTGAAGTGCCAGGCATGCCACTTGCTTTATGCTCGGTACACTCCAAAATTACCTGAATACGTGCTTCTTTCGTCTTTTTAGCCATCGGTATTGAGCTTTTTAAATTTCGGACTGCAAAAATACAACTTTTTTTCATTCAACCAAAGGGTTGATTGGAAAAAACACCCCTCTTTATTTTACAATTATTAAAGACGTTGATATACAATTATATACAGTCTATATACTCATTAATGTATGGCTGATTCAAGTGGAGATAACTCCAATAATTTGAAGAATTGATAGCGCAAATCATTTGAGGCATTGATTTAAGCTATACTTTTACATGAATAATCCTCTACAAACTAAGTATTACAACCGTATTTTATGAATTGGGAATTAATGATCCGCAGTTATAAAATTCACCTTCAGGTGGAACGAAACATGCCGGTGAATACGGTGAATGCTTATATACGAGATGTTAAAAAGCTGCAAGTCTATTTTGAGGGTGGTAAAATTTCTGTAAATCCCACAAAAGTGGTTACAAAGCAACTGAATAAATTTGTTGAGACATTGTCAGAGTTGGCATTGGCTCCGGCCACACAATCCAGAATAATTTCAGGTATTCGTTCATTTTATGACTTTTTGATAGCAGAAAACCTTATTACTCATAACCCGGCTGAAATGCTTGAGTTGCCCAGAAAAGGCCTTCATCTTCCAGAGGTACTCTCTTTGGGTGAGATTACCAAACTTATTGATAGTATTGATATGAGTCAGCCACAAGGGGAACGGAATAAGGCTATGGTGGAATTGCTCTATGGTTGCGGGTTGCGTGTGTCGGAGCTGATAAATTTGAAATTGTCTGATATTCGCTGGGAGGATGGTTTTATTGTGGTAACGGGCAAAGGCAATAAGCAAAGGGCGATACCGTTGGGAAAAATCGCTGAGAAACAACTTAAACAATATATTGATCAGGTCAGGGTACATCAGGAAATCAGGCGGGGCAGCGAAGATGTAGTTTTTTTAAATAACCGTGGACAGAAACTAACCCGGGCCATGATATTTCACATAATTAAACAGCAGGCAATCATTGCAGGACTTAACAAGCAGATAAGCCCTCATACCTTCAGACATTCGTTTGCCACCCATTTAATAGAAAAAGGTGCAGACCTCAGGGCAGTTCAGGAAATGCTTGGTCACGCTTCCATCACCACTACTGAAATCTACACCCATCTAAACCGGGAATTCATCAGGCAAAGTATTCTAAAATACCATCCCCGGGCCAAACTCAAATAAGGTTATTCGTCGTCCTCAAAATCATCAAACTCTTCGATCTCACCATCTTCGTTAACAAAAACACCCCAGTTAACGGTAACCAATTCGTTATTGTGAAAATAGAAGTCTATAAGTGCTTCATCAAATGAGACTCTTTTTTCGCCCCACTCTTCATCTCCTGAGTCTATATGTGTAAAGCCTTCAGATTTCATGAGATCAATGATTTCCGCCTCATTCATGCCGAATACTTTCTTTCCAAAAAGTGTAGTATTTTCATGGTCTGTTTCAAAACAGGAAAGTACATGATTGTTCTTGCCTTCAAAAAATACGGTAATACCCAGCTCATCGTAATTCCAGATAATGGTATCCAGATCTTCATCACCTTCTTCACCAACATTTTCTATCTCCTCCGGTTTACCGAGGGTGTTTTCAACGGCAACAGGCAGATCTCCGAATTTAAGGCTATCCAGCCCTTCGAGCAGTTGTATTTCCATTTTAATTTTTTCCATGGGTATAATTGTTTAAGGTTCGTTAATTTTTTAAGGGAGATTCGGGTTCTTTGGCCATATGATTATAGGTCAGGTGACTGACTGTTCCTGGTATAAACCGGTTGAGAAATATGGCCAGTTTTCCTTCTAAAAAAGTAAGTACCAATACCTTTTTTCTTCTGATGATTGCCCGTGTAATTTTGCGAGCGGCTTTTTCGGCAGACATCATTTTATTTTCATTCCGGGGTGTTTTTCCTTGAAATGATCCATCGCCGAGCAGTGCTACTTTGCGGATATTGGTAGCGGTAAAACCGGGCGCAGCCAGCAATACGTGTAAACCGGTTTTTTCATTTTCGCACCTGAGCGTATCAAGGAAACCTCTGATAGCAAATTTAGAGGCTGAATATCCGGTTCGACCCGGTAAGCCAATATAACCGGCTACGGAAATAATCCCCACTACCGAACCCTTGGTTTCGAGCAGATAAGGAAGGGCAAATTTGGTGCAATAAACGGTTCCCCAGAAGTTAATCTCCATCAGGGAGCGGATGACTTTTAAATCGGTATCTTTAAACGCAGATCGCATGGAAATACCGGCATTGTTAATCAATACATCAATACGGCCAAAAGTTTCTACTGTTTTATCAATTATAGCCCGACAGTCTTCTTCGCGACTGACATCGGCAACAATTTCGAGTACCTCAATCTTTTGCCAGCGAAGTTCAGAGGCTGCCTCAGCCAGTCGGACAGCATTGCGCGCCGAGATGACTACCTTAGCTTTTAATCTGCCAAATTCGTGCGCCATGGCCAGACCAATTCCACTTGATCCTCCGGTTATAATAACGACTTTATCCTTCAAAGGCTAAATTTAAGTTTTGATGACAATATTAACCATATTTTTTCACCCCGGCAAAGGTATGTTAATCTGAAATGTTAATTTTCTTTTTTGAAAACTTTTTGGCTAAGAATAAGTAATGGGTGATTTGTTGAGTTGTTTCCCGAAGCGCTGCGCTCTCGGGATTTCGCTACGCTCAAGATTTGTTGAGTTGTTGATTTGTTGAGTCGTTGAGTCGTTTTGGGTAAGCAACCTAACAGGTTTTCTTCCAACCTGTTAGGTTTTCCTGGGGTAGGGCGACCGGTTTTTTGATTTGAGGATTTGAGCCCCGAATCGTCGTTCCTCCGCCTCAGGCGGATTGAGGATTTGAATAAAATTTTTCAGATGATGGGATTTTAAACATCAGAAAGAAAAAAAGATTTGATATATTCGTGCGAAATTTTAAGTTTAAATGAGGACAGTTATTGAAATTTGTACCGGCTCTATGGTGTGCGCACTTGCGGCTATAAGTGCCGGGGCTCATCGCCTTGAATTATGCAGTGCCCTGCCCCTGGGCGGGTTAACGCCATCGCATGGTTTGATGGAAGCAGTTATTAAAGCTTCGTCTACTCCGGTAAATGTACTTATCCGACCAAGAGCCGGTGACTTTCATTATGATCAACGGGAGTTTCAGGTGATGAAAGCCGATGTATTTGCAGCCAAAGCACTTGGGGCAAATGGTATTGTAACCGGTATGCTTAACCGCGACGGTAAAGTGGACACCTGCCGCATGCAGGTGGTGATTGATATGGCGCACCCCATGCAGGTAACCTTCCACCGGGCTTTTGATAGTACTCCCAATCTCTTTGAGGCTTTGGATTCAGTGATGGGGTTGGGTTGTGATCGCATTCTAACCTCAGGGGGTGCAGTAACTGCCATGGAGGGAATGGGCATCTTGAAAGGACTGGTTGATGCTGCTGTCGGAAAGTTAAGCATTATGCCTGGTTCAGGTATAAATCCAGAGAATTTGCTCCGCCTGATTGAATACACCGGAGCCCATGAATTCCATGCCTCCGCTTCGGTAGTTAAGGAAAGTAGTATGAAACATCAGAACAAATTGTTGCATTTTGGTGATCCCGGACTTTCCTCAAATGCTATAAAAGTTACCAGTGCCTCACAAGTAGCAGCTTTATGCGAGATTGCCAAGGAATTTGATTTACAGAAATCTTAAGCGATAACACCATGAAAATACACAGACTATTGTTTCATTTGTACTTTTTGTCGGGATTTTTACTTTCGGGTCCTTGCATTAAGGCACAACAGGCCGACAGTATTAAAATAATGACCTGGAACATCAGGCTTGACGTAGCTTCAGATGGCGGGCATCAATGGAAATACCGAAGTAAACCGTTGGCCTCGTTCATTATGCAACAGCAACCCGATGTTTTGGGTGTGCAGGAAGCGATGCACCATCAGGTGAAGCAGATAAAATGTAAAACCAAAGGTTATAAAGTTATTGGCGTAGGACGGGATGATGGAGCTAAAGGGGGCGAGTACAATGCGCTGTATTATAATACAAATAACCTCAGGCTGGTACGAAGTGGCACCTTTTGGCTATCGGAAACCCCTGATATAGCCGGTAGCCGGGGCTGGGATGCTGCCTGCAACCGCATAGCTACCTGGGCTGAATTTGAACAGAAGAAAAACGGTAAACATTTTTTTGTGATGAATACCCATTTTGACCATATGGGTGATACAGCGCGCATAAACAGCGCCATACTTATCAAGGACAAACTGGGGGAACTGGCGGGGCATCTGCCGGCAATACTGATGGGTGATTTTAATGTAAACAGCAAACACCGGGTGTATCGGATACTTACCTATCCGGAAAATGAAGTTACCATGGGCGATACCCGTGAAAGGGACGGATGCAGGAAATCAGGTCCGGAAGTTTCTTTTGTAGAATTTGATCCTGATTATAAACCATCTTCACCCATTGATTTTATTTTTGCCACCTGGGATTTTAAAGTAGGTTCAAGCACCATCTATGACTTCAGGGGAACAGGCATTTACTGGTCAGACCACCTGCCGGTAATTGTAGAGATGGCGCTGCCTGGAAAGTAAAAAAGCAATCGTTTAAAAAACAAATAATTTACCCCTGGTACCACATTTAGGACTTACGAGATAGCCAAAATCGTAATTGACTTCAATTACGAACATCACACTCAGATTGTGGGTTGGGTTGGAGTCGCGGTTGGTGAAAATGGGGAAATTTTTATCCTGCCCGGTGGCTGAGGCCAGATCGCTGATCATATAGTTGAACCTTAATCCCGTAGCTACACCGAAGTTATCGGTACCAAATATGTAACCACCAAATCCTGCGGTGACACCAAAGTTACTTGAGTTAACCAAGTCAGCTGGGGCTGTGGGCGAAATAAAATCGTCGCCTTCATCTGAATATTTCACTTTAGAATAGGTGGACCACTGCGGGCCGATTTCAAAATAGGTACCATTCCTGTTTGTCCGATACATCAACAGCAGATCAAGTCCATCGATGGTAAATTCGCGAACCGCATCCGTTGAAGCAGACCAACCTTCGGGACGATAGGTAAAAGCCTGGCTGAATTGCGATTTCATTACATCAAAAGTTATTTGATGTTCCTGAATAAAATTAAATCCCAACTTAGCCCCAACGGTATAGCCGGGTTTAAACTTATGCACAACCTCCTGATTGTCAAATATTTGATTGTTATACATCATAGAAGTACCTATGCCCCCTTTTAAGCCGGCGTCGAACCAGGGTTGAGCATATAACATACCCATTGACATCAGACAAATCAATATCAAAAGTGACTTTTTCATAAGTTTCAGGATTTAAGAAAGACCAAAAATAATAAAATCCGCATTATCTTACACGCTAAAAATAATAATGATGGAGTTATCTATTCAGGTATTCGTTAAAATGGAGTAGATTTGGAACATCAAAAGCACTCCTTCTTAGACTACTGCATTATGAAAGGTATTACAAATTTGTTCAGCATTTTATTTTTTTTAGCAATAAGTTTTCTGGTATTCTCCGGGCAGGCCCAACAGCAGCCGGCCGATTATGTAAATCCCTTTATTGGTACCGGCGGGCATGGACATACGTTCCCGGGAGTTACAGTACCCTTTGGCATGGTTCAGTTGAGCCCTGATACCCGCCTGGAAGGATGGGATGGCTGCAGCGGCTACCATTACAGTGACGAATACATCTATGGATTCAGCCATACCCACCTGAGCGGCACCGGCGTACCGGATTATTGCGATATTTTACTGATGCCTTTTACTGGCGAAATTAATCTGAACAATGGTTATGATGAAAAACCTGGCTATCGATCTGCCTTTAAACACGGGGACGAACAGGCTGAAGCTGGATATTATAAGGTAAAATTGCTGAAAGATAATATTGATGTTGAATTAACGGCTACTACCCGGGTTGGTTTTCATCAATATACCTATTCACAAAAAGAAAATCGGGCAATCCTCATTGATTTGAAACATCGTGATATGGTTACCGATTCGTGGATTAATCTGGTTAATGATTATGAAATTGAAGGATACCGCGAATCTACCGGATGGGCGCGCAAACAAAGCGTTTATTTTGTTGCCCGGTTTTCGAAAGCGGTAAAAAAGGCATTGTTTTATTCCAATGATGTTTTGGTTAAGGGAAGTAGCATCAACAAAAGTAAAAACATCAAAGCAGGGCTGTATTTTGAAGATGGCGATGATGCAGTTCTGGTAAAAGTGGGCATTTCCGCTGTAAGCGCTGCGAATGCACGAAAAAATCTGGAAACAGAAATCCGGGACTGGGATTTTCAGGAAACCCGCAGCCTGGCCAGAGGGTCATGGAATAAAGAGTTGAGCAAAATTCAGGTTTCAGGCAAAGATGAAGCAGCCAAAACCATCTTTTACACTGCGCTGTATCATACTATGGTTGCTCCCAACACTTATTATGATGTAAATGGTGAATATCTGGGCCGGGACTTTAAAACGCATACCCTCTCCCCTGCTGAAAGCGGATATTACACGGTTTTCTCGCTGTGGGACACCTATCGGGCGTTGCATCCGCTGTTTACCATAATAGATCAGGAGCGTACCGGTGAATTTATCCAGACATTTATCAATCAATATGAGCAAGGGGGGATGTTGCCTGTTTGGGAGCTGGCAGCCAACGAAACCTGGTGTATGATTGGTTACCATGCGGTGCCGGTAATTGCCGATGCCTGGATAAAAGGTATCCGGGATTACAATGAAGAAAAAGCCTTATCGGCCATGGTGCACAGTGCTTCCGCCAATCATTTCGGATTGGATTCATATCGCAGGTTGGGATACATACCGGCGGGAGATGAGGCGGAATCCGTTTCAAAAACCCTGGAATATGCCTATGATGATTGGTGCATCGCTCAAATGGCCGGCGGAATGGGCAAAATTAAACTCCAGGATGAATACCTGAAACGGGCACAATCCTACAAGCATGTTTTTGATCCACAGACTCAATTTATGCGGGCGCGACACAACGGAGGCTGGTTTACGCCTTTTGACGCTGCAGAAGTGAATTTTAACTACACAGAAGCCAATGCCTGGCAATACAGTTTTTATGTTCCCCATGATATGGATGGCTTTGCCAGACTGATGCATGGTAAGGATGCACTGGCTAAAAAGCTGGACGATCTTTTTAATGCCCCCTCTGTCACCACAGGAAGGGATCAGTCGGATATTACCGGACTGATTGGCCAATATGCCCACGGCAACGAGCCAAGCCATCATATTGCCTACCTGTATAATTATTGCGGACAACCGTGGAGGACGCAATACATAGTGAATAATATTATGAAATCATTATACAAGAACCAGCCGGATGGACTTATCGGGAATGAAGATTGTGGACAAATGTCGGCCTGGGCAGTATTTTCCGCTTTGGGATTTTATGCGGTATGTCCCGGCTCAACCCAATATGCCATTGGCTCGCCCCAATTTGAAGAGGCGGCTATCCGGCTGGAAAATGGAAAAACCTTTACCATTAAAGCCAGGGAATTGTCAGACAAAAATAGGTACATTGGCAAAGCCCGGCTCAATGGAGAGACCTATAACAAGGGATTTATTGAGCACGCTGACATTATGAACGGGGGGCTGCTGGAAGTGGAAATGAGTTCAACCCCCAATAAGTTATTTGGCACAGGCCCGGGAAATGAGCCCAACACCGGCATAAATCAGGGGCTGATTCAACCGGCACCCTATGTCAGCATTTCAACACCCACTTTTCAAAAGGAAGTATTCGTAAATATGGCCGGCATGGATGGCGCTGATATCTACTACACCCTGAACGGCGCTGAGCCTGACCGGAAATCATTGAAGTTTGAACATCCGTTATCCTTTACTGAAACCACTCATTTAAAATTCCGATCCTATGCAGAAGGTTTTCCGCCTTCAGAAATTCAAACGGCTGTATATACCAAAATGCCTGATTTTCTTGAACTTCAGTTGTTGTCTGACTATGCGTCTCAATATTCGGGTAGCGGCCCAAACAACCTGATTGATGGACTAAAAGGCAGCACTGACTTCAGACTTGGCGGATGGCAGGGTTATGAGGGTACCGACCTGGACGCAATCATCTACATCAAAAATAATGAAACAGCGGATAGTGTAAGCCTGAGGTTTTTGCAGGATGAGCGGTCCTGGATTTTTATGCCGGCTGAGGTTGAATTGTGGAAATCCTCCGACGGTGAAAACTTCACCTTTGTGGGACGAAGTAAGAATCCGATACCTCAAACACAGCAGGGGATTGTAATACATGAATTTAACCTTGCTGCCGGTGGCCTGAATGAGCGCTATCTGAAGATTAAAGCCCGGAATGCAGGGCCCTGCCCCGACTGGCATCCCGGAAGTGGAAATAAAACCTGGATATTTGCCGATGAAATCAGTCTCAAATTTGCCCAATAACAATTACGATATGATGGAGGATTTTATCCACTGGGCCCATCAGGCCGGAGAATATAAGCTGAACCAATGCAGCAGCGGTAATCTCTCTCAGCGACTTGGTAACAACACCATGCTGGTTTCGGGAACCGGAAGCTGGCTCAGCACGATCCGTCGGGAGCAGGTGGCAGTGGTAAATCTGGAAAACGGGAAATCAATGAACGGTATTCGCCCCACCGGAGAATTGCCGCTGCATCTGAGCATTATGCAGCAGCGGCCTGAAATCAATACGGTATTACATTTTCAATCTGAGGCAGCCACGTCGCTTTGCTGTGCGGATATTATTCCGGACTACAATGTAATCATCGAAATCCCCCTGTATGTTGGCGAAGTGGCCACCCTCCCCTACCTGCCGCCCGGCAGTATGGAGCTCGCAGAAGCGGTAAAGCACCTGCCCACAAACATTTGCATGATTCAAATGAGCAATCACGGGCAGATTGCCATGGGTGCCTCATTGATGGAGGTCATACAGATGGCTGTATTTTTTGAACTGGCCTGCAAAGTAATTATCAATAATTCAACTAAAGTTAAAATATTGGATAAAGAGATGATATACGGTCTGAAAGCCTATGCAAGCAGTCGGAAAGGTTAAAAATTATTACACAGAACTGTCCGTTTTCGTACAATGCAACGCTATTTTGGTCATTAACGCACATATTTTTCTTTAAAAGTTTGTTTGGATTGAATTACTTTATACTTTTATAGAAAATTTTGGTATGCTATAGCCAGAAGAAATCGCAATCAAAACGCTAAAAATAAAA
The DNA here is from genome assembly GCA_034007585.1 of Lentimicrobium sp. Lineage (GTDB taxonomy): Bacteria > Bacteroidota > Bacteroidia > Bacteroidales > Lentimicrobiaceae > Lentimicrobium. The sequence goes on along the minus strand of JAVEQP010000043.1, from coordinate 8,141 downwards.
TTTGTTTAAAAAACTATAAACATCACTAACTTTTAAATTTAAACTAATGAAAACAGTACTCATTGCTACAGACAAACCTTTTGCTAAGGCTGCCGTTGATGGCATCAGAAAAATTGTGGAAAATGCCGGATATGAACTGAAGCTGCTTGAAAAATACACCAGTCATGCAGAGCTGCTTGAGGCAACTAAATCGGCTAACGCCATGATTATCCGCAGTGATAATGTGGATCGCGAAGTAATTGAAGCGGCAGGTAAGCTTGAAATTGTAGTAAGGGCCGGAGCAGGTTTTGATAACATTGACCTTGCTGCTGCTACGGAGAAAAATATCGTGGCCATGAATACCCCGGGTCAGAATTCAAACGCGGTGGCTGAACTGGTTTTTGGTATGATGGTTTATGTTTCCCGCAATGGTTTTATTGGTACTTCGGGTACTGAGCTCAGGGGTAAATCGTTGGGCATCCATGCCTATGGCAATGTGGGTAAATATGTTGCTAAAATAGGGAAAGGCTTTGGTATGGATATTTATGCATTTGATCCTTACGTAAAAGCAGAAGACATGGAAAAAGACGGGGTAATTCCGGTTAACAGCATTGATGAGCTTTACAGCAAATGCCAGTTTGTATCATTGCACATTCCGGCCAACGCACAGACCAAAAACTCCATCGGGTTTGAAATTCTTTCAAAAATGCCTAAGGGTGCCACGCTTGTGAACACTGCACGTAAAGAGGTGATTGATGAGGAAGGTTTGCTTAAGATGTTCAAAGAACGTGCTGATTTTAAATATATCAGCGACATTGCACCGGGCTGCAGCGAAGAGATAAAGACCAATTATGAAGGCAGGTGCTTTTTTACCCCGAAAAAGATGGGTGCCCAGACCTCAGAAGCCAATATTAATGCCGGACTAGCTGCTGCTAATCAGATTGTACAGTTCTTTAAAACGGGAGATAAAACTTATCAGGTTAATAAATAACCATTAGAGGCGTTACCGACTTTATATACACAAAGGCGGTAACGCCATTTTATTATACTGAGATAACTACTATAACACAACCAAATCCAAACCAACACACCAAAACATGGATGCAGAACTCGACAAAGCAATAACCTTTTTCAGATTTGAAGACTTAAGGATTTACCACAAATCCCTTGATTACATTGAATGGGTTACCCGGCAGGCACAGTTGTTTCCTGACCACAGCGCAGCAGGAATAGCGTCACGTTTTCAGCTATCGGCTCAGGCCATTGCGCTGAACATCTCCGAAGGGTCGGCCCGGAATAAAAGCCAGTTTATTTATTACCTGAAGATGGCTAAAAGTGCGGTGCGCGAATGCGTGGTATATACCACTCTTGCCCACAAGCTCGACTATATGAAGCCATCGGATATAGATGAATCAAGAGGGCAACTCATGGAAATGACCAAAATGATTGGCGCATTGATAGGTTCCCTGCAACGGGCAAGTGATATGAGCAACGAAGACCCTGACTAGTCTCAGAAGAACGGCTGATATTAATATTTTCAATAGCCAATGCCCTAATTACAATTTAAGTTATACTTTTGCCTCGCCGTAGTGATGGGATGAATGGAAATCATCTTATCAACGGTTTTTTATTTTTCAAACTTTCCCATTAATCCACTTTAAAAATTAAGCTATTATGGCCATTCTTAAACCATTCAAAGGACTTCGCCCACCTCAGGAAATCGCTGCCAGGGTAGCCTCCCGCCCTTACGATGTGCTCAATTCAAAGGAAGCCAGGCTGGAAGCAGCCGGAAATGACTATTCTTTACTCCACATTATTAAACCTGAGATTGATCTGCCGGTAGAAATTGATGAGCACGATGAACAGGTTTACAATAAAGCACTTGAAAATCTGGGTAAATTTATAAAAAACGGATGGCTAAAGCAGGACGAAGTTCCTTACCTCTACATCTATGCACAGACCATGAATAACAAAACCCAGTATGGTATTGTAGGTTGCGCTGCTGTTGAGGATTACATGAATGGCGTCATTAAAAAACATGAACTTACCCGCAAGGATAAGGAAGAAGACCGCATGAAACATGTAAGGATTACCAATGCCAACATGGAACCGGTTTTCTTTACCTATCCGGCAGTTGCTGAAATTGACAGGATAATCGAGGCGTTTGTGAATAATCACAAGCCGGAATATGATTTTACCGCCGATGACGGGTTCGGTCATCATTTCTGGGTAATCCGCGATACCGGAATTATTCAGCAATTGGTTACACTCTTCGAAAAGATACCATATACCTACGTGGCCGACGGACACCACAGAACAGCTGCCGCCGCTCTGGTTGGCAATGAAAAAAGAAAGAACAATCCGAATCATACCGGTAATGAGGAGTACAATTTCTTTCTTGCAGTACATTTCCCCTCTAATCAACTGACCATTATTGATTACAACCGGGTGGTTAAAGACCTCAACGGACTGAGCAAGGCAGAATTCTTCGGGAAGCTTGGAGAAGTGTTCGAAATTAAAGATATGGGCACAGAGATTTACAAACCCGACGCGCTTCACACTTTCAGCATGTATATAGAAGGAAGATGGTACAGTTTAACTGCAAAACCAGGCACTTACAATGATAACGATCCTATTGGTGTGCTTGATGTAACGGTACTGTCAGACCTGGTGCTGGATAAGATTCTCGGTATTACCGACCTAAGAACCTCCAACAGAATTGACTTTGTTGGTGGAATCCGTGGACTGGGTGAATTAAAGCGCAGGGTTGACAGTGGTGAAATGGCAGTGGCCATTGCCCTGTATCCGGTTTCGCTGGACCAATTGATTCACATTGCCGATACCGGAAATATTATGCCACCCAAAACGACCTGGTTTGAGCCAAAGTTGCGTAGTGGCATCGTAGTTCATTCACTGGAATAAATAGTTAAGTATGGAAACAACTGAAATGATTCTCCAGACGCTTAAATCAGCTGGCAAGCCGCTGAAAAGTGCTGAAATTGCTCAGTAATGCGGACTGGACAAAAAGGAGGTGGACCATGCCATTAAGAAATTAAAGAAAGAAGAGCGCATTCACTCACCCAAAAACTGCCATTACGAGCCTAAGTAAGTTTCAAAATTTTTAATATAAAGCGTGCATTTTTTATAAAGATGCACGCTTTTATTTTATCCATGCATTCATAATATTAATGAGCTGAACCAGCTTAACTGGTTTGGGTATTACATCATCAAAACCTGCATCAGTCAAGCCGGATTGACGTGAATAAGACGTTTGAGCCACTACCGGCAGGGTGGGACTAAATTTTTTAATGGTCCGCAGGGCATCATAACCATCCTTCGTCGGAACTCCCACGTCCATGAGTACGATGTTGATGTCATTACGTTCTTTGCAAAGGGCAGCACCTTCTTTGCCATTTCGTGCGCGTAGCAGATTAATACCGGTTCGAGATAACGCTGCATTAATATAGTTGTAATTAGAGTCAACATCTTCGACCACAAGCATAGTTTTGTGTTCCCAGTTTTGGGTAATGCGGATATTCTCATGTACGATTTTGCCCTGATTATCTTCAGTATTTACCGGTGTAAAGGGAATCGAGAATGAGAATGTGGAGCCTTTTCCCAATTCGGATTCAAGACTTATTTCTCCCCCGAGTAGTTCAACAATATGCTTCGAAATGGCCAGGCCAAGTCCTGTACCTCCCTGATGATGCGCGCCTGATTTATGCTCCTGCATGAACCGCTCAAAAATCAACTGTTGGCGATCCCCCGAGATACCGATACCCGTATCCTTAACATAAAAATGAAGTGAACCATGCTGTTCATAAGCTCCAAACTCTATTTCTCCCTTATCTGTAAATTTTACTGCATTTACCAGCAGATTCGAGATTACCTGCTTTAATCTGAACGGATCGGTATAAATAATTTGCGAAGCTGAAGGCAATCGGGTGGTGTGATGGAGCGTAACGTTTGTCTTTTCTCTTTTCTTAATGAGTTCAACCGTACCCGCATTCAGCTCGTCCATCATCACTCTCAGGTCGCATTTTTCAATAGAAACCGCAAGTTGACCAGCTTCAATTTTTGCGATATCAATAATATCATCAATCAGATTGAGTAATGATTCACTTCCCTGATTGATGTGTTTGATAAATTCGGCCCTATCCTCTTTGTTTACATCAGCCTCACTGAGTAAGCCGGAAAAACCAATGATAGAGTTTAATGGCGTGCGGATTTCATGACTCATGTTGGCCAGGAAAGAAGTTTTTAACCGATCCGCTTCCTCAGCTTTTTCTTTGGCCTTTTTATAGTTTTGCTGTATGATTTCCCGGTCGGTAATATCGCGGCTAACGCCTAAAATGCCAATGATATTTCCATCTTTATCGCGATTCAATACCTTAACCGTATCCATAAGCTGCCGAATACCATTTGATTTCACTATCCATTGTTCGTTGCGGACGGCCATACCTGTTTTTAGCAAATCCTCATCGCTCCGATTATACTGTTCAGCCAGTTCGAAAGGGAAGAAATGATTGTCGTTTTTACCCACAAGCTCTTCTTCGGGAATGCCAATATAATCGGAAAATGCCTTATTACAACCCACAAAATTACTTTCGGCATCTTTAAAAAAGATGAGGTCCGGACTCGAATCAATTAAGGATCGTAAAAGCGATTGCTCTTTAATCAATTGCTTACGGGCCTGATTGAGTTCGACAGCCACCGTGTTAAAAGATTTTGCCAGTTCTTTAAACTCAAGGGAATTGAAATCTGAAGGGTTCATTTCGGAACCCGACAGACTGGCATTGCGAAAATGCAGGTTAAAGTTTGAAAAGCCACGAATTAGTCGTCTGGAGAACCACCTGGACATTAGAAAAATAATACTGAAAATCAACAGTAATATGAATATTATTATGACGAAAGTCTGACGTCTTAGCTGAGTGTATTGTTGTTCCATTAAAGCAATTTGCGGAGCTACCGTACTATTATAAAATCCTGCCCCTACAATCCATCCCCAATCCTGTAAACTACTTACATATGAAGTTTTGGTTTCTATATTATCTGATGCCAGTAATCTGAATTCATAGTTTATAAAACCTTTACGGGTGGTATTATAAATCTTCTGCTGCATCTTGTAAGTCTCAATCCAATCGGGTTTACGGCTGTTATATATGTCAATGGGTTCAATCATTTTACGACCATCGTAAACCAATCCTTTCCCTTTATCCGTATTTACAAAAATATACCCGTCTTCTCCATACCTGACTTGCGAAAGCCAGTCAAGAATTTCAGCCCTCAATTCCTGATCATAATCTTCAAGGTAATCTTTTGAGCCCAGATACCATCCAAAAGGTTCAAATTTAAGAACATAGGTGCTTTTTAACAGTACTGAGTCTCCGGGTTTGTTTTGATTGGAAATATGATAATCAATAAAGCCATTGTCGATCATGTGCAGCAGGTCCACCTCATTTCGCACAACATAATTGCCGCTATTATCCAGATGTTGAAGACTGGGAACCCCTTCCATATCGCGGTTACGCGGAAGCATCACCGAGACCCCCTCAACAGTATAAATAAAGACATCTCCGCGTTCATTGGCAAAACGCATGGGCCTGATGGCATCCTTAATCATTTGTTGAATCTCAGCAGCCGGTTTATGGTTACGATTTTCAAGATAAATATTGTTTGCTATTTGCCACGCACCGTCAACCCTGACCTTTAACTGGGTTTTCATTTGTTCTATGGTTAAAGAACGACGGTATCTGATATAAGCCATTGCCCGGTTAACCTCTGTTTGAACCAGTTGTTTCTGACTTTCGATATACGCTGACTGCAGTCGGGCTTTATCCTGCTTAAATTCTTTGGATTTTATATTGGTCCATATAATGCCGGTAATAATCAGCAAAAAAAATGAAAGTACCAGCATAGCATTGGTCATTTGCCAGGTAATGCTTTTATTCTCCAGATATGCCCTAATTTTATTGGAAAACTTATTTTTCATTGGTAATGATGGAATGGGTATGACAAAACATTTCTTTCCTTCTTGACCAGGCTAAACCGGAAAACTATGTAAGTAAGGACATTAATATTTCCCCGGATCACATGTTCAATGAGTTAATATGAAACAACACTTAAGGTAACCCCCTTTTTTAGTAAAATCTAAGCAAAATTACGATTAATAAGTTTAGTTCGGAAACAATCCTGATTTTTTAATGTCTCCAGCCACTATCAGGATAAAAAGGCAACAAATTAAGGATTAAACTTTTGTACTGAGGAGACAAAAATAAGACTTTGGACGAGGCAACTTCATCGCAATTATAAATCCATATAATCCTGAAAAAGTACTTGCAGATATGATTTACCGGTTTCTATTACCCCCTCCTTTTGGGGTTCGGGAAGAGACAATTCATTGAAATGATCAATACGTGCATCATATACAAAATGGCCTTCGGGGACTACAAATCCCAGGCCTTCTTCAAAGGAAAAGTATGCAAATTCGGGAGAGTAAGGATTTAACAGATTACGGCTCCATTTAAACTCTGACGCGCTCAGTCCTAACTGATGCATGAGGGTTGCCGCCAGATCAGACTGGTTGCTCAGGCGCGAAATCTGCTTTCCCCTGAATTCCTCTTTAATTACCTCTCCATAGAAAAGCAGCGGGATTTTGTGGTATGCCGGGGTGGTAAACGACCAGTTGCGATAAGAATTGTGACTATGATCAGCTACTACAATAAACAGTGTATTTTTAAACCAGGGCTGTTGGCGTGCTTCTCTGAAGTAATTGCCCAGACAGCGATCGGTATAATGAGCGGAGTTGATATAGGGTTGTTCGTTTTCGCCCCAGTTGAGTACCTCTTCCATGGGTTGATCATATGGTGCATGGGAGCTCAGGGTGAATAGTGCGGAGAAGAAAGGTTGTTTTTCACTATTCAGGTCAGCAAGTTGTCTGCTTAAAACAAACTCATCATGTACACCCAATTTGCCTCTGATTACCTTATTTTTAAAATCGGCGCCTTCAGTTACTTTTTCAAAGCCATTGTAAAGTACAAAGCCTTTAATATTACCATACATAAGCTGGCCTCCGAAATAAAACGAGGTATGATAACCCTTTTCAATAAGTTTGGAGGTGATGGTTGGCACTTTGGCAAATTTTTCAGGCTGTACCGTAACAGAAGATATGGGATGAGCCGGGAAGCCGGCAAAAATACTGCCCATAGCCTGTTCACTCCGCGGACCGGTAGCCCAGAGTCTGGTAAAAAGTATGCCCTGGTTTTCGAGTTCATGAAATTCAGGGGTTATACCAGGTTCACCACCAAGCGATTCAATAAGATCGGCTGACCAGCTTTCGAGGATTAAGAGCACAATATTCGGCTGCTGGGTTGTAAGAAAAAGTGTGGTTGTATCCTGAGGTGTATAAAAAAGCTGGGTTACCCTTTCTTCAGCCTGTGCTTCAGGGTAAAAAGCGAAAGGATTGTGACCCAGGTTTTTGTAATTCTCAATCGCGCTAATCATCAGATTAAAACCGGAGTTGACTGCTGCCAGATTTAAAATATTGTGGGTAGAATAATAGGATTTGCTTTGATTGATAGGTATAGGCTGTACCCCCCCTCTTATACCAATGAACATTAAAGGTGTAATAACTATTAATATAATCAGTGTAACAATTATTGATCGGGAGACGTGAACCAAATCCCTGTAAAAGATTCTTTTATAACCCCAGTAGGAGATCCCGGCAAATATCAGCCAGAATATAATAAGCGTAAAAAAAATGCTCGTAGCCACGGTGTCATATACTTCGGTGGGGTGCGACATGTAATTAAAAGCCTTAAAAGGCATTTTGGTTTTCCATTCCGGATAAATCCCCAGCTCAGCCGATACCAGTAAAGTATATAAAACAATGGCCAGCAGGGTGTATGCTTTATTCACTGTATTTATCCAGCGTGGGCTGTAAAGCGTCTGAATCAGCGTTAGCAACAAGGGAAAAATCATAAAGTATCCTGCCGTGGCAATATCCAGAGGAATAGCGTGCCAATAGGAAGCCATGGCACTCCCGAATGCGATTCCCTCTACCCTCAACAGATTTAGGTTATAGAGCAAAAAAATAGTACGGGCAGCAGCAAACATCAGCAACCAAAAAAGGAACTGCCTGCCAAGGGATGCAAGTATTGTAA
>JAVEQP010000148.1:0-6274 GCA_034007585.1 Lentimicrobium sp. | reverse complement strand
ATTTTTCGGGGCAGGCCGCTTTGCCGTGTACGTATTGTTGTTTTATCCGGCGGATCATCAGGCGAAGCTCTCAATATTTAAAGGATCTGTAAAAAAAGGCCGGATTGAAATAACCAGGGGTTCTTATCCAAGTATGTATAAGGAATGGCGTGCAAATTTCCCAGCGCAGAAAGTAAGCTGTTCAATCCATTCTTTTCGGGCAAACCCATGGGGCAGGGGTTAGGGTTGCTCTTTGTTGGGGAAGTACCTGCTCCGCACAATTGGCGCTACTCGCTGCGCACCCATGAGGATGGGCTCACAAGGTTTGTGGTGCAGTTTGAGTTTTGAGGTTTGACGGGACCGCGCAATGACATTCCATACAAACCGAAGGGATTTGCATGCGTTGCGCTTAATTCAATTCAAAGCTATACTTATAATCAATCATTTTTCTGTCTGCACAGTTTTCAATCCAGGCTTTTTCTTTGTGACTGATTTCAATGATTTCATTGGTCGGGGTGTTTTTAAACCTTTCTGCCACAGCGTTTAATATCTCCAATTCTGCTTCATTAAAGAGTGCTGAGTTAAAAACCTTATCTGAATTTGGTTTGAATTGTTCGCCGGTGCCACCGTCGGCAAAATTGCTAAAGTAAATGTCCACTTCACCTTTGTTGGCTAAATATTCAAAAATACTATTGAAGTTGTTTGGCACAGGCCCCATAGGGATAGCCCGGTACTGCAAACCGCTCATGGAGAAACCTGTTTGTTTGTGCAGCATAAAATCGGCATAGAATAAGAGTTTATTCAGCTTAGTCTTCCATGGCTGTAGCTTCCCGGTAAAAAACACAACCATTGCAGAAAATATCTCTATATCAGGTGCTTTAAAACCTGTTAAAGCATTTGGTAGGCAGGGGCCAAAAAGGTATTCCTCCAGTTGCTTTTCAAATTTATTTTTCTTTTGTTCTTCTATTAAATTTTCGACAGTCCGATGTATTTTTTCTATAACCTTTTGGTCAAGTGCGGTACAAAAATCAAGCAGCTTTTTAAATTCATGAGGGTCTTCGGCCAATTGTATCAATTTGGCATTGGATTGGTTAGGCACTTCCCCGCTTTCATATTGGCGATATCCATTGGTGCCAAAACCTAATATTTCAGACATTCTTGCTGCCGATAGATTGTATTTTTCGCGAATGGCAATAATTTGCTCAGGAAAAGGGATGCTGTATTTTACCCTGTATTGATTTATTAATTGATTGTAGTTTAACCGGGAAAATGCATCATCCTCGAAATGTTCGCCAGTATCTTCACATTTGTAAGCATGAAATAACACCTTGAATTCGTCCTTGCGAAAACTCATGGTTCTCCATTCTTTTACTATGCTCATTTCTTTACCTGTAAATGGACTTTTCATGTTGTTTGTTTTTTAAATGGAAAATTCAAGGGATGTTCGGCAATATGAAATGAAATGCAAACCGCGCTGCTATTTTCTATTCCCATACTTACTTTAATGTACACCTCGTTCTTTTTTACCTGTTTGCCGAAAATCCACAGTGGCAATATGCCATGCATCTTTTCGTCTAAAGGGCCTTGCGAATAATCTTCAGTCCTTAACATATTTATAATTTCCGTGCGTTTGGCCGGGGAAATTTCCAAATCGTGCAGTGTTTGTTGATTTTTGCCGCGGTCATCAAGAAACAATATGCCGAAAATGTCAATTTTCAACTTGAGCCCCTTCAAGTAAGTTTCTACTTCATGTTTAGATGTCATGTGCAATTTAAAGATGATGCAAATATAGGTGATAATCTTATAAAATACAACTATAAAGTTGAATATTATGAAATCCTGCCCTTAATTTACAATAAAAGTATCCATCTCCAGATGTAATCTTAGGCCCGCCTGACAGGAAGGGCAGGGAATTCGTCTGGATAGTGCTGACCCGAGGCACGTAATTTCAATAAGTCCACTGCAGCGCGGATGAATTTGTTTAAAAAGTGCCAAAGATTATTCTGCTTTTCATAAAAACAGGCAAGCGAAAAAAAGACTTAGTCATTCCCATTTCGGGATCCGGTGGAATATACGTAGATAGCTTTCCATACCATGCTGAATTGCGGAGTTTCTCAGCCTTTCCTGCAAATTATTTTCCAAACATGATTGTGCAATGATTTGTATATCAATCAAATATATTTTTTTTTAATTATAATTTTGATAATTGCAATTAGTCGGAAAAGGTATGTTAAAAATGGCAATTCAAAAAAATCAAACTAAAGGGGATAGCCGGCATATTGTATTTAAGCGTATTGTATGCGTATTTCTACTCATTAATACTTATGGTCCTTTTTTAAAATGGGGTATATAACCGTATTGCGCTCCCTTTAATTTGACTCTACTTTTGTTGCGTCAAGTTCTATGAAATTATTTGGTCACAAAAAGTACGCTCTTTGAACAATCATTAAAGAGATTACAAAACGAAGTCATCATCAGATTCGGGGGGATTTGAAGGGGACAGGGACCAGAAAAATCAGTGAACACCTGCTGCCAGGCAGTAAAATATGGGAAAACAACAGAAACGGTATAACAAATCATTCTATTATGAAAACCATTACACTCAGCAAGGTTGCCAGGCATTTCTTAACCCTTGTATTCTGCACATTACTTATGGCAGGTGTCAATGCTCAGCCAATTTCCCAGGCTGACAGCACACTAAAAGCAACGATTCACTGTAAGTCTCCGGCAGTTAATTTAACCGCCAAAAGCGGAGAAGTAACCGTTGGCGTACATGCCACGGAAGGCGTTTTGCCTGAAGGTACACAACTCAGGGTTAAGTTGTTATCAGGCATGGAACAACAAGTATATGTCCGGTCGCTGAAGCAGAATAGTGGTATCGCCATGAGCCAGGCATCGTATTATGACATCACTTTGTTTGACAGGCTGGGCCATGAAATTCAGCCCAATGGCGAAGTTACGGTCAGTTTCTCAGGACTTGAATCGGCCAATAACGCATCGCTGGTGGTATTGCATGCCGAAAGTTCAAATCAGGATGGTTTCTCGTTTTCAAAAAAATACCCTGCAGCGAAAGCTCAGGAAAAAATGGCAGTTGCGCAATACGCCAATGTTCATCCAAAAGATATTCAATTTAAAACATCACATTTTTCTGTTTACGTTGTAGGTACCACTCAAACGGCTACGTACAATTTTTTGGTGAATGGCATCCTCGAAGAAACACAGATTGTACTGAATGGTGAATCATTGCTTGAGCCGGAAATGCCGGTTGCTCCAACAGGAAAAAGATTTACCGGTTGGTATGTTCAGGGCCAGACCGTTCCCGTAGCTTTTCACCAGGCAGTTTCAGTTCCTGCCACCATCACTTATGCCGTAAATGCGAAATTTGAAGATGTATGGTATGTGTTTTTTAATTATAATGGCGAGCTGGTTGCTACCAAAGATGTAGTGCCACCAGCAACCACCACCTCCGCATCAGGAATACCTTTGGTGATTAATGTGCCGGGAAAAGTTTTTTCGCACTGGTCTGCTACCGTTGATGGTCCTGTTTTCAATTTCAACACCAGCATAACTGCCAACACTACGCTATATGCTGTTTTGACTGACAGATGGGTAGTCACTTTTAACACCCAGGGCGGTTCACCCCTGATGCCGGAATATATTATAGATGGGCAAAATGCAACTCCACCGGTTAATCCTACTAAAATAGGGTTCGCTTTTACACACTGGTCTGAAACCATTGGTGGCCCTGCCTTTAATTTTTCCAGTCCGATAACCGGAAGCAAAACCCTGTATGCCGTGTGGACTCCTCAAACAGTTAATTATACCGTGGTTTACTGGCAACAGAATGCCGGTGACAATGAATATGCCTACTTTGAGTCCCGGAGTAGAACCGGTGTTACCGGAAGTGTTGCAAGCTTCCAAACCCTAAGTTATACCGGTTTTACACTAAATACGGTAAAAACAAATGAAGCCATCAACAATGTAAACGTAAAGGGTGATGGCAGTACAGTTAAGAATGTATATTATGACCGGAATGTATGGACATTCACAGTAGAATATAAAAACAGCAGCAATCAATGGATAACTATCAGCGCTACGCCTGTTAAATTTGGTCAAAGCACTGCTCTATGGTACAATGCTGCTGTAAATGCCAATCCCGGTTACCGCTGGCTGATTGCCCGTGGAAGTACTACTTCCTATTCTGAGGCGCCCGATATGCCGAATAAAAATCTGACCATTTCCGGAGAATATTCGGGGAACACCCCCTTTACCATCCATTATATGGAAAAAAATACCAACATCACTATTCATGATGACTACGTTTTTTATGCTGCAGGAAATGGTAACTTTCAGTTTTCGATTGAAGATGGTATAGCCATTGAAGGATTTACGGTTACCAATCTGAATCAGTGGGAGCCCCTGAATTCAGGTACTCCTGAACGCACAGGAACAATTTATTATACCCGCAATAATTACAACATCACCTTTAATACGATGGATGGTGGTGCACCCGTAATATCCGCAGCCATTGCTTTTGAAGCAAGTGTTGAGAATCAAGCCCCTGCCGGTTATGTTGAAGATGTTACTACACGGATAGTGGACGGCATCACCTATACTTTCGGCGGCTGGTATGAAACTCCCGTGTTTTCTGCTGAAACCAAATTTAACTTTGCCGGTGAAACCATGCCTGCACACAATCTTGTTTTGTATGCCAAATGGACCGCTCCTACCTTCTTTATCATCAACCATCAGGTGTTGCAAAACCCGGGTTCCACCAATAATATGGTGCAGATCCCCGTTCCTTATGGGTCAACCATTGACATCAACGATCTGGAATATGAGATTCCTGCCGGCCTGGATGAAAATGATTTTGTAGGCTGGTATTGGTATGTTGGAGATTTGTTTGTGCCTTACGATTTTGGTATGGCCGTTTATTTTCAGTTTGAACTGTTCCCGGTTTGGAATGAGCATACTTACTCTGTTGCTTATTCCTTAAATGGAGCATCAGGCACTGTTCCCACCGATGACAATATATATCATCTGGGTGCCGGTGCATGTGTGGCAGGTTTACCCGCCGATGTTGTTCCTCCTGCAGGAAAAGTATTTATCGGATGGAACGATCAGAACGGCATCAAAGCTTATCCCAACAACAATCATACGATAACCGGAGATATGACCTTTTCCGCTCAGTGGGAAAATGTAACTCAAAAAACTGGGCTTACCTATAAAGCCAATGGAGGCAATGGAGATGACGTTGTTCTAGAGTTGGATAACAATGTTACCCATATCGCATTGCCCGCAAATACGTTTACTTATTCAGGTTATACCTTTGCCGGATGGAATACTGCTGCCAATGGTTCTGGTGTTGCTGTTGCTCCCGGAGCAGGTATTATAGTGAACAACAGCCCGGAACTTCCCAATGTATTGTATGCACAATGGGCAAGCACAACGCTGACCAAAACAGCAGCAGACATGTTTTATTGTTATGAAAACGATGTAGTAAATTATACGATTACATTTACAAACAATGGAAATGTTGCCCTGTATGCTCCCGAAATTACTGATGCAACTGCAACTGCCGGCCCTGATTATATCAGTGGAGACAGCAATACCAATGGCGTACTTGATGCAGGTGAAAGCTGGATTTATGGTGTCACTTATTCCATTACGAATAGCGATATTTTGGCTGGTTCCCATACCAATACCGCTGAAGCCATTGCCTATGCCGATATGGATGGTGATGGTACAGGAGATCAGATTATTACAACTCCGGGCGCTTCATCTACGGTAAATCTGGCCGATAATTGCTGTACCCTCGAAAGTGTTTCCGTTGCATTCTCACCCATTGCCTGTAACGGTGGAACAAGCACTGTAACCATAACTGCAATTGGTGGACATGCACCTTTAACTTATACCCTGAATGGCGTAAGCCAGATTAATGATGGAGTTTTCACCAACATTCCTGCCGGTGTTTACGTTTGGAGCGTGAGTGAAAGCAGTGTCGGATGTACGCCAACTTTAGGAAATCTGGAAGTAACACAGCCGACAGCACTTTCAGTTGTTGCTACAGTTTCAACTGTTTCCTGTCCCAATGAAAATGACGGAGCCATAAACCTTACCCTTACCGGTGGTACTGCCCCTTATACGGTTTCCTGGTCTGGTCCTGACGGATTCTCCAGCAGCAATAATGATATTACAGGATTAACCGCCGGAAATTACACACTTAATGTTACTGATGATCTTGGTTGTGATTATGCTGCAACTTATGAGGTAGCCACGACTCCCGATGTAACTG
>JAVEQP010000042.1:0-30795 GCA_034007585.1 Lentimicrobium sp. | reverse complement strand
AGAATCCTCTCGTTATAGCTATGCTCTCACTAGACAAGCGAACCTGGAACCCGGAACCCGGAACCCGGAACCCGGAACAAAGAACCCGGAACTAAAAAGACAAGGGGACGGGGCGACAGGGAGACAAAGGGACGGGGAGACAAGGGGACCGGGAGAAATGGGGATAAGGGGAGTTATCTCATTATCGCTATGCTCTCGCGAGACAAGAGAACCAAGAACCCAGAACCCAAAACCAAGAACCCTCTCGTTATCGCTATGCTCTCGCGAGACAAGAGAACCAAGAACCAAGAACCAAGAACCCAAAACCAAGAACCCTCTCGTTATCGCTATGCTCTCACGAGACAAGCGAACCCGGAACCCGGAACCCGGAACCCGAAACCCAGAACCCAGAACCCAGAACCCAGAACTTTCTACTTCTAACATCTAACATCCAACTACTAACATCTAACTTCTCATCTCTATCTCATGAAAACTAAAATCTACAAGACAAATCGAATGGTCTCGTTCATTTATTCCCCCTCAGTAGCTTTAATCTGAAATCCGAAATCCGAAATCCTGCTCATCCCTTTCATCCTCCACACATAGTGATATTCTACCAGCAATCCATTGCGGTAAACGGGAATGGTGTCAGGGGCTTCAATGGATGTAAAGTAATCAGCATATTGTCCGTTTGGATCGGAAAAATCGTAGCTTGAAGAGAAGTAATACGCATCCATTCCTAAATGGAAACCACCGCGATATTGGGTAATCCAGGCATATTTGTGGGTGCGTTCTATGTCAGCAAGGGTGAGGAGTGTGATGCCAAGCGGCCGGGCCACATAATAATCAAGGTTGGCGGCCGGAAACCAGCGTTGCTGAAGGATCACAGCATCCTTACTCATGCGACCTGAAGCGGTGTCCTGATCATAAACCGGCATAAAACCATCGTGCAACTGCTCCCAGCCATACATGTCGAGGGTAATGTCCTTAATTCCGAGGCGTTTCCCCGTTTCCGGGTTTATGCCCTTATTTAAAAACCATCCCTGGCTGAATTGAAGCAAGGCGACAGTAATAAGCAAAACCAAAAATCCAAGTGCGCTTTTAATCATCGGAGGAAACCGTTTCCCTTCGCGACCTTTCAGGGTAAAGTTTCGTAAATAAAGTGCTGCCAGCGGGATAAGTGTCATATATGCCGGCCCGGTCCAGTGTGGCAGGGTGCGACGGAACAGCGAAAAGGCCAGGAAAAGCACAATCATCGGAAGAGCGGTGGTGAGCAATAAGCTGATTTCAGCTTTGCTTTCGCTGAAGCGGCCCTTCCAGAAAGCAATTAAGCCGGCTACCACCAGCCCAAATACAAATGGGTTGCTGTAAAAAATCTGGCCGCCCAATTCAATGGCAAACAGGTCGGAGCGCAGCAGGGTTTGTATTACTTCAACGCGCTCGGTATGAAAGCTGAAACTGATAAAATCATAACGGTTATTCCAGATAACAACCGGCAGAAAAAGCAGGAATGCGATGAAAAGTGCGGCGTAAGTTTGCCATTTTCCCAACCATTTTCTATTGAAAAGCAGAATATAAAAGCCCAATCCGGAAAACAGGAAAATAGAAGTATATTTTGAAAGTAGGGCCAGTCCGGCAGTTATCCCGGCAAGCAACATGAATTTACTGCCTGTCCTACTGTCAGATCCCACTTTTATCAATCTGATCATCAGATAAATGCTGCCCAGCCAAAAAAGCGTTTGTGGTGCATCGGGCATCATAAAAGTGCCGGCAATGATAAAGCAATAAATAGAGGAAGTATAAAGCAGTGCAGCGTACCAGCCGGTAAGTTCGTCTTTTAATTGTTTGCCAATCAGGTAAATAAGCCACGTATTCAGGGTGCCGGCTACTACTGCACTCATCCGGATAAAAGCCTCACTATCAAAAAGAAAGTTCAGACTAAACAACTGAATAAACCAGCCCACCATGGGTGGATGGTCAAAATGACTGAGGTCGGGATAAAGCGCGTAGTTGATGTAATAAACCTCATCATTGCCCAATTCAATAAACGTAGCCAGAAACAGACGGATTACCGCTGAAACAATCAGCAATAAAGCCAGGCGGTGTTTATAGAAAAAGGCAGCGTTCATTACAATGCGAATAGAATTGCGAAAGTACGAAAAGATGGGGAGGGGAAAAGTGAAAAATTGAGAGAATGAAAGTAATATTAGCCCTTATACCAGCGTATGTCAGGCAATACTGTTGCAGATTAAACGCCCCAGTTAGACATGGTATTGCATGATTTCCGTTTGTCATCTATGTTTTGTCCAAAAATACCTGATTTTTACTAAAACTCAGGCCAATAATAAAACATGCCAATCTACAAGTAAGGCCTGTATGTATTTTTCATGCTTGTGTGCGAATATAGATTAATTCATATAAGTTTGTACCAATGAAAACGGGACTGCTTTATTTAGTTTTTGCCTTTTTTGCCTTAATGCTTGTTTCATTAAAAGACGCAGACAGAGCGCAAAAAGTTCAGGATATCCCTGATTGTCAGTTTATTGTTACTGGCAATATGAATGGCGAAGTCCCTGCCGTTAGTTTCTCTCTGAAAAAGGTTTTACCTGAAGTGACTTACTTTCAGCCTGTTAATAAAAGGCTGGTTGAAAGTGCAAATAAATGTCAATTAAAGTCCGCTGAAAAAGCCTGTAAATTAATTAAATCAGAACCACCCGGAGAGAATCTGACTCCCAGAATCCTGGGTTTATCCATCCTCCAACCATCCGATACGGACGAGATTCCTAACCTCCTTTAATGAAAAAAACGAGTGGTCATTTCTGGCCGCTCTATCTCATTTTCCATTGAGTATTCATTCATTAAAGCCAGAGTTATGATTTATCATTATGCAAAGTCGTTCCTGATCAGCTTCAGGTTGTTTCTGGCCCAGGGCTTCAACAGGATGACCTGGTAGCTTAGTTCCAGATAGTTGAGAAAGCGATGGGCCGTATTTGCGGCAATATCAGCCTCACGCGCCAACTGTGAAAAATTCACCAAAGTGCCGGTTAATAAGGCTGTGGCCTTTTGCGTTTTTACGAAAGGTTTCAGGTCTCTGAAATCGACCAAATCACGTATGTCTCTTTCAAGATAAGTGCGGATGTAATTGCTAAGCCACTCCCTCCGATCGTCATCGCTCAGGCTGGTATCCACAACAGCCGGATAGCCGCCAAAATTCAGATAATGATTAAATGCCTGGATGGCTTTGGCATGTTTGGGAGAAAGCAGGAAGGAAGACAAAAGTTCAGGTAATGGTTCACCCAATGTTAATTTTCTAAATAAAAACAATGGCACCTGTGTCTCCCATTCATCGGTCATTATTTCGGGTAGGGTAAGTGGCATTACATCATATATGGTACACCTGCCGGCAAGGCTTTCCTTTACCTGCTTAAGTAGCAAGAACTGACTGGAACCCAATAATATGTATTTGGTTGAATCAAACTGGTCGTACACCGACTTTATACTTTCGATAAGTACAGGTTCTTTCTGAACCTCATCAAGTATGGCGTTTAGATATTGCGTTGCCCATTGAGCTGCGCTCAAACGAGTGAAGGGCTCGCGCGTAGTGGAACTTCGATAGAAATATACGTATAATCAGGAAAGGTTAATCTGGCAAGGGTAGTTTTCCCTGTTTGTCTTGCCCCCGACAGTATAATGATCCGGCCAAACTTATGCTGGTTCTTCTGTATAATAACCTCTCTTAATGATCTTGATTTCATCGTCGTGGCGTATATTATGCAATTGCATTGCAATATATACGTTTAATCATTCTTTTATCTTAAATTCCATATGAATCCCTGTATCAAAATCAAAAAAAACATGAAATCGAGAGGAGGAGATGCCGGGACTGTATTAGTAAAATCTTAGAATTGATTAAATTTTCCCGACACCAAAAAATCGGTGAACTTTGACCATTACTGATCACCATTCACCGATTTCTGATCACTGATTACAGATCACAAATCACTCATCACTAATCACTAATTCAGCGCCTTCTCCATCTCGGCAGCTTTTGGGAACAAGATATTATTCTCCAGGTGAATGTGCAGGTGCAGGTCGTCTTCAAACTCTTTGAGCAGTGACAGGGTTACCCGGTAAGTATTACAGGCATCCTCAGGTGGTGTGTAGTCCTTACTCAAGGACTCAATTTTACGAAAGCGTTCGCCCTCGTTGTCGTGCTCTGCCATCATGGTCTGTATGGGATTTTGAATCGTTCCAAAATGTGGGGCATCCACGGATGATCCGTTTTGTCGGGCTTTTACCATCTTGCGGACAAAAGGGAATAATACCAGTTCCTCTTTCTTCATGTGTTTGGCCAGTTCGCCGACAGAGGCGGTAAACAGCTCATTTATTTCGTACAATTCCGGGTGGCGGCTACCATGAACCTGACAGATTTTATCCAGGTATGGCTTAATTTCGAGAGATTTTTCCTCCACATAGCGGTGGTGTTTCTTTTCAATGTAGTCAGCCAGTAAATCCAACGGCCACGATTTAAAATCAATGGTTCCGGCATTGTTTGACTGTGAGATGGCTTCCAGATCATTTAGTACGAGTTCGGTATCAATATCTTTTTTTTGGCAGGCATCTCCAATGGTAGTATTACCCTGACAGCAAAAATCAATGCCGTATTTTTTAAAAACCGATGAAGCACGGTAATCCTGAGCCACCAGTTCGCCAATAATCTGATCTTTTTGAATATTCATGTTGTTTGGGTTTTAAAGGTAAAGAAGCTTTCAGGCTGTTTTTGTTAGCTTTCAAATGCTTCATTTTGTATTTCAGGATACAAAGATAATCATAATGATTTATTAGTGGACATACTTATCCACTATATTTTTATGAAAATAATTACTTGTATGAATTGTTAGACTAAATGCTTAAGTAAGCTGAGTTTTTTAGTCATGTGCATAGAAAGTCAACGGCACAGGGCATAGATAGGATGAGTCCGCTCACCGGCTTGTCTTTTAGTTTATGCGTCCTACCGTTTATTTGATTGTTTCCAAAAATTGCCTTGCCGTCATTACCGGAAGAACGGAAGACTTAAAGTCTTTTAAATTTCTGGTAATAATAAGTTCCTGACTTAATTATTTAGCATAGATATCAAAATTTCGGCCATAAAAAAAGCCGCACAGGCGGCTGTAAATTTTTAATATTCGTCCTCATGGAAGAAAAAGTCTTCCTTAGATGGATAATCGGGCCAAAGGTCTTCAATACTGTCGTATGCCTCCCCTTCATCCTCAATTTCCTGAAGATTTTCAATAACTTCCATCGGGGCGCCAGAGCGGATACTGAAGTCAATCAATTCCTCTTTTGTGGCTGGCCATGGGGCATCCTCGAGTTTTGAAGCCAATTCTAAAGTCCAGTACATCAGTATAATAGTTTAAAGGTTATTTTTTGCAAAAGTAAAAGTTTTAAATTCAAAAGCAAGTGAAAAAAAAATAGATTATTTTTTCTTTAATTACCGTTTATTTACGCGGCTTCCAGGGAGTTTCTATGGCTTTCTTGTCAACGGTAAATTTTCGCGCAAGCACAAAAAGGTAATCAGAAAGTCTATTCAGGTACCTGATAACAAGGTCGCCCTGAAGTGTAGCACTATTATTGCCTACCATTTTAATGGTAAGCCTTTCAGCTCTTCTGCACACACACCGTGCCACATGTGTAAATGAAACTACCGGATGACCTCCGGGAAGAATAAAGGTTTTCAATTCCGGTAAAGTGGTATTCATTGCATCAATAGCCTGCTCCAGTTTTGTAATGTCCTCATCGAAAAGCATAGGCAGTGTGCCGGTAGATTTTTCAGGATCAGCAGCAAGCAATGATTCTGCTGTAAAAACCCTGTCCTGAATCCAACACAAGAATTCACGGGTTTCCACACCAATGTCATGATCACGCACCACTCCAATAAAAGAGTTCAGCTCATCAAGGGTACCATAAGCCTCAATACGCTCATGGTATTTGGGAACACGGGTTCCACCAATAAGAGAAGTTTCGCCCTTATCTCCTGTTTTAGTGTAAATCTTAAAATCAGCATTCATAAGGATAGGATTTAAATCGGTTCAGGCTGGTATGCAATCAAACACCAGCTATTAATCTTTGTTCACCGATAATTGATCAATGGGTCTGATAGTAATTTATGGTGCGAATATCCTTATTTATTTCATCCGATGCTACCAGGCCGTCGGATAGGCGGACAATACGGTGAGCGTGACGGGCAATATCTTCTTCATGGGTAACCAGAATAATGGTATTTCCGGCCTTATGAATTTCTTCAATCAATCCCATAATTTCAATGGAAGTTTTTGAATCAAGGTTACCGGTAGGTTCGTCGGCCAGGATAATGCTTGGATTATTGACCATAGCACGGGCAATAGCCACTCGCTGGCGCTGCCCCCCGGAAAGTTCGTTAGGCTTGTGTTTAACCCTATCGGTAAGTTTCACACTATCAAGCACTTCCATAGCCCTTTCGAGACGCTTTGGCTTGGCTGCCCCTGCATAAATCATGGGTAAAGCCACATTTTCGAGGGCAGTAAGCCGGGGCAACAGATTAAAAGTCTGGAATACAAAGCCGATTTCCCGATTGCGAATCTCCGCCAGGTCATTATCTTCAAGTTTACTTACATCATTGCCATTCAAAATATAGCTGCCGCTGGTAGGGGTATCCAGACATCCCAGCAGGTTCATCAGGGTAGATTTACCTGAACCGGACGGGCCCATCAATGCAACATACTCATTGCGGTTGATGCTGAGTGATACTCCCCTAAGGGCACGAACTACCTCAGTACCTACTCTGAAAAAGCGCGTGATTTCATTTAAACGGATTATTTCCCCCGACATAAAGTTGATTTAATGTGCATAAAACGTTCAAAAGTAGCAATAATTGTTAGAACCGGAGTATAAAGTGTTGAGGGGTCAGTTCCTTTCTAAAAAAAACCAGTCCCATAAAGAACAGATCAATGGTAAGTGTTACAGCAGGCGAAGACTGAATGGTTTCCCAGGCACGTTCCATGTCTGTCGACCAGTGAATATCATGAAAAATAAATACCGAATCGTTGGTGGCTTTGGGCAGAAGCAGGTTAAAATATTCAAGGGTTGGTTCATAAGTATGATTTCCGTCAATAAAGGCATAATCCACACTTCCCATTTCCTGAAGTGCCCTGGGAAGCATGTGTTCAAACCGGCCCAATAAAAATTTTACATTTTTCGCTTTAACCGCCTGAATGCTTTCTTGAGCATAGGCAGCAGTTGAAGCGCATCCTTCAATACTTATCATCTTACTTTGCGGATTGGCTTTAGCCTGATACATGGTGCTTATACCCACTGAAGAGCCCAGTTCAATAATATTTTCCGGTTTATAGTAGTCGATCAGCCGGTAGAGCAGCCTCCCCTGCCGGTGAGAGATTCCGGCCTGTGAAGCAATCTGACTTACTTTCCGGAACTGGGTGGTGTATCCGGCTTTACCCGAAACTGAACCAAAATCAACAGTTTCAATAGCGTTATGGTTTCGACTGAGTACACGGACCTGTCGTTCAATAATATTATAATCCTTGGAGTGAGAATGATCTTCGAGCACTTTAGTAACAAAGTCATACACAAAGGGCGAATGCACCGCATGTTTGGTTTTGGCTTTCATCAGGAAGCGCAGGTAGCTCCACGCCATAAATAGTATTTTCATGCGCATGATTTAATAATTATCCTCCCCAGGTTTCACGGTCAAGGCTACGGAAATGTATGGCTTCGGCCAGATGGTCGGGACGTATATTTTCACTTTCATCGAGATCGGCAATGGTACGGGCCACTTTTAATATGCGATCATACGCCCGTGCCGAAAGACTTAATTTTTCCATGGCCGTTTTCAACAATTCATGGCCCGTATTGTCAATTGCACAAATCTCCCGAAGCATTTTTGATGTAATTTGTGCATTGGCATGAATGCCTTTATTCTCTTTATAACGTTCTTCCTGTATGTCGCGGGCTTTTACCACCCTTTTCCGGATGGAATCACTTTTTTCGGTCGACCTTGTATCGGTCAACTCCCTAAAGGGGACAGGCACCACCTCTACGTGTATGTCAATACGATCGAGCAAAGGCCCTGATATTTTATTGAGGTATTTCTGCACTACGCCGGGTGCACAAGAGCATTCCTTATCGGGATGATTATAAAAGCCACACGGGCAGGGGTTCATGGCAGCAACCAGCATAAAACTAGCCGGGTATTCCACGGACAGGCGCGCACGTGAAACGGTTATCTTGCGGTCCTCAAGCGGTTGCCTGAGCACTTCGAGCACCGTACGTTTAAATTCAGGCAATTCGTCAAGGAAAAGCACCCCGTTATGGGCCAGGGAAATTTCACCAGGCTGAGGATTAGACCCACCTCCGACGAGTGCTACATCAGAAATCGTATGATGCGGGCTGCGGAAAGGCCGTACCGATATGAGGGAAGCTTCCATGTTCATTTTTCCGGCTACCGAATGAATTTTCGTAGTTTCTAAAGCTTCATGCAGATTAAGCGGAGGCAGTATGCTGGGCAAGCGCTTGGCAAGCATGGTTTTGCCCGAACCTGGCGGGCCAATTAGAATAACATTGTGGCCGCCAGCAGCAGCAATTTCCAATGCACGCTTGATGTTCTCCTGACCTTTTACGTCACTGAAATCAAATTCATAATCGTTCAACTGGGCATAAAATTCTTCACGGGTATTGACAATCTCCCGCTCCAATGTACCCTCATCATTAAAAAAGTGAATAACCTCTAAGATATTTTCCACACCATACACCTCCAAATCACTCACGATGGCAGCTTCGCGGGCATTTTGTTTGGGTAATATAAATCCTTTAAATCCCTTTTTACGGGCTTCAATGGCAATGGGCAGAGACCCCTTGATAGGCTGCAATCCGCCGTCCAGCGATAGTTCACCCATGATAATATAATCGCCAACCCTGTCCGGCTTAATCTGCTCTGAAGCAGCCAGTATGCCAACAGCCAGCGTGAGGTCATAGGCAGAACCCTCCTTCCGGATATCGGCCGGCGCCATATTAATTACAATTTTCTTACCGGGAATGCGATAGCCATTGTTCCGCAGTGCAGCTTCAATGCGCTGATGGCTCTCCTTTACTGCACTGTCAGGCAAACCCACCAAAAAAAACTGAATTCCGGTATCAATATTTACCTCAACAGTTATGGGTATTGCCTGAATACCAATTATTGCGCTACCAAATGTTTTAACAAGCATATCAATCTTTCAGAATACGATGGTAAAATTAAGAAAGTTTCTCTAAGAAATCAGCATTCTTATATTTTAGCTGAAATCGGATGAATGTCCAGGTAGAGGCCTGGATTGAATTCATGATGAGTAATGGTCGTTTCACATGCTTTCCGATACTGAACAAAAATATAATAGTAAGGTTTATATCCTTTAAACAACCACGTCTTTGGAACCTCACTCAAACAACAACACTCCCAAATCTCCCTGCAAAATGATATGTCGCCTCGACGAAGACGGCATGTGCGTAGGCTGTTTTCGCAATCTTGATGAGATTGCGAACTGGGCCATTATGACCCGTGAAGAAAAACTTGATGTATTGCGAAAATCTCACCTCAGGATGCAATTGAGGGACATTAAGCTGTAACTTCTACTTACGCGGAGGCTTATATCCCGATTTTTCAAGTATTTCACGCGCGTTGCCATTGCCAAGTAACTGCTCGATGGTTACATTATTATTTTTCATGTAAGTGCGCACAATTTTCCAGCCCATCCACGCACCGGTGCGGGCCGGTGAATCCGGGGAGAAAGAGGAAGTGAACGGCCCATCCACCATAAACATGCTCATGGCTTTGGCATCACTGCTATAGAGTAATTCATTTTCTACCATAAATTGCCACAAATTAGATTCGTTGCTACTGCACCATTGCAGTTGATTTTCTGAAAAGCCTATTTTTAATCTATCCGCCACATCAGGCAGCGTAACATCAGTAAAATATAAGACTTTTCCCTGTTCTATCATTGCTTCAAGCAGTGAATAAGTGCCTTGCTTTTCAGGAATTCGTGTAAGAGCAATTTCCTTCATGCAATCTGGTAATATGTGCTCACGCGTAAGGCGTTGTGAAATATAGAGGGGTATGCCCAGCTTCTTATACATTTCATAATCCTGCCCCAGATACATATCCAGGGCAATAATCATCACTGAATCGGCATATTTTATGGGGTATTGAAAATCAAAGCCCGAAATGTAAGTATAGGTATCGGGAATTATAAAGAATTTAAGTGCATGGCTGCTTCGCGCATAGCCTTCCGACAAAGCAGGTGAAAGCCAGCTTAGCTGAGGATACTGTTTGATGACCTCCTGATAGATATCCTGATTCTGCTGGTCCATAACGAAAGCTCTGAGCTGGTCCAGCGCCGGGGGTTCCAGGTAATTATCGCCTAAGAATATCCGATATTCTGGAGCAATCTGCTCCAGGCCTGTTTTAAAATCCTCCATGTCCATGGAAAAAAGAGCTACTTCATAACGATGAATCATTGAATCATCTGATTTATTCACACTCTCCTGGTTTCCACCACAGGAAGCCAGCATGATAATTATAAACAAGAGATTTAACTTTATCTTCATGATACCATTCCGTTTAAAGACCGAAAACCTGAATCCGGTATTCATTTTATTTAGCAAAAATAACCAAAGCCTGTAAGCTTTTACCTAAAAACAAAAACCCCTGAGAACAAATCAAAGGGGTGTGTTGAAGCCATCAATAGAAAAATTACATCAGCTTGAATCCCAGAGCCACCGTGAACATGTTATTTTTAAGATCAAATCCATCGAGCTTTGAAACATCATTTAGCCCAATTTCATAGCGAAGATCCAGCGAAAATATGAGCACATCCACGCCTGCACCAAACTGCAGGCCCCAGTTCAGGCTTTTAAGGTCGTCCTTCTTTAGGTCCAGATCAACATCAGTTAAACTTATTTTTTTACTAACAGTCATCGAACCAACCGGACCTGCCATTGCACGGACATTTAAGAGCTTCAGATTCAACACCCTTACCCCAAGTAATAAAGGCACGTCCAGTGAAGTCATTTTGATAGTCCCGCTTTGATTTGCACTTTCCAGATTGGCATTGCGGGTCATTATATTAAGTTCTGGCTGAAAGTACACGCTTTCGCCCATACGGACAAAGACGCCATAATGAAAGGTGGTTTTAAGTTCATCCTTGATTTGATCCTGATCTGTGGTAAACTTTGAAAAGGTAGCCCCAATTTTCGGCCCGAAAGTAAAACCGGGAACGAGTTGAGCTTGAACCAACAGGCCACCGGAGATAAACAGCAGCAACAAGAAAATCTTTTTCATAATAATAATGGTTTTGATTGTAAAGCTTAAACAAAAGATAAACGCTAAAGGTTTTAAATGTTGTACTAAAATGCTTTTATTTGTTCTCATCTTGCAAACATCTGCCTAAATCAGGTATATTTACAAATAATTTCTTTTAATGAGCCGCCAAATCACTACTAATCAAAATATCATGAAGAAAACACTGGTTCCCGCAATCATTTTGCTTATGTTAACTGCCATGTATCAGCCGGCAGTGGCCCAATATAAATCCGTTGAACTGGGCATAAAGCTTGCCCCCAATATGGGATGGCTCAAAAGCAATCAGGAAAATTATGAATCATCAGGCATCAGGCCGGGAATTGCCTGGGGCATGGTTTCAGACTTTTATTTTGCCCGTAATTATGCATTTAGTTCAGGATTCAACTTTAACTTTCACGGGGGTCAGCTTACGTATCCCGATGTGCTGAATTATGATGCAGGGAAAGTAGAAAGACGTTATCGCCTGAAATACATTGAAGTACCGGCCACAATAAAAATGAAAACCAATGAAATGAATGGTTACCGTATTTATGGATTGGTAGGTGTTGGTATCTCAGTGCGACTGAATGCCAGCGCCCGCGATGTGATAACCATACCGGGTAAAATTGTAGATAAAAGCGGCTTCACAAAGATTTCTGATGAAACCCACCTGATGAAAATGAGCATGATCATTGGTGCCGGCGTGGATATTCCCCTCGACAACAGCTCTTTCATCACAGTAGGTGTGCACTTTAACAACGGATTTACCGACATCCTGAAAGGTAAAAATAAAGTAAATCCCGCTTTAGGTCATGAAGGTATCCCCAACTTTATTGAGTTGGCCATTGCCCTGATGTTCTAATTATTGCCTGAATTTGCTGAACCCTTCTCCATGAAAATAGCCCTGGCACAACTTAATTATCATATCGGTAATTTTGAAGAAAATACCCATAAGATTAAACATGCCATTCATGATGCACTTCAGCAGAAGGCAGAAATAGTAGTATTTGCCGAACTGGCACTTACCGGTTATCCGCCGCTTGATTTGCTCGAATACGAGGGATTCATTAAAGAATCAGAAAGTTACCTGCAAGCCATTGCTGCGGAATGTATAGGAATTACTGCAATCGTTGGCGCTCCGGCAGTGAACCGGTCAGGCAACGGGAAACGATTGTATAATTCGGCCTGGGTATTGTCTGAGGGGAAAGTGCAGCAAATAATACACAAAAGTTTGCTGCCCAACTACGATGTTTTTGATGAATATCGTCATTTTGAGCCGGCTTCAGAAGTAAATATGACTGTAATTAATGGTCATCGACTGGCTATCACTATATGTGAAGACATTTGGAATACGGAAGAGATACCACTTTACACCCGGTCACCCCTTGACCATCTGATGAAACAATCGCCGGAAATAATCCTCAATATTGCTGCTTCTCCATTCAATTACCTGCAACCTTTCCAACGAGAAAAAGTACTCCATGTAAATGCCTTGAAATATAAGCTACCCATCGTTTATGTAAATCAAACCGGGGCTCAGACTGAACTTATTTTTGACGGAGATTCCATGGCTTGCGATAGCGGAGGCAACATAAGGGAGCGATTGGCGAATTTTACTGAAGAAATAAAAGTTGTTGAGATTGATGAAAGCTGGTATGGGAATCCTGCACCTCCTGTTCCGGTTCCGCCTGCAGGCGAAGCCATTACCTCGCTTATTCATGATGCACTGATTTGTGGAATTACGGACTACTTTAGGAAGTCAGGTTTCACAAAAGCCATTCTTGGACTTTCGGGTGGCCTTGATTCTGCAGTAGTCATGGCCTTGGCTGCAGAGAGCCTTGGACCGGAAAATGTACGAGCAGTGCTGCTTCCCTCGCCTTTCTCCAGCGAACATTCCATTGCTGATGCCAAACAACTGGCCCTTAACCTCGGCAGTCCATACGACATTATCCCAATAAATGAAGCGTTTAAAAGTATTGAAAATAGTCTGGCTATAACTTTTGCCGGTACTTCTTTCGGTGTGACTGAAGAAAACATTCAGGCCAGAGTGAGGGGAGTGATCCTTATGGCCATGTCAAATAAATTCGGTTACATTCTGCTGAATACCAGTAATAAGAGTGAAGCTGCAGTAGGTTATGGCACCTTATATGGCGATATGTGTGGCGGCATGTCGGTACTGGGCGATGTGTATAAAACACAAGTATACGATCTGGCCCGCTATATAAACCGTAATGTTGAAATTATTCCGCAGAATACCATCGTAAAACCACCGTCTGCTGAACTGAGACCGGACCAAAAGGACAGCGACTCTCTGCCTGATTATTCCCTGCTTGATAATATTCTTTATCATTATATCGAGCTCAGACAGGGAGAACAAGCCGTCATCAACCAAGGCTTTGATCCTGCAGTAGTGAAACGGGTGATAAAAATGGTAAATGCCAATGAATGGAAGCGCCATCAGACTGCGCCTGTCCTCCGTGTTTCACTGAAAGCCTTTGGCATGGGACGCAGGATGCCGGTGGTGGGTAAGTATTAGTTTCATAAAAGGGGCGAGGGACGGGGGCATTTCGACTACGCTCAATGACCAACGGGAGGACGGGGGACTTGGAGACGGGGAGACTTAGAGACAAGGCGACGGGGCGATGGGGAGAAATAGAGACGAGGGGACGGGGAGACCATAAACTAAAGTCTAAAGTCTAAAAGCTAAAATAAAACTCAGGACTAAGAACCAAGAACTCAGAACCCCAAGGCCGAAGACTAAAGACTAAAGACCAAAGACTAAAGACCAAAGAAGGGACGGGGAGACAAGGAGACGGGGGGACCTGGAGAACCAAAAACCAAGAACCTAAATTCCAGAAACCAAAGACCAAAGACCAAATTGAGCGTAGCGAAATCCCGAGAGCGCAGCGATTCGGGAAACCAAAGACCAAGTACTCCTGGTTCGATGAACAAAAAAAGAGAAGCAACGCCATTTTAATGCATTGCTTCCCCTTTGACATCCTTTGAAATACTTAAATATTGATGGCTTCTACCGATTTTATCTGCGGCAGAGCTTTTTTCATGGCTTCTTCTACGCCGTTCTTTAGGGTCATGCGGCTAAAAGGGCATGAACCACAGGCACCATGTAGCTCAACATTTACCACGTTTTCTTCGGTAAGTTCAATAAAGCTAATGTCGCCCCCATCGGCTTGAAGGTATGGCCTGATCTGTTCGATTACGTTTTTAACCTTTGCGGTCAAAGTATCTTTATCCATGTTTTTCAGGTATTGATAATTATGATTTCATTTCTACCTTTTCGGTAGGTTTGCGGGTAGCATTGCGAATAGCCACTTGCTGGGCAGTACGTTCGGCCAGTAGGCGGAAAGCTTCCGACACAGGGGAGGTAACGTCAAGTGCTATGGGACTACCCTTATCGCCAGATTCGCAAATACTTTGAACCAGCGGGATTTGTCCAAGCAAAGGAATATTGTATTCTTCTGCCAGCCTTTTCCCACCTTCGTTACCGAAAATAAAGTATTTATTTTCAGGCAATTCAGCAGGAGTAAACCAGGCCATATTTTCAATAAGTCCAAGTATCGGCACATTGATGCTTTCCTGATTAAACATTCCTACCGCCTTACGGGCATCGGCCAGAGCCACTTCCTGAGGTGTAGTAACGATGGCCACACCGGTTACAGGTAATTGCTGCACCAGGGTAAGGTGGATGTCACCTGTTCCCGGAGGCATATCAATAACCATGTAGTCGAGTTCACCCCAATCGGCTTCGCTGAAAAGCTGGGTAAGTGCATTCGATGCCATAGGGCCTCTCCAGACGAGCGCCTTGTCAGGATCAACAAAGAAGCCTATGGAAAGCAATTTAATGCCATGTTTTTCAATGGGGACCACCAGGGTTTTGCCATCTTTCTCTATGGCTGCCGGTTTCGCATTCATCAAGTCAAACATCAGGGGTATGGATGGACCGTAAATGTCAGCATCAATAAGCCCCACCTTTGCACCTGAACGGGCAAGAGATACAGCCAGATTAGCGGCAACCGTGGATTTGCCCACACCACCTTTACCGGAAGCCACAGCAATTATATTTTTAACGCCCTGAAGTAAAGTTTGATTTCCAGCCCTGCGGCTGGTTACCCGCGAGGTCATTTCAACCTCTACTTCGGCCCAGGGATCGACCAATTGCTGAATGGCCTGAACGCAATCGCGTTTGATTTTATCTTTAAGCGGACATGCGGGGGTAGTCAACACTACCTTGAAGGATACTTTTTTGCCTTCAACCTTCACATCCTCAATCATATTTAATGTTACCAGGTCGCGGTGCAGATCGGGATCATTCACCGTACGCAAGGCATTGATTACATCTTCTTTTGTAAAAGCCATGATCTGAATTTGTGTTTTTATGAGCGGCAAAGGTAAATGTTTTTTGTGAGAATGGAGTTTTTTAAGAAACCCATCCAAACAGGATGTAAAACAATTTAATACCGCTAAGACAAATATCGGATTGGCTAAAACACCATTGTTGAAATAGAATGGGCGGGACTGTTCACTTCGGCGGCATCGCCGTCCATCCATAAGAAGAAGCTGGTGTCATTATCAGTATCATTCATAACGACGACAACCCGTGAGCCATCACTATTTACAAAACCGGTACTCAGCAGGTTGCTCCGGCTCGAAGTTACCGCCATTCGTTTTGCTCCCGGCTTAATAAACTTAGAAAAATGACCGATGTAATAATAGCTGTTGGTATGAATGACTTCGCCGGTTTCGGTATTGCCATGAATGGGAGCAAAACAGAAATTCCCAACGTGGTTAGGACCACCAAATTGATCAAGAAGGATGTTCCAGTCGGTCCAGCCGACTGCACCACTATTGAAGTCGTGGATCATAGAACGACCATATTCTTCACCCAATTCCCAGGCATAGTAGCGGGAAGCGTCAAAACTTTCGGCTGTACCTTCGGTAAAAAGTAAGGGTTTATCGGGCCAGGTTTCATAAACCCGTCGAACATTCTCATACATATCCTCACCTCCACTCCAATCCTCATACCAGTGGAAACCAATACCCCAGGCATACTTTTTAACTGCCGGATCAGCAAAATAAGTCGAAACCCGCTGGTAAATCAAATCGCGGTTGTGATCCCACATGATGATCTTTTTATCAGAAAGTCCCTGACGTTCAAAGGTAGGGCCAAGATGGTTCTTCAGAAAGTCAGCCTCCTCCTCCGCAGTATAAATACAGCTTTCCCAGGTTTGTTTGGCCATGGGTTCATTCTGGATACTAACGCCCCATAAGGGAATGCCCTCTTTTTCGTAACTCTGTATAAATTTCACAAAATATTCAGCCCAGTTGGCGTAATATTGCTTCTGCAATTTCCCACCCTGTAACATACTATTGTTGTCCTTCATCCAGGCAGGCGGACTCCAGGGGCTGGCATAAATCAGCATTTCATTGCTGCCCTGCTTCATGGCTTGTTTTATCAATGGAATACGAAACTCTTTATCGTGCGCGATGCTAAAACTGTTTAATGCGATATCCATACTGTCAACATAGGTATAACTCCCGCTCGAAAAATCACAACTGTGAATGTTGGTTCGAATCAGGGTGTAACCTATGCCTTTATCGGCACTATAATAATCACGAATGATCTGTTGCTGCTTGTCAATGGGCAGCTTATAAAAAGTCTCTGCCGATGCATCCGTTATGGCCCCACCAATACCGATAAACGACTGAAAGGTATGCTGCGGATCGGCAAATACACAGGTTTGGGTTTCAAAAGGCTGACCCATAGGTTTGAGCTGAATGGTGCCCACCTGTTGCAAACGCTGATCATGGTCACGCGAAGTGGTATAAACAGTCACCATTTTCCCATCACTCTGTGCCTGAGCATAATACTGAATCAACATAAAAGCGAAAAGAAGAATTCCGCTGCCAAAAAAGAAGGTACGTTTCATAATTGAATAAGGTTTCCGGATGTGTAAAATTTTAGTGTATTTAATACACTAAGTTGCTTTAGCAAAAGTAAACAAAATAATACTTTCCTCTTTTATTGAAATATTATGAAATCCGCCGGAAACTTAATAAGTCATTAATAATCAATATCACACATTCACACATTCTCCTAAAATGCATGATTTTATTAACAATGATTAAAATTCCATATATTTATTTTAGAGCAGAACTTTTAAATTAACAAGGGGTTGCAATCCCTTATTACAATGATGAAGTAAAAAAATATAACTTTAAAAGTGTGATGATTAGATGATTATGAATTTTCAAACAGTTCCATTATGATAATAGTTGTAAAAAATAACGCCTGGCTATATCTTTGCAATAAAATCACCCTTATGCACACCACAATCAATAGACGGGGATACAATCGCCGAAAGATGATGTTAGGTTTACTGATGGTCCTGAGTATTTTTATCCTCAGCTCCTGTGCGCCTGCGGGATTTACCTCCCATGAATATGGCTTTTTCGGAGGATTTATTCACGGCGTCATCTTTTTACTGGCTTTAATCGGAAAATTGTTTGGAGCAGATGTAGGTTTATACGCTGCCAACAATACCGGTTTCACCTATTGGTTGGGCTTTATTATAGGATTCCTGACCCTGGGGGCAGGGGGTGCTGCTACCCGCCGTTGAAGACTAAAGCCGGCGGTATCCAATTAATGGATGAACATAATTTTACCGACCGTGGTTTTCGATCCATCCGTATTGGTGACAAACACCAGATACACACCTGTTTGAACCCTGTTGCCATTAAAATTCCGGCCATCCCATGTTGCCTGACCACCTTCGCTGAGGGTAGAATAAACGATATTGCCTGCTACGTCGGTAATTTTCACACTGGTATTTTCCACCAGCCCTCTGATGGCAATAGTGCCGTTGTAACTTTCACGCACAGGATTCGGAAAGATAATCAGGTTATCGTAGGTAGGTTGAGGCGGAGCCGATTCGCTGCGATATGAGATGATTCCTTTTGAGGTTCCGAAGAATACTTCACCTGACTCGGTAATGGTAATGCTGGTAACTGAATTACTGAGCAATGGGCTATTTTCTTCCGTAAAATGCGCAATACCTTTGGTACCATCAGGCGACATCAGGAAAACGCCCGCCCTGTCGGTACCAAACCACTTGCGGTTGGCTCCGTCTATGGCTATGGCATTTATCGCTTCAGACTCAAGCAGATTATTGCCAAAACCATCCTGTGCAATCAGTACCTGTTGAGCGTCGAAGTTCTGGTTAGAAAAAATGTTGGAAGGGGAATAAATGACCGCAACGCCTTTGTCAGAGCCCAGCCATACCTGACCGTCACGATCTGTTGCCATGCTCAGAATAAAATTCCCGGGTAAAGCCCCATTGCCTGCGGCAGAAGAGAGCCGCCGCGTTTGATCATCAGAGGGATCGTAAGGCGTATTGTTATCATTAAAAACAATTAGATTATGCGTTCGGGTGCGCAGCCATTTTTGGTTCTGCTTATCTATCATCAGTTCTGCCAGATCAATACCTGAGGCCTGAGGCCCAAGGTTGTAGGATACCCATTCCCCGTTTGGCTTTTTCATTGATAAAGCAGAAGTTGCGCTGGAATTGGCCACCCAAAGATTTTTGGAAGCATCAAATGCCAAACCGGCTATGCCAATCCAGTCATCGCCGAGCACATTTTTTTCAAGCGTACTGTTTTGATCGGTGTAATGTTCAATAAATTGTCCGTTATTGTATTCGAGCAAGCCATAACCCCAGGTTCCGAGATATACCCTTTTATTATTGGCGGGATCAACAGCTATGGTCAATACATCGCGCATACTGTCGAGTATGGTATCCTGCTTGTTTGTCACCGTTTTCCATTTACCATCAATAAATCCGGCAAATTGAGCTTTACGATAAATACTTCCAAATGCCGTATTTCGCCCCCCGGGTACCACCCACACATCGTTACCCCCAGAAGCCAACTGATAAACATCATTAAATTCCGGCCCATCCAGTTGAAACTTTTCTGCACCTGTGTTTGGCTTTTCCACCCGCGTTAGTCCGGAAAGCTGGTCACCTATCCAAATTATCTTATTTTCATCCACAATAGCATCCGCGGGAGTAATAGTACCCGGGTTATAGGTATATATCCGGTATTCCAGCGTCCCGTCAGGGCGAAATGCATCTACAGCCAGATTGTTACATACAATCAAACGATCGTTAAACACGTTCATACAAAAACGGTTTGAAGTATTATCGGGCTGAAAAGTCATCCAGGTACCATCCACTTTTACAAACATGGCATCGTTTGCATAACCGGGTCCTTTTCTGTTAATATAAACCCTGTGGTTAAGCACTGCCACATGATTAAAGGGTCCTGAAGGAAGTACCGGTGCAAACTCACGTTCCCACTCTGCATAATTGGCCAGGTTGGCGGTATATAAATTGACCTTGAAAATACCTTCATCTGCCACAGCATACAAGGTGCTGTCCACACTGTCGAAATCGATGTCATTTACGTTGATGGAACTACCATCCGGTCCAATATAATAGGTTCCCTTGAATTCCCTGCGATTGAGATCAAGCACTACAATACCAAAGCCACAGGCCAGATAGGCTTCCTCACCGATAAGCACCACGCGATTTATGGATTTATTACCAAGAATAGTCTTGCGCTTAATATCAGACATATTAAACACTACATCGTCTTTAACCAGGTCGATGTTACCATTTGAATAAGCCACTACCAGTGTATGTAAACCCGGATGATATTGAATGGAGCTGACACCGACATCACTCAGGCCATTGATTTTACTAAACCGGTTCAGGCTGTTATCTGCCTCATCGTAATAAAACAGACTGAAAGGAGTCGCTGCATATATTCTCCCCTCACCCTTGGTTACCGCTATAACTTTTTGATAAGGCAAATGATCGCGCCATTGGCCTATGCCAATTTCCTGCGCAGTGGCCGAAACCAGAAAAAATAAACTGAAAATATAAACTGCGGCAATTCGTAAAAAGCTTGATTTCATCCGCGAAAATTGTCTAATGTTTTAATGATACTGCTTTATAAACAAACAAAGCCTGTTGAGGTTGAATTGATTTAACTACAAATTTATCAAATTATTGTTCAGCCATGGGGAAAACTGAACGCACGAAGCCGATATTTTCAACTTTATACCGGGCCATCGGTGATCTGTGATCTGTTGATTTGTTGAGTTGTTGAGTAGTTGAGTAGTAATTCGAGGTAGAAATCCGAAATCCGAAATTTAAAATTCGCAATAACTTAAAACCCCATTTGAAAACCAATGTTCAACGTATTGTTTTTGCCCTGATAAAGATCTGGTGTGTATTGATTAAGATATCGCTGCGCTGAAATTCCATCCACATCAAAACCTGCAATGTTGCTGATGGTAAAGGTTGCAAATACAGAAATGTTGTTCCAAAGCATGTATCGTACATCAATTGCGGTGGTTCGGTTGCGCCAGGTAATTGTCTCCATAAAGGGATGTTCATCTACTGGAACCGCTCCGTCCAAATCATAGGTATAATTGTTGCCATGCTCCGCCAGAACAAATGAGACACAAGCATACAACCCAGCTATTGGACGCCAGGAAAGCGATGCATAAATCTCCTGTGAATTGTCGCGCAGGTAATGGCCCAGATTGTAACGGTTGGTTTCAAAGGTAAGGGTTTTCACCCGGTGCTGATAGGTGATGGGACTGCTGCGGGTATATTCGCCCCTCAGGGTAATATTGTTAAATGGCCATCCCGATAGTGATCCACCTACTTTTATACTTGCAAAATTATGCCGGTTGGCATCGCCTACCCTGGAAATGCTGAATTCATCAATGTAAACAGAAGTAAACAAATGTAAATAGCTGATTTGCCTGCTGCTGATGTTCAGAAACATCTGTGAGTTCTGGTTATCAATACCATGTGTAAGTGTATGATCAATAGACTTGAAAAACATAAACGGGATGAGGTAAGCCGGTTGTACGTTGTCGTCGCTGTAGACCACTGAATTTCCCACAGATACATTTAATTTGCGCC
Source organism: Lentimicrobium sp. (assembly GCA_034007585.1). Taxonomy (GTDB): domain Bacteria; phylum Bacteroidota; class Bacteroidia; order Bacteroidales; family Lentimicrobiaceae; genus Lentimicrobium. The sequence continues at coordinate 9,432 of JAVEQP010000042.1, read as the reverse complement.
AGGGTTTGAAAGTAAATATATTGGCTGCAATATATTTCGGTCTGAAAACCGCCCGGTAACGTTCAGGTTCCGAATAATAGCTTCGGGCGCTGTCAATCACTTCGCTCACCAACCACCCATGATGATAGGTGAATGAAAACCATTTGGCCGGGTCCAGTTGCAGTTTAATCATGGCATAAGAGGGAGTTCGGCCTGACAATATATTGGAACCGTGATAATTATCGCCCCACTGCAGGTGATCTTTACTGAAGCTCAGGCTGCCCCACCTCCATGCCCAGGCAATGCCGCCACGCATTTCACTGTAGTCACCACCGCTGCGTCCCTGAACGCCAATTTTGTAGTTTCCGCCTTCTTCTTTAGAAAAATAACCAGGTAGCGAAAGTACCTGATTGGTCTGATAGTTGTCGCGTAGGCTGGCCCATACCGACCACTGATTCCCGATATAAGCCTGCATGGCAAGTCCGCCATAGGTATGCCGTACCTCTCCCCTGCTGTTGCTGATGAAGTTTGCCCCATATACCGGTTCCAGCCTCACCCTGAACAATGAATCCTGATAGGTGAATATAGGAGGCAGCATTGAAACCTGAGTCTTGCTCCCCTCTTTGGTAAGATTAACAATACCCCGGTGTTCAGTTCCGGTTTCCAGGAAATAATCTTTTAGCATCCGCTCCACTTCCCCCCGCTGAGCATGCGAAAGTTTATCAGAAGACCGGGCCTGCATGAGTTTGCCGGCAATACTGTCACGGCTATATGGCTTAACCGCTGCATTTAGCTCAATGATACCTTGTGTAGCAAGTTCATCAAGTAAGAGATAAATAGTATGGTTTGAAGTGTGCTCGGGTAAATTTTGGGCGGTGGTCAGGTTTAAGAAACTGACTGTAAGTGCAATAACTAAGAATAGATATCTGATCATTGGTAGTATAGTTAATTTTTTGGCAGAACAATATTACTGTTTTTTTTGACAGGCCGGAGCGTTCGGGCCGGACAAATATTTTTCGGTTTCTTATGAACTGGTCAAAGCCGGATAAAAAGCACGATAGCAGAAAGATTCCAACCAGGTGAATGATTTACAACATAATGGAAGAATTTACGGTTTTGAATCATTTCTTTCAGCATGATGAAATGAAGTGTAATTCTCATCTATTCTGTTTATCGTAATGAAAGTTTAGTCCTGTGGTTAAAAATCAGAATAAATCCCAATGTACATGAAAAAAAGGGCACCCGTTTTCCCAAACAAGTGGCCTTTAGGCTATAAATACTTTTGACAATTTTATTTATTCAACTTCCCCAGCGCCTCTTCTGCGGCTTTTAAGGTTGGTTGAATAGAAATTTCGCTGCCCACGGAACCTTTCATCCAGATTTGCGGGATAAGGCGGCCCTGGGTGTACATACGGCTAAATTCAGCGGCCAGCGGCTTGCCTTTTACCTGCTGGGATACCTGGAATTCAATCAGGTGACCCATGGGATAATTGGACAGATAGAGCGGGTTGTCAATCATGTGTGAGTATATGGCCAGGATGGGTTCGTCCTTCCCGCCAAGGATACCGGCATAATAACTATTCCACACTTCTTTTGCAGCGCTGATAACCGCTTCCTTCAGTTGAGCGGGTGTGGCAGTGGGATTGGCATACATCCATTTCCACACCTTCATATCAACCAGAGAGACACCCATAATTTCGTAGCACGACCAGAAATTGTCCAGCGCCATCATGGATTCCTTGTCGGGATCGGCATTTTTAAGGCCGAGCAGTTCAAGGTCGCGATTCTGGAAGAGGAAGGCCACCGCCTCGGTAAAGGCGGTATTGGGAACGCCCTGAAGCATGTAATAATCCACATCGTTCATGGTTACGGTTTGTTCCACATTGTGACCGAACTCATGCACGGCGATGTTGTAACCTTTGTAATCCATACCGTTTTCACCAATGCGGGTACGTAGGTGGGCCAGATCGTTGCGCATTTCGGCGCCCCAGGCATGACCTGAACCACGGGCCGGATCAACTGTAACTAAGGACGTAATGCGATCAGCTTCGCCTTTGCTCCACCCCATTTTTGCGAGTATATTCGGTAGGTCAGCCTCAAAAGCCTTGGGATTAGGGTACTTTTTGGAGGTGATGGCCGTGAGTTGGTCTTCGGGCACACCGCCACGCGACTTAAATCCATTGTACCAAATGTCGAAAGGCTCCAGATCACGCCCAAGCTGTGTGCTGATGTATTTTGCCACTTCCTTCACCTGAGGCGAAGAAACAAACTCGATAAAAAGCCTCTCTACATCTTCCTGCGGAATTTCCATGGCACCCTCAAAAGCGCGGTCAATGTAGGTAGGCAGGTGCGGACTGTAAGCATCAATAGCCTTCATAACCTTGAAGTTATCAAGAAGTACGGCATACCGCGTGTCAGGCTCCGGGTTTCCGCTGGATTCTTGTCCGTCCTTGTATATTTTATTGGTTTCCGGGTTCCAGGCATACTCATCTTTATTGATTACCTGTTGCGGAATGCTCTGATCAATGATGTGTTTCATCACGTCATAAACCATGCGTTGTTTTTCCAGTCCATTTTCGCCGGCATAATTTGATTTCAGCTCATCGCGCAAGCCCCAATGGGTAATCAGCTTCATATCTGCAGGGAACAGGAATTTACCATCGGCATTCTGGAGCTTTCCCATGTAAATGTTGTAATCCGAAATGTAGGCATCGGCTTCGGTGAGGGTTTGTGAAGCTTTCAGAATGATGTCGGCCGGTACACGTGAGGTGAAGCGGTCGCCCATGCGGGCATAGGCCCATTGCAGCCGGCTCCAGTTATTACCCTGTTCCGTTTTCTCTTTCAGAGAATAATAAGGAAAGTTAAGTGCGGTAAGAAAGGCTATTTTACTGTTGAAGAGGTCATCGTCCAGGTGGGCGGAAGCATCGTAGCTGCCAAACATCATATCCACCGGCTCAATATCTCCACCGGTAAGGTGAAGGGGTTCTTTCAACTGAAGGTCAATCTTGTGAAAATTCCCTCGCAATACTTCGAAATTGCGTTGTAGTTTGTCAAACAAGGTTTTAATTGCAGCATCATCAGTAACGAAATTTTGCTTGCAGAACTGCTCAAAATCAGCGGTTGAACCATCACTTTCGCGCCACAAGTCAGCCACCTGGTTTACGCCGCGTTCAATGCGAAATTGATGGTCTGCTCCCAGAGAATCAGTGAGCTGGGAAATTACATTTTCAACCACCGGTTTACCGATAAACAGGACGGATGACTCTTCGGTGGGTTGTTCCTTTTTTGTGCCGCAACCACTGCCGGCCAGGATAATGGACACGGACATAAGCATGAATATTTTACGCATGATGAAATGGGTTTAAATGCAGCACAAACCTACAAAACAATTTTGACACATAACTGCAAATCACGGGTTTTTTAATCAACAAGCAACAGCAAGCTACCTGGCTCAGGTTAGCTCATGAAAAGCATAAAATTATGATGGATTTACTCCCTGACAAAGGGAACAAAGCGCACAGGCAACAAATTTTTGCGGATCATTTCATTGCCTTTCCGGGTGGCATGCACCAATGTTTGCAATCCGCCCGGTCTTCCCAAAGGAATCACTATCACACCACCATCTTTCAACTGAGCGATAAGCGGAGGAGGAATTTCCTCAGCAGCAGCGGTAACAACAATGGCATCATAGGGCGCATGTTCAGGCCAACCTGCAAAGCCATCGCCGGTCTTAACTTTCACATTACTATAACCCAGTTCGGCAAGCAATAATCCAGACCGCCGGGCAAGAGGCTCAACAATCTCGATGGTAAAAACACTATCTACAATCTCGGCCAGTACTGCCGCCTGATAGCCGGAACCAGTGCCCACTTCGAGTATTTTCATGCCCGGGGCGGGATGTATGCTCTGCGTCATATAAGCCACCATATATGGCTGTGAAATGGTTTGTTCAAATCCAATAGGCAACGGATTGTCTCTATAAGCTGACATCCGCACATTTTCAGGCACAAACAGATGACGCGGGACTTTTCCCATAGCCGCCAGAGTGACTTTATGTTTGATATCACGATTGGCAAGCTGCTCCTTAACCATACGTTGCCGGGCAGCTGCATAGTTTTCCTGACTGTAAAGCTTACTGGACATACTACCAAAAATTGAACCCATTGTTATGATAATGCAAATGGATGAAAATCTTAAAAACATGAGAGGTAAGTTTTATTAATGGCTAAAGATAAGAAAATTTAAGCCGATATGCAAATAGTTCATAGATGCGCTTTTCATAAATAATGGTTTGATTTGATTAAAAATTCCTGTGTACACATGATGAGTTATTAAAAAGCTAATATTTAGAATTAAGAAAGACGGGCAGGGGCCAACATAAAATATTTAAGGCCCAAAGGGGTTTTTGTGTTTAAAAAATATTCCAACTGTGAATTAAAGGTTTTACCAGCTTGAAAGCTCACTCACAATCAACTGTTTATCATATTATTAAAAATAATTTTCAAAATAAATCATAAAAAACTTGCTTTTACCCTATCAAACAAACTAATTTTGCGAAGTGAATGCTCACTAACTTTACATCGATTAAAAATAAGATTTGATTGCAGGCCTATCGATAAGCAATCAATGATATTTCACTTGGGCCGGTCGCAGAAAGTGGAATTCAGGATCTGATGATAAAAAACCTGGCAAACAAGATCGGGTTCTTCAAAAACGCCAATTTATCTATGTTTTTGATACCAGTAGTGTATTTCGCTCGTAATCACTAAAAGAAAAATTCAATAAAATAAAAGTAAGGCTAACATGAAAAAATCGCTGTTCATTGTTCAACTTCATCTCGTATTGCTGCTATTTTCCTCATTTCAACAAAAAGAAACAAAAACGTTTCAGCTAAAGGTAAAGGTGAATGATTTGCGAAATTCAAAAGGAGAGGTACGGTTTGTTTTATATAACAATCCGGATGCTTTTCCCGATGAAAAATATACAAAATACTACCGTAGGCTCAGCGCAAGGATTGTAAATGGAGCGTCCGAAGCAATTTTTGAGCACCTTCCGGCAGGGAAATATGCCATAAATATCTTACATGATGAAGACGCTAACGGAAAGATAAAAAAAGGTTTGATTCTGCCAAAAGAAGGCATCGGCTTTTCAAATTATAAATCAATTGGCATTTCAAACAAACCCTCATTTCAAAAAGCGTCGTTTGAATTGCTGGAGAATAAAGAAATAAATGTCAAAATAATTTACTTTTAGAAGGTAAAGCGTTTCTTCTTTCTATCTTTAATTTGGAAATGAACACTACAAAAAAATCGAGTATGCGTAAAAGTACGAATCCGATTTATTATTTTTACCGCTTTAGCGTAATTTATTTACCTAAAAACTTTGTTTTGGTAGAAATTTTATCTATCTTTGTAAGCGAATATTCACTTACGATTTCAAACACCTAAACTTTAACCGAATGAAGATTACAAAATATCAGGATCAACCAATCAAGGACACCCCTCACAAAGTAGATGTGCGCCAGATGTACAACCAGGAATCGGCACAGGCGATGCTTATGGCACTAAAGCCGGGCGAAAGTCTGAAACCCCATAAAACGCCGGTGGATGTGTTCTTCTTTATTCTGGAAGGCACGCCCACCATTCACATTGGCGAGGAGAGTGAAGTTTGCAAGGTAGATTCGCTGATAGAAAGTCCGGCAAGCATTGTCCATTACATCAGCAACGAGTCTGCTGCATTGGCCCGCATCCTGGTGGTAAAAGCACCCCGTCCGGTAAATACTACCCGGGTTTTGTAAACACAAATTAATCACAACAAAGTAAAACCTCAAGCTATGAACGGTAAAAACAACATTGCCATTGGTTTATTCATCATGGGACTGTTTATGGCCTATGGTTTCTTCTTAATTTATCTCCGCGATTTTGCCCCCGGCAAAGAAGAGTGGATAAATTCCTACAGCTTTGGTAAGCACTTTGAAAGCCGTTTGGCGCATGTTCATGGCAATCTTTTTGCCTTTCTAAACATTGTGATTGGCTTTTTACTGCTACACTTTCATAGTACACTAAAAAACACCAAAGCCATTTCATGGCTGGCCATAATAGGCCTGCTAATGCCCATCGGTATTTTATCGGAAGTTTATTTCGGACTTCCACCAATACTTGTTCTGCTTGGAGCCATGTCAATGACCGGTGCTGTACTATGGCTTGGCCTCTCTTTTTTGAACTCGAAACAACTCACAGCGTAAATACAAATTTATGGAAATCACCCCACGTCAATTACAAATTATAGAAGCTGCCGGGCGCACCCTAACCACTTCGGGCGTAAGCGGCCTGACCATAAAAAACCTGGCCAAAGAGATGCATTTCTCTGAAAGTGCCATTTACCGGCACTTCGCCAGCAAGGAAGATATTGTGGTTACCATGCTCAACTATTTGTCAGATGATGCCGATAAGCGGCTGAGCAATCTTCCGGTATCTAAATCACCCGAAGAGAAATTCATGGCCCTTTTCCGCGAACAGATCCGGTTTTTTAAGCAAAACCCGCATTTTGTGGTAGCTGTGTTTTCGGATGGTTTGATGGAGGAGAGCCAACGGGTTAATGCAGCCATTCTCAAAGTATTGAGCGTAAAAATGAAGCACCTGATGCCTATAATCATGGAAGGCCAGCAAAAAGGGGATTTTACGAATACCATTACCTCCGACGAGCTCATCCATATAATAATGGGCGCATTTAAACTCCAGATGTTCAAATGGCGGGTAGCCAATTTTCAGTTCGACATTGAGCGGAATGGTGAAAATATGGTACAAAGCATGCTTACTTTAATGCAAACAAAATAAATCGGTCTGATTAATATATTTTCGGATTTCACATTAGTGAAATTGTTTTTTCGCAGCCCGGACACCTCTGAAAAATAAAACACAAACACATGAAAAACAGGAAAGTACTCCCGTATATCCTTGCAGCACTGTTGGCTGTTTTCGGATTATCCACCCTCTTTATGAGTACTTCAATTTTCCTTGACCTCTTCAATGTAAGGGAACAGGAAGGCAATTACGTTCTGGGGGTGGTTTGGGCCAACTGGTTGTGCAGTTTACTCTATCTGCCGGCAGTATATGGATTTATAAAAAGGAAACGATGGACCCTGCCCTTGCTTCTGGCATCAACCGCAGTGCTGTTGTTCGCCTTTGTTGGATTGCTCTTTTACATCAATTCAGGTGGATTGTATGAAACCAAAACCATAGTTGCACTGATTTTCAGGACTGTAGTTACCCTTATTTTCGCGCTGATGGCCTGGATTGGCATTAACAAAAAAGGGAAGAAAACCGTTGCTGATTAAGCAACAGACAGACAATATCAGATTCGGGGAGAATATGCCGTGGTTTTCCGATCTGAAAAATATAAGTTGAAGCTTTAACAACCACCGACCATGAGAAAGGCACTGTTGTTATTAATAATCATCATATTTAATTCCCATGCGGGCCAGACTCAGGACTCCACATGGCGGAAACCTCTGGGCCTTACAGCCATATCGCGGGCAAATCAGGGCAACAGCTACATTACTTTTCCCACAGACATAGGCAACCTGGAGCCTCTTTGGTTTGAAGCCAACCTCATCCCCAATTTCAATATCCGCAAAAGCAAAAACTCACGCGTAATGGGCGTGCTTACCCCACAAATCATTCTACGCATGTACCAGGAAGAATCCTATCCGGTGCGGACGCCCAGTTATATGCCACATATTACGGTCTATTACAGGCTCACAGAAAAAGAAAAAGCCCGTGGCGTCAGTATTTTTGGACGGTTTAAGCATCACTCCAATGGGCAGCAAGGCAGTTTTTTCACAGACAGCCTTAAAATAAACCTGGAATCAGGCAACTTTGCGGCCAATAAAATCGAAGGGGGGATTATTCTATCTAATACCAACACCCGTTTTAAAGCCTATCAGTTTTTTGCATCTTCCATTGAAGTTTACCCCTGGAGCGTGAATGAATTGGATAATATTTATAGCAAATTCAGATGGAACAATACATTTTCTGTATTTAAATTACCTTTCGGCGAAAGCAACAGCACCCAGGAAAAAGCACTTGTTTCAGCCAAAGTGGAAACTTCCTGGATGTTTGGCGATGTAAATAATTGGAACAATTTTTCGCTGGACAGGCTAAATTTGGGACTAACCATTCACTACCTTCCAAAATTTCTTGAAGATATTGGTTTTTTTGTCCAATATTATCATGGACAGGATTACTACAATATCTACTTTGAACATCGGCTGGATGTGCTAAGGTTTGGGTTGATGACAGGGAAACTGAGGTTTTGAGGGGATGTTGATTTGTTGATTTGTTGATTTGTTTCCCGAATCGCTGCGCTCTCGGGATTTCGCTAGGCTCAAGCCTGTCAGCCTAAGGCGGACGGAATTTGTTGAGGTGTTTGGATTATAGGTTATTATACGTTTTTTTCTAACTTGTTAGGTCTAAGCCACGGTTAATAAGCTGTCGTTCGAGTGGTTGGGGATGAATCGACAAAATATTCACAAACCAATGCGGGTGAAATTTGTTATTGTATTGATTATCTGGTTATTTCCTCATTCAAATGCCGGGATAAAACCTATTGTTCGCAAATTAAGAGCTAAATAAAAAGAGAAATAGAAAATTTAGCACCTTTGGATTTAATCAAATCCTTATGCTATGTTGACAAAGGCAAGAATTAAAGAGCAAATTGACAAACTACCGGAAAATTTTTCACTTGATGAGTTGATTGAAAGATTGGTCTTAATTGAAAAGATTGAATCAGGTAACAAACAGTCAGAAAACGGAAAAGTAATCTCAGAAGAAGAAATGGATAATGAAATAGAAAAATGGTTCAAATAAATTGGACATTTCAAGCAAAAGACGACCTGATGACAATTGCTGAATACATCTCAAAAGATTCTCAGCAATAGGCAAAACTTCAGGTTATCCGGCTTAAAAATCGGACAAGAGTTTTAAAAACTCAAATTTGTTCAGGTAAAATCGTTAGTGAAATAAGCAAAGACAATATCAGAGAATTAATTGAAGGAAATTACAGAATCATTTATAAAATAGTGAATGATAATCAAATTGACATTTTGACAATTCATCATTCTTCAAGAGACCTGGCAAGAAGAAACATGAAGTAGATTTTCGAAGTAAATGTGAATTACAGTGCTGGTTTTGAAAACAATCAGGTTCCGAAACTCTGGATGTGTTAAGGTTTGGATTGATGACGGAGAAGCTGAGATTTTGAGGGGAATGTTGATTTGTTGAGTGTCCGCCTGAGGCGAAGCGGGAGTCTTTTTGCGGGGAACTTAAAATTCATCCGACCCACAAAAAGCACAACTCGTCCAGGCCTGGCGGGATCAGCTTATGCCCCAACACTCAAAGCCTACACTTCGATAAAATCAAAAGAGTCATTTAGCCCTTACTCCCATTGACTTTA
>JAVEQP010000147.1:0-6384 GCA_034007585.1 Lentimicrobium sp. | reverse complement strand
TTTGTGCAGAAAGCGCCTGCTGCCACGTTGAGTATATTGGCGGAAGCCTTAAAGTCGCTTTATAATACCGATACACCTGTAAGAATAATTGGCACCCGTCATGGCGAGAAGCTTTATGAAACGCTGGTTACCCGCGAGGAAATGTCAAAGGCAAAAGATGCAGGCAATTATTTTAGGGTTCCGGCCGATAACCGAGATCTGAACTACGATAAGTATTTTGTTGAAGGTAAGGAAGAAATCGCCGAATTTGATGATTATCATTCACACAACACCCAAAGGCTTGATGTAGAAGGGATGAAGGAGTTGTTGCTGCAGTTGCCTCTTATTCAGAGTGATATCAAGTAAAATGTGTCAGGGAGGTATGTTGCACAGAGTTACACAGTGTTAGGCACAGAGTCACACAGTGAAAAATATTAAAAAAATAAAAATAAATCTGAGATCTTTGTCATATACTGCGAAACACTGTGATATACAATTGCATGGATTCACACAGTGCAAATAAATAAAAAAAAATAAAAACTCTGAGAAACTCTCCCGTCTTGACGGGACAAGTCGTGTCAAAAACAGAGATACACTGTGATACGTTTTTTTATGAACCCCTTAACTCTAAAAAAATGGAAACAAATCAAATAACCCATGAGATTTTGGATTCGGCCTATAAAATTCATTCAGCATTAGGTCCGGGATTACTGGAGTCGGCATATAAGGCATGTCTGATTTATGAGCTTAAAAAGAAGGGGTTTAAGATTGAAGTTGAGAAAGCACTTCCATTAATTTATGAAGAGGTAAAATTAGATTGTGGATATAGAATTGATATCCTTGTTGAGAATAATGTAATTATCGAGCTAAAGGCGGTAGAAGCATTTACTGACGTTCACACAGCCCAGGTGCTCACCTATCTTCGACTTTTGGGAAAACATGTAGGTCTGCTGTTGAATTTTAATACCAAAAGTCTTAAAGATGGCATTAAGAGGCTGGTTCTTTGATAAAATGGTTGCACAGAGTCACACAGTGAATTTTTGGTTGCACAGAATTGCACAGTGTTAAGCAAAGAGTCACACAGTGTAATTTTTTAAAAAAAACAAAAAGAACTCTGAGAAACTCTGTGTCAACACTGTGATACACTGTGAAATATTTTGATCCTGAAAAGTAATTTATATGATTAAAGTTGGAATAACCGGTCAGGCTGGATTTGTAGGTACACACTTGTACAATACCTTAGGCTTATATCCTGAGCGGTTTGAAAGAATTAATTTTCACGATGATTACTTTCAGGATAGCGAAAAATTAAAAGTTTTCGTTCAATCGTGTGACACAATAGTTCACCTGGCTGCCATGAACCGCCACAATGATCCGGAAGTGCTCTACGATACCAATATCGGACTCGTTAAACAACTGATTTTGGCCTGCGAAGAAACCCAATCAACCCCGCATATCCTTTTTTCATCAAGTACCCAGGAAGAACGCGACAATCTTTATGGAAAATCCAAGAAAGAGGGGCGTAAACTTCTGGAACAGTGGGCATTAAAAAACAGCGGAAACTTCACCGGTTTTATTATCCCCAATGTCTTTGGGCCTTTCGGTCATCCCTATTACAATTCAGTTGTGGCTACCTTTTGCCATCAACTTACGCACAATGAAACACCGGGGATTGAAATAGACGGAGAAATCAAACTGATTTATGTTGGAGAGTTGGTAAGCGAAATCATCCAACATATAGAAATGATGAGCGCTGAGATAGAAGGCGGCAATGCTGACATCGTTCCCATAAAGCATACCGCTACCATCAAAGTATCGGAATTGTTGTATAAGCTCACAAATTTCAAGGAAAACTACTTTGATAAGGGGGTAATCCCAAATCTGGATAATTCCTTTGAACGAAACCTTTTCAACACCTTCCTTTGTTACATCGACCATGAATCTTTCTTTCCGTACTTCCTGAAACTTAACACGGATAACAGAGGCAGCTTTGTTGAGACCATTAAATTGAACAGTGGGGGACAAGTAAGTTTTTCAACCACCGTTCCCGACATTACGCGGGGCAATCATTATCACACCCGAAAAGCGGAACGGTTTGCAGTAATTAAAGGCAAAGCCCGGATTGAACTTCGCCGGATAGGCACGGATGAAGTCCTGACTTTTGAACTTGATGGCAGTCAGCCTGCATTTGTAGATATGCCCATCTGGCATACCCACAACATCACAAACATTGGCAAGGACGAATTATATACCATTTTCTGGATCAACGAATTCTTTAATCCTGATGACCCGGATACTTATTTTGAATCAGTCTGAAAAGGCATGAAGCTGGCCGACCAAAAGTTAAAGTTGCACAAAAGGCTCAAGGTGCTTGAAGTCGGGGATGATTACCTGCTTGCTTCCAGGGGGTACAAAGTGATGAAGAAGTTACTTCCCGATGGCAAATGGAGACCCGTTGCTGCTATTCCGGAATTTACCAACAGACTATTGGCTCATTCCCGGTTGATTGCCCGTTTGTTGAGGCTGGAAATATATTTTATGAAAACACTTTCCAACGGAACCCTGATCGCCATTGCCCGGAAAGGCATCTTTAAATTGAATCCCGGAGAAAATAGGTTTACGAAATGTTTTGACATAACCCGTGGCACCCGGCCCATGAATTTTGCAGAAGATGAGACAGGAAACATCTATTTTGGCGAATATTTTCACAATGCCGAGCGCGATAAAGTGCATATTTACCAATCTTCTGACAACGGTGATACGTGGCAGAAAGCTTATACTTTTACACAAGGATCAATACGGCATATTCATGGTATCCATTTCGATACTTTTACCAGAAGGTTATGGGTAACTACCGGCGACCTGGAAAATGAATGCATCATTGGCTTTACAGAAGATAAATTTACTTCTTTTACAGAAGTTTTCAGGGGAGGGCAGGAGTTCAGAACCTGTAAGCTGCTTTTTACGGAAAAGGAGATTTTTTACGGAACGGACTCGGAGCTTGAACAAAACCGGCTTAAGGTTTTCAACCGGGAAACCCTTGAAATTCGCAATCTTGCTGAAGTTCAGGGCTCTGTAATTAATGCAACTCAAATTAAGGGTTTGTTATTTTTTAATACTACGGTTGAACCATCAGTGGTGAATACCGATCAACATTCTTATATCTGGATGGTTGATGTTGCTTCCGGGCAAGTAAAGGAGATTCGAAAATTCAGGAAAGACAAGCTGGATCACCGATATTTTCAATTTGGACAATGTTATTTCCCTGAAAACCGAGCAAATGAGAGCGATTCTTTATATTTTTCAGGTTGTGCACTGAAAGGCATTGATGGCCATAGTGTTGAAATGAGCTTAAATCAATAAATATACAAGAAATGAAGAAACTAAAGGTTTTGACCGTAGTTGGCACCCGGCCTGAGATTATCCGCTTATCCAGGGTATTGGCCAAACTGGATGAAAGTCCGGCTATAGAACACGTATTGGTGCACACCGGTCAGAATTACGATTATGAATTGAATGAAATATTTTTCAAGGATTTAGGCCTGAGGAATCCTGATCATTATCTGAATGCCGCGGGAAAAAATGCTGCAGAAACCATCGGCCAGATTCTCATCAATATAGATCCGGTGCTAGAGCAGGAAAATCCCGATGCCTTCCTGGTGCTGGGCGATACCAACAGTTGTCTGTGTGCCATCCCCGCCAAGAAACGCCACATTCCGGTATTTCATATGGAAGCCGGCAATCGCTGTTTTGACCAAAGGGTGCCGGAGGAAACCAACCGTAAGATTGTAGATCACATCAGCGATATAAATTTAACATACAGCGACATAGCCCGGGAATATCTGCTTCGGGAGGGGTTAAGCCCGGATAGAATCATCAAAACCGGCAGCCCGATGTTTGAGGTGTTGAATCATTATCTGCCCCGCATTGAGCAATCGGAAATCCTAAAACAATTGAATCTCACTGAGGTTCAATATTTTGTAGTCTCAGCCCACCGGGAAGAAAACATTTCGTCTGATAAAAATTTCGCAAACCTGATTCTTATCCTGAATCAACTGGCAGAAAGTCATAATTTGCCGGTTATTGTAACTACACATCCCCGAACCCGTAATCGAATAGAACAGGAAGGTATTCAGTTTAATCCACTGGTAAAGTTGATGAAACCTTTTGGCCTCACCGATTACATCCATCTGCAAATGAACGCCAGGGCAGTGCTTTCTGATAGCGGGACCATTAGTGAAGAGTCTTCTATATTGAATTTCAGGGCATTGAATATACGCGAAGCCCACGAGCGTCCCGAGGCTATGGAAGAGGCATCCGCAATGATGGTTGGCCTGAATCCCGAACGAGTAATGCAGGGGTTGTTACAGTTGGCGGATCAGTCGGTTAAGGATCGGACATTCAGGCAGGTGGCCGATTATTCTATGCCCAATGTGTCTGATAAAGTGGTAAGGATTATTCTTTCGTATACTGATTATGTTAACCGAGTGGTCTGGAGTAAGGATTGATCTGTGATCTGTGATCAGTGATCTGTGATCAGTAATCTGTGATCAGTAATCTGTGATCAGTAATCTGTGATTCATGATCAGTAATCAGTGATCAGTAATCTGTGATCAGTAATCAGTGATCAGTAATCAGTGATCAGTAATCAGTGATCAGTAATCAGTAATCAGTGATCAGTAATCTGTGATCAGTAATCAGTAATAAACAGCAATCGGCTCGAGGATCGCCCATCTTAGATCACCCATCATTATTTATTGATCATTTATAAAAGATAAAAAAATGAGAACACACCATGATTTAGATGTTTGGAAGAATGCAATTCAGTTCGTTACATTAATTTATAAATCAACTGAATCTTTCCCTAAAAGTGAAGTTTATGGTATTACGAATCAGATTCGAAGATCAGCAGTTTCTATTCCATCAAACATTGCTGAAGGTGCAGCCCGAACGACTACAAAAGAATTTTCTCATTTTTTAGCTATAGCGCTAGGTTCTCTGGCTGAACTAGAAACCCAATTGATTATTTCTAAAAACCTAGACTATTTGGATGAAATTCAATTTGATAAATTGCTTTTTGATTTGGTCATAATTAGAAAAATGACCATTGGGCTTAAGAGGTCAATCAACAAAGTTTAAATAATACTAACAGATCACTGTTTACTGATCACAGATCACTCATTCAAAATGAATATTCTCTTCCTCACCCTTTCCCGCTTCACCAGCATCAATGACCGGGGCATTTATCCCGATCTGGTGCGGAAGTTTTGCAATGAAGGCCACAGGATGTATGTGATTTCTCCCATGGAGCGGAAGTTTAAACAACCTACACGATTGATTGAAGAAAACAACCTTAAACTTCTTAAGCTGAAAACCCTCAATCTTCAGCAATCGGGTGTTTTTGAAAAGGGGCTGGCTTATCTGATGCTCGAATTTCAGTTTGTACAAGGGATTAAAAAGTATTTTAAGGATGTGCGATTTGATCTTATTTTATACTCCACTCCACCCATCAATATTACAAGAGTAGTTAAGTATATTAAACAACGTGATCATGCAGCCTCCTATCTCTTGTTAAAAGATATTTATCCTCAAGCCGCTGTGGACGACAAAGTGTTCAGTGGCAAAGGCTTCATTTACAGATACTTTCGCAAGCAGGAAAAGAAATTGTATGAACTTTCAGATTATATCGGCTGTATGTCTGAGGCCAATGTGAACTACCTGCTGAAACACAATCCAGACATTCCTAAAAATAAAGTAGAAGTTAATCCCAACAGCATTGAGCCGGTCGAAATTCTTGCTACCGCCGATCAGAAGATAGCATTTCGTAAAAAGCATGGCATACCTGCAAATGCACTTATTTTTATTTACGGAGGTAATCTGGGTAAATCTCAGGGCATTGAATTTTATCTCGAGGTCATGAAATTGAAGGCTGAGGATAACCGGGTTTTCTTTATAACTGTGGGTGCAGGCTCTGCGTTTAACCAAATAGATCGCTTTATCAAAGAGCACATGATAGGAAATGCCTTGTTGATGAAGCAATTGCCAAAAGAAGAGTTTGATACTTTGGTTGTTATGAGCGATGTAGGACTGATATTCCTTAATAGTTATTTCACCGTTCCAAATTTCCCTTCCCGTATGCTTTCCTATATGGAACAAAAAAAGCCGGTTTTGGCTGCGACAGATAAGGTTACCGATATTGGGAGCATTATAACGGGAAATAATTTTGGTTATTGGACATTGCATGGTGACGTAACTGATTTTAACAACAAAATCGAATTTTTGCTATCAAAAGATATAAGTCTCAAAGATTTGGGGCAGAATGGATATGACTTTTTGTTGAACAATTATACCGTTAACCATGCTTATAATATAATTGTTAATCATTCTTCTGCGACTAATAATTAG
>JAVEQP010000041.1:0-31086 GCA_034007585.1 Lentimicrobium sp. | reverse complement strand
CCGGCAACTTTTGAATATGCACCCGGCAGCACAGGCAGCAGTCAAAACCCGGTTTTAGTCTTTACAGAAACAGGAACCTATACCATAAGTCTCACTGCTTCGAATGCAAATGGAAGCAACACCCAAATTAAGGAAAACTACATTCAGGTACTTCCTTTTGTATATTGCACTCCGGCATATACCACTGGAACCGGTGATGGCGATTACATCTCGCTGGTTCAACTGAACGGGATGGCGAATTCAAGCGGTGCTGCGCCAAGCCCATATTACACATACTTTAGCAACCTGAGCACCGATTTGATTCCCGGATCAGCCTATAGCCTAACCGTAAGCGCCGGCAGTTACAGTTCAAACAATATTTCGGCCTGGATTGACTTCAATATTGACGGGGTGTTTTCTGAGGCCGAAAAACTGGGCAATGTGGCCCTGGGATCCATGCCTGCAACGGGGAATATTCTCTTTACCGTACCGGCTGATGCCGGAAATGGCAATACTCGTATGCGTGTAAGGGAAGTTTACGGACAGTCCAATCAAGACCCCTGCGCCACTTACTCCTACGGTGAAACTGAGGATTACAATATCCGGCTATTGCCGCAAAACAGGGAGTTGATGCTTACCCTGTTCCTGGAAGGTCTGTTTAACGGGACAAACATGAATAAAGTTCAAAATGGCGGTGGAGACCAGTTTGGCGGAGATATCGCTGACGAGATAATTCTTGAATTGCATCATGCATCGCCGCCTTATGCACTGGTTGATGTTGCTCATACTATTTCAGTAAATACCGACGGCACCGCCAGCATTTCCTTACCCGCGGCACTGGGAGAAAGCTATTACCTGGCCATTAAGCACCGCAACAGCCTTGAAACCTGGAATGCCTCTCCCCTCTCCTTTGACAATCTGATAATAAGTTATGACTTTAGCGCTGCCCAAAGTCAGGCCTATGGAAATAACCTGAAACTTATGGGTAGCAAGTGGGTAATTTACAGTGGCGATGTAAACCAGGATGGAACGGTGGATATAGACGACATGACCCCCGTCGATAACGATGCTGCCTCCTTTATCTCAGGTTATCTTCTTAGTGATATAAATGGAGACGGCATGGTGGATATCAGCGATATGACCATAGTTGACAACAATGCGGCGGTGTTTGTGGGGAAGATTACACCTTAATCCAACTTCCCATCATTTAAAAGGACTTCACTTAACAATATAAACGAGTAAACATCAAAAACCTTTACAACATGAAAAAAAACAAATTATTTGCAGCACTACTGACTTTGTTTATGCTCTACCCCTGGGTCGGATGGGGGCAAGGCTTAGAAGATTTTACAAATTCAAATGCAACCTCATCTTACGGGAACAACTCTTTTGTTGGGAATGATGGAATTACGTGGACTTATGTGGCCTCAAGAGATGAAAATGGTGACGCCAATGGTTCTGGAATCGATGGAAAGGCGCTTATGCTTAGAAGGAATTCAGACAATAGTGCCGTTACCTCATCAGCCATTAGCGGGGGAATTGGAAACTTCAGCGTTAAACTTTATAAAGGTTTTACCGGGGGTGGGGATCGTCAGGTAGAATTGTTTATTAATGACATTTCACAAGGTTTATCTACTCCTTTTGATGATTTTGCTGAACACATTTTTGAAGTTAATGGAATTAATACAAGTGGCGATGTAGTTATTAAGATAACAAATGCTACTTCGAAACAAGTGATTGTTGATAATATTGAATGGACGGCTTATAACTCAGGAACTCCTGTGGTTGCTACGCCATTATTTACGCCTGCCGGAGGTAATTATTACTCAACGCAAAGCGTTTCCATTTCTACTTCCACCCCGGATGCCACCATCTACTACACCACCGATGGCAGCGACCCCGACAACACTTCAACAGAATACACCATACCGATTTCTGTGAGTACAAATCAAACCCTCAAAGCCAGGGCCTATGCTTCGGGTTACGATCCCAGTGCGATTGGTTCAGCTAGCTATACTTTTCCTGTTGTTAACGACGTAGCCAACATTGCGGCATTGCGTGCCGGACTGACCGATGGTACAACATACCGCCTGTTAGGAGAAGCTGTCCTCACTTATCAGACGAGCGTGAGAAATGCCAAATACATTCAGGATGCTAGCGGGGCAATATTGATTGATGATCCTGCAGGAAAGATTGGCACTGTCTATTCTATTTACGATGGAATTACCGGAATCATTGGCACACTGGGTCTTTACCAGAATATGCTGCAATTTACACCGGTTGCGGATCCAGGCACAGCCAGTAGCAGTGGCAACGCCATTGTACCCGAAGAGGTTACGCTTGCTGAACTTGAACCAGCTTATCAGGCTAAACTGGTTAAAATTCTGAATACGACGATTACAGAAACGGGAAATTTTGCTGTTAGCACAAATTATAATCTGACCGATGCTTCCGGCACCGGAATCTTAAGGACCCAATATAGCGATCTGGATTACATTGGAACTGCCATTCCTGTGACTTCACTTAATATTACGGGTATGGTGCTTCAGTTTGGAAGTATCATGCAGTTTATTCCGCGAAGTCTCACCGACTTTGAAGCAGGCAGCAGTCCGGCACTTGTTACGAATCCAACGACCTTGTCAGGATTTGCATATAGCGAAGGTAATGGGCCTTCGGCTTCACAAGCCTATGATTTGAGTGGAAGTCAGCTCACAGGCTTTCCCGGCGTAATTGCAGTAAGCGGAAGTTCCAGTTTTGAAGTATCCAGTGATGATATCACCTTCGGCACCACTGCCGGCATACCCTATTCCGCAGCTACGCTTACAGCTACACCTGTTTATGTAAGAATGAAAGCTGGTTTGGCCGCTGGTTCCTATACCGTCGAAGCCATCACCAACAGCGGTGGCGGGGCTTTGGCAGCAGCAGAAGTGCTTTGCAGCGGAAGTGTACTTTCTGCAGAACCCTCAAATCATGTTGCTAACTTTATGGCTGAATCAGTTACTGCCTCTACCATTCCACTTACCTGGACGGATGCCATTGGCGGGGTTTTGCCGGCAGCCTATCTGATTAAAGGAAGTGTCGTAAGTTTTGATGATATTAACGCACCTACAGATGGTACTCCCGAAGCAAACGGCGCTCTGATTCACAATGTGGACTTTGGGATGGAGAATTACACCTTCACCGGGCTAACCCCCGAAACTCCCTACTTTTTTAAGATTTTCCCTTATACCAATGAAGGTACATCCATTGATTTTAAGACCGATGGTTCTATTCCGGAAGTAATGGCTTCAACTACTGCAATTCCTGCCGGTGCATTGGTTTACGAAAGCTTTGATTATCCGGTAGGCGAGGCACTGCAGACGCAACTTGGGTGGACGGCCGTAAATTCAGGAGATGATATAGTCGTTGCCGATGGAAACTTATCCTATGCCGGTCTCCAAGCGTCGCAGGGACAAAAAATAGCATTTGCCGGTGCAGGAATTGATGCCTACAAGACCTTTGTTCCTCAAACCAGCAACACCGTTTACTATTCATTTATCATGAAAGTAACTGATCTCGGATCCTTGAACGCTACCGGAGGATATTTTACCGGCCTCGCATCAAATGGCACAACCTTCGGGGCCACCGTTTGGACCGGGCTGGATGGTGAAGGATACAAAATTGGTATCAATCCAAGGACATCAACAACTACTAATATGATCTGGATTGATGGAACCCAAACCTTGAATGACGAGGTATTAGTTGTTGTTTCTTACGAGTTTGTGGAAGCCACCGGAAACGACATCGTGAAAATATGGGTAAATCCGGGTGCTTCTTCTCTTGGAAGCACAACACCCCCTGAAGCATCTGCAATCGTTACCAATACGGAAGGAACGGATCTTACTCAGATAAGCCAGTTCTTTATCCGTCAGGACAGCAATACTGAAACCCCATTCCTCGAAATGGATGAATGCCGGGTAGGCCTGAGCTGGGCAGATGTTACCCCGACAGGCGACGCAAATAAAATGCTTAATTTACAGGTTTTGCTTGAGGCTTTGTATGATGAAAATGGCTCAATGCGCGAGGCCCTGGACGAAAATGGCGCGCACTTTGAAGCGGGCATAGCCGATGTGATTAATGTTGAACTGCATGACGCAGCAAATTACGAAAACAAGATAGCTAACATTGGCGGTGTGCAACTTGCTGTAGATGGAAATGCTTCCCTTCAGGTTCCGGCCACATTTGACGGCGAATACTATGTTACGGTAAGACACCGCAATTCCGTAGAAATAACTTCGGCTGGGCCAATCAGCTTCTCGGGCAGTACCATCAATGTAAACTTCCTTAATCCGGCCCAGGTATATGGGAGCAATCTGGGTATTTCCAATGATGGATATTATTTCATTTTTGCCGGAGATATAAATCAGGATGGCGTGGTGGATACCGGTGATATGACCCTGGTGGACAATGATGCCGCCACTTTTGCCTCAGGATACTTAACCACCGATGCCAATGGAGACGGGGTGGTGGATACCAGCGACATGACCCTTATTGAAAACAATGCGGCAAACTTTATCAAAGCGGTGCTTCCGTAGATTTCTCATTCAGTCTTTAGCTCAAAAAGCCGGTCCTTCAACAGGCCGGCTTTTTTTTAACAGTAGCTACCTCAGAAAAATAAAATTATTGCCGGAGGTGCTCACCAAATTACCTTTTTAAGCATTAGTGTAAAAAATCATCGGGTCTGAAAATTAAAAATTCAAGGCAAGCTCAAAAAAAACAAGGACAAATCGTTGGTCTCCTTCCGAAATTCGTGTAATTTTACTGCACTAAATCAGGGTTCAAATCAATCTATTTCATCTTAATGTTCCAACATGCATAACCGGGATTTTTCGGCAAAGTTAAATTATCACGTATCTGTGGATTGCGTGGTATTTGGCTTTGAATTTGGGCAACTCAATGCCCTGGTGTTGGAGCGTAAAATGCAGTTTAATAAGCAAGAATATACAGACTGCAAGCTGCCGGGCGATCTGGTGCGAAAAGATGAAGACCTGGATACTGCAGCGGCACGCGTGCTCAACGAACTCACCGGCCTTGAAAATATTTACCTCAAACAGTTTGCAGCCATAGGCACGCCCGACCGGCTTACCCGACAGGAACGCGATATGGAATGGCTCAGACAAATCGGTCATCCTGAGGAGGTAGTGGTAACGGTGGCTTATTATGCACTCATCAATATTGATCAGGACCGTATCAACCGGTTTCAGCTTCAGGAGGGAGCCAAATGGAAACCGGTTTCTTTAATCGGGGAACTCGCTTTTGATCATAACCTTATTCTGAATGATGCACTTGAAACGCTGAGAAACGAACTGCGGTTCAATCCCATTGGTTTTGAGTTACTCCCCTCGAAATTTACACTCAGCCAGTTACAAAAGTTATATGAAGTAATTATGGGCATTGAACTGGATAAACGCAACTTTAGGAAAAAAGTCGCCAATATGCCTTATGTGGTGCCCATGGATGAAAAAGAGAAAGGGGTGGCACACAAACCTGCCCAATACTACACTTTTAGCAAGAAAATATACAATAAAACCCGTAAAAATACTTTTGATATCATCGTCTGATTTATCGATATTTTTCAAACCGACTTCAACAAATCGGCAGTGCTGTCCGTTAATTAATAAAAAGCATAAAACTGTTAAGCATGCACGAAATTGAGCCGACACAAATCTGGAAAAACCTATACGACACTGCACTGGACAGGAATTCACCCTTCTATGGCGAAAGATACAGTGAAACAGAGTGCATACATTCCATCTACAATTATTACATACATCCCGAATGGGACGAAATGGGTTCGGCCACCCTCTATCTGAAAATCCTTTTCGCGGATTACAGCCTCGGCTATTGTATTATTGAACTCATGGGCGAGTGGAACGATGTTTTGTATAACGACATCATGTATCTGAAGCGCAATGTTGCTGAAATACTTCTGGATGCCGGGATAAATAAGTTTATACTGATAGGCGAAAATGTACTGGAATTCCATGGTGATGACGATTCCTATTATCAGGAATGGTTTGACGACATAGAAGAGGGCTGGATTGCCTGTATCAATTTCAGGAAGCATGTATTGGAGGAAATACGGCAGCACCGGCTTGATTACTACCTGGCCACCGGTGGAAAACTGGATAACATCAACTGGAGGCCACTGTCTCCCCGGCAACTATTTGCCGTGGTGGATGATTTGATCACCAAACGGCTCAGTGCCTGATGGAAAAACAATATATTATACAGATTTACGGCCGGGTTCAGGGGGTTGGGTTCCGGTATTTTGCGTACCGGGAGGCCCTGGCACTGGGACTGCGTGGTTTTGTAAAGAATATGCCCGACAGATCTGTGTATGTTGAAGCAGAAGGTGAGGTAGCCGCATTGGAAATCCTGCTTCATCATTGCAGACAGGGGCCCGGGCATGCCGATGTGCGCGAAGTGAAGCAGGTGGAAGCGCCTTTATCCCATCATAATTTATTCCAAATCAAATAGTTCTCCGGGATTTTTGAGTATCATACCAATCACCTTGCGATCAACCGGCAAGGTAAAGTCGCCCGGAGACAATTCCTGTAAAGCAACCCATCTGAACGCCTGAGCCTGATCCACCGGGTCAAAATCAAATACCCGGAAAGTGGTGGGAAAAACAGGAGAGCCTGTCAATCGGGCCACATAATAAATGCTTATCAGTTGAGAAGCTACCGGAAGTGAGAGCGAAGGCTGGAAATAATCGGTGGTATAGTAGTGTTTTACAATTTCAATTTCCTGACCTATTTCTTCCAGACATTCCCTTTTGAGGCAGTCCAGGGTTCCTTCGCCATACTCCAGTCCACCACCCGGGAACTTTGTCATGTATTGTTGAAGCCGGTATTCATCGGTTACCAGCAGTTTGTGCTGATAAACAATCAATCCATAAACACGGATATTAAAAGGAAAACAAGGTTTTATTTCATTCATTTGATTGCTCTTAAAATTTCACGTTTGCCCGGAGGGCCGGCAAGTCGCTCAACCACGAAACCGGCGTGCTGCATGGCCCGACGCACCGCTCCCCTGGCACAATAGGTTACCAGTATTCCACCTGGCTGCATCAGTTGATACAACTGATTAAAAATTGCTGCTTCCCACATTTCGGGTGCCTTTTCGGGTGAAAAAGCATCGTAATAGATGAGGTTAAACGAATTTGGTTCACCTTCAAAATCCTGAAGCCGCATTCTATGTTTTTCAAGCATAAACCTTGGATTCAACTTCAGTTGAACACTCTTTTTCACATGATGCATCAGCCTGAATTCCGATTCAAGTGCCGCATTGCTGATGAGTTGCGGGTAGTTTAAATCAGCAGCCAGATTTTCGGAAATCGGGAAAGGCTCCAGCGCTGTGTAATGAACATCAATGTCAGTGTCAGTGTCAATGATTTCATTTAACGTCAGCAGGGCATTTAACCCGGTGCCAAAACCAACTTCGAGCAGAGATATGGCTTTATTATTGCGGGCTGCTTCTCTGAAACCGGTCTGAATAAATATATGTTCCGATTCCTGAATGGCACCGTGCACCGAATGATAGGACTCATCCAATTCCAGATGTATCAGGGTATGAGAGCCGTCTTCAGTAAGTATGATCTGAATTTTAGTAATCATCTGTTGTACAATAGGTCTAAGCCGGTCACTTGACCATCGGTGGAATATTCAAACAATGGGACCACTTCAGGCAACTGATATAAACACACCTTCGCGTCAGCAGCAATAAAAAGATAATTCTCCAGGGCATCGTAGGCTACATTGCGGAGGCCGGGGTGCTGCAGATAATTCACCGCACTGTTGATCTCCGGTCTTACCCACCAGAGCTCGTCCTGGTGAATAACGAAGTAATGACCCTTGCCTGTACCTGTTATCTCTCCGGCTTCACCAAAGGGCAATTCCATGGAAAATACCAGTGTATTTAGCTGAATATCAAAATGATATATTTTGATATTATCGTCCTGCTTCAAAAAAAGAATCATCCGGTTTTTGTCGTAAGCCGAAAGGTACAACACCTTACCTGTGAAAGAGATTTCCCTGAATACCGTGCCTCCGGGCGAGTTAAAAAGGTACAGTCGTGTCAGTCCAGTATTAAACGGTTTATAACCCGCAGCTACAAATCTTCCAAACCGGGTAAGGTGTGTAAATGAGCCATGTTCATATTTTTCGGTATGGAAGACCACCATCTGATCCTTGTTATATCCATTGATAAATCCTTGCGCCTTAAACACATAGGCTATGGTATCATCCGAGTATAACGACTGAAATGGAGGCTGAACCGGATTTTCCGCTTCAGAAATGGCCCATATCCTATCCCTTGACACCATATCAAAGGCCGATAAACTCCGCCCCTTCCCATCAACATAATACATAAGATGATTGTGCGCCGAAAGTGCGATGTCACCATCTTCCGAACCACCAAGATGAAATAATTCCTCAATGATTCCCGAAGGCGTAAGCGATTGCACCTTTACCGTTTGATTAAATTGCTTAACCAGGAAAACAGCAGATTTCAACTGACGGGGAACTTCGGCAATATTCACCGGAAGGAAAAATGAGCTGTTGTGGTGCTTCTCGTCATGGGTTGAAATTTGCACATAGTTTACGCCACCTTTAATCAACGCATTTTGAATCACAATATATGATTTCAGTTCAAAATAAGTAGAGTCAACATCAAATTGCCTGGCAGGCTCAAAGGGAAACCCGGTTTCACTTTCCAGGGAAAGGCTCACAAAATCAAGCTTCAATTTATGCTTAATGATCACATGAACCGGGATGGTATCACCCAGGCCATAAACAAGCATTGAGGAGGGCTGAAACACTTCTATATCTGGCTCGGTAAATGTTTTTTCCTTCTTGCAGGAAACTATGGCAACAAGCAATAGAAAGAATGAAAAACCAATTAAAGCTTTGATATGCAATGAATTATTAACTATAATGGACATAGTCCGTAAAGAGGGCACAAAAAATATTTTGAGTTTGTAGTATTTGGGGAAATTCCCTATCTTTATCCGTCAAAAATAAACATTATATGCTTACACACATTAAGATGGAAAAGGTGCTTTTTCTGGACATTGAGACTGTACCACAATACCGGGACTATGAAAGTGTTCCCGAGAAGTTTAAAAAACTTTGGGATCACAAGGCAAAACGTTTGTCCAATGCCGACGCCGATACCCCGGAATCGCTTTATGAGCGGGCAGGCATTTATGCGGAATTTGGGAAGATAATCTGTATTTCGGTTGGTTTTATAAGAAATAAGCAACTGAGAATCAAATCTTTCGCCCACGATGATGAAATTATCCTGCTTACTGACTTTGCCAATCTGCTGAATCAAAGTTTTAGCACCCCCGATGTTTTGCTGTGTGCACACAATGGCAAAGAATTCGACTTTCCCTACCTGTGCAGGCGAATGTTGATTAACCGCATTCACTTGCCGCTCGTGCTCGACACTTCCGGCCGTAAACCCTGGGAAGTGCAGCACATTGACACCATGGAGATGTGGAAATTCGGAGATTACAAAAGCTACACCTCCCTCAACCTGCTTACGGCTATTTTTGATATTCCTACGCCGAAAGACGACATTGATGGCAGTCAGGTGGCAAAAACCTACTGGCAGGACAATGATTTACAACGTATTGCGACCTATTGCCAGAAAGATGTGGTGGCCATTGTACAACTACTTTTGCGCTATAAGGGCATGCCTCTGATTGAGGATGAAAACATAATTCTAGCCTGATTGCGTTAAATTTTATTAATTCAATGGGGAGATCATTGCTATTTCCCTACTTTTGCTTTTTAATTCTAAAAATCAGATAAATGAAGAAGAACATTTCCACCGCGCTTATGCTGTTGATGTCTGTATTGATAAGTGTACCGGTATTGGCCCAGAAAAAGAAGAAGACCTCAGAAACCGTAACGGAGACTCCGGCTCCGTTAAAAATGACCTCAAAGCAGGACAGCATCAGTTACATTATTGGTCATGATATTGGCAAAAATATGGTGACAAATAATATAAAAATAACACCCGAGATGATGTATGCCGGATTAAAAGACGGTCTCCAGGGAATTGACACTATTTTCAGTCCTGAAGCCACCCAGCAGATTATGACTCAGTTCCAGCAGGAAATGATGGATAAGCAGGAAGATAAAGGCAAACTTGAATCTGCCGAAGCACGTGCAACCGGAGAAGCTTTCCTGAAAAGCAATAAAGAACGTGAGGGCATTATCGAATTGCCCAGTGGCTTGCAGTATGAAGTGATTACCGAAGGTGAAGGCCCCCACCCTACTGCCGAAGATGTGGTAGAAGTTCATTATACAGGCAAACTTATTGATGGCACCGTATTCGATTCATCGGTTGAACGCGGTGAAGCCATAAAGTTCCCGCTAAACGGAGTAATTCGCGGCTGGACAGAAGGGGTTCAACTGATGACTCCGGGTTCTAAATATATATTCTATATTCCGTCGGAACTTGCTTATGGCGATCGTGGTGCAGGACCCATCCCTGGCGGTTCTACCCTCATTTTTGAAGTGGAGCTTATCTCCATCGGAGAATAAAATCAATAGTTAGCAACGCAGCATTGTTGCTTTTCAAACCAGTTATTTAAGATAATGGCCGGTAAAACAGTGACTCACTTTTTACCGGCCATTATTATCACTGAGTGTTAAGTCCTTGTGCAATTGTTGAAAACTTTAATCGGTTTAACGGGGCAAACTGTGGTTACATTTACCTAATTTTGAGCAATGGAAGAGATAAAAAATGCGGGCAGCGATACCCGTAAAAAAAGGTTGGTCAAGTCATCGTCAACAACTGCACTTTATGAGCATGGTAAAATTCCGCCACAGGCCGTGGAGCTGGAGGAAGCCGTGCTGGGCGCCATCATGCTCGAAAAAGATGCTCTTGCCGCTGTAATCGATGTGGTGAGACCGGAAGCTTTCTATAAGGATGCCCATCAGGTGATTTATCAGGCCATTACCCGACTTTTTGGCAAAGGTGAGCCCATTGATATACTGACTGTTACCAATGAGTTAAAGTTCATGGGTGAGCTTGAAACGGTAGGTGGTCCGTTTTACATCGCTCAACTTACCAACCGCATTGCCTCAGCCGCCAATACCGAATTCCATGCACGCATCATCCTTCAAAAGTTCATACAACGTGAACTTATCCGGATTAGTTCCGATGTGATCCGCGATGCTTACGAAGAAACTACGGATGTTTTTCAATTGCTCGACAAAACTGAGAATCAGCTTTTCAGCGTAAGCGAAACCAATATGCGTCGCAATTATGTGGATATGCAATCCCTTATCCGGGACACTTTGAAGCAGATTGGGGCTGCCAAAAGCCAGGATGGCAAACAACGCGGGATAAGGGCAGGCTTTACCGTTCTTGACCGTTTTACAGGAGGATGGCAACCCTCTGATCTGATTATTGTTGCAGCGCGCCCCGGTATGGGAAAAACTGCCTTTGTACTTACTGCTGCGAGAAATTCTGCCATTATTTTTCATCATCCGGTGGCCCTGTTTTCCCTGGAAATGTCATCCATCCAACTGGTAACGCGGCTTATTTCTGCTGAAGCGCTATTGCCGGCCGACAAACTAAAAAAAGGTGAGCTTGAAAGTTATGAATGGCAACAACTCAATACCAAGATCAATACGCTGATTGATGCACCCATATACATAGATGATACCCCCTCACTTTCTGTTTTCGAACTCAGGGCTAAATGCCGTCGTCTTAAAGCACAACACGATATTCAGCTTATTATTATAGACTATATTCAGTTAATGACAGCCGGCATTGACCGCAATATGGGCAATCGTGAGCAGGAAATCAGCACCATATCCCGCTCGCTCAAGGCATTGGCCAAAGAGTTAAATGTGCCCGTTATTGCACTGTCACAGCTAAACCGTTCGGTAGAAACCCGTCCCAATAAAAAGCCCATTCTTTCCGACTTACGAGAATCGGGTGCCATTGAACAGGATGCAGATATGGTGCTGTTTATCTATCGTCCGGAGTATTATAATCAGACGGCTGGTGCTGATGGCGAAAGTGTACAGGGTGAGGCAGAAATAAGCATTGCCAAACACCGTAATGGCGCCCTGGGCGAAGTAAAGCTGAAATTTATTGCACGCTATGCGAAATTTGTTGATCCCGATAATCTGACTGCTGACAATGAAAACATTGCGCCCAATACCAATTTCGACAATGGTTCCAGCGTCAACACTTACACCCTGCCATCAAAAATGAATAATGACGATGATGCGACAGGATCTTTACCCTATTAGAAACGGTTGTGCTACATGCTGCAAACCCGGTGCACAATCTGCCACATCTGGTTTGGCACACAACTATAATTAACAGTAAAAAAAACGAAAAGAGATTGCACACCAGCATCAACCAAAACTTGAAGTTCTTTATGAGATAGATGGAATTCTTGATGTAAAAGTCAAAGATTTACTAATAGAGCAATATCCACGAATAACGATTTTTTTCAGCCCAGAAAGATTCTTTCATTGGGCATCTGATAAAAGGAAAATCAGGCTATGTGAACCTGATGGATTTGGAAGCACAATATTTTGCGGAAATTGAGCCTTATATTAAAACTGAAATCAATAAACAAATAGAAGATAAATACCGTGAAGAGTTATTTGAGAAGCTCTTTAACTTCTTTGATTGCTACCTTTATGAAACAGGAACCGTCCTTTTTGCCAACTCACAAATTCATAAAAATCTTTACGAAAAAGTCTATTCAGACCGTGATGATGTGGCCTTATTTTGGAAAACACAAAAGCTCTATTAGTAAAGTCAAAGTGGTGTTTGAAGATGGCAGTGAAGTGGCATTTGCTGAGATGACGTTTGAGAAATATCCGTGGATTAAACCGTTGATTTGGTGGAACAGTAAATAAATATGCTATGGCAAAAAACAAGAAAATAGATGTTCAAGGCAGAGAGATAAGTATATACGCTCAAGATGATACTGATTTCTTCAGCCTTACAGATATGACCAGTGGTGCTAAAGAAGGTAGTGGACTAATTGGAAAGTGGATTACCAATAAAAACACACTTGAGTATTTAGGTATTTGGGAGAAAATCAATAACCCTGATTTTAATTACCCCGAATTCGGTGTAATTGAACAAGAAGCTGGGGTTAATAGATTTATCATGTCTGTTGGGCAGTGGATAGAAAGAACCTCTGCAAAAGGAATGTCCGTTAAAGCAGGCAGGTATGGTGGTACTTATGTTTTTGCAGACATTGTTATTGACAATACTCCGTTAATAATTTTTAAACGCCTTATTGTCAGTGCATTACGTAATCTTTTATAAAATCACAAGTCATTCAAAATCAACCCTTTGCGTCTTTGCGTCTTTGCGTGAGGCAGGAAATTAACGGACTATTGTATTGATGCAGATGGTTATAATAAATCTATGCATAACTGCGTTATGACTGATAATAATACTATTAAATGAGGAAACTGATTACATTTATTGCTTTACTTGTGGTAACCTTGCATGTTCAGGCAGCGTTTATATTGCTGCCTATGGACAATACACAGAAAAACCACCTGAAATCTTATGGAATAGCCTATTACGTTTTACAACAAGATGTAGAGGTGAGCTGGCTGCTCAATTACCGGGGAGGCAGCTTTATGTTCAGGCACTATCCCGCACTTGAATCAGAATGTATGATTCGGGGGGTAAGCTATCAAATTATAGCCGACGTCCAGGCGGATGCTATCCTTCTCGAAATAGCTGACCCACAATCCAATACAGATGCTGTTAAACTGCAGAAAGCCCCGCGCGTTGCTGTTTATACTCCAAAAAGCAAATTACCCTGGGACGATGCCGTTACCCTCGCCCTTACCTTTGCCGAAATCCCCTACGATGTGGTGTATGATGAAGAGGTAATCGGAGGCGTGTTACCGATGTACGACTGGCTTCATCTTCATCATGAAGATTTTACCGGTCAGTATGGCAAATTCTGGTATGCCTACCGCAATGCAGCGTGGTATCAGCAGGATGTAGCCAATACCGAACGTACCGCAGCAAACCTCGGTTTCAGCAAGGTGTCGGACCTTAAAACAGCAGTGGCCTATAAAATCAGGGAATTTACTTCGGGCGGTGGCTATCTGTTTGCCATGTGCTCCGCTCCGGATAGTTATGATGTTGCGCTTGCCACCGACCACCTTGATATTTGTGATGTAATGTTTGATGGCGACCCGGCCGATAAAAACATCAATGAAAATTTGAATTACGACAACTGCTTTGCTTTTTATAACTTTAAGGTAAATACAAATCCTTATGAGTACGAAATATCGAACATTGACGTAACCAACACCCGCAAAGTAAGCGCATCCAATGATTTTTTCACGCTGTTTGATTTCTCTGCAAAGTGGGACCCGGTGCCAACCATGCTCACCCAAAATCACGAAAAGGTAATTAAAGGATTTATGGGACAAACTACTGCCTTTAATAAAAGTATGGTTAAACCCAATGTAGTGGTTATGGGCGAAAATAAAGCAGCCGGTGAAGCCAAATATATTCATGGTGAGTTTGGCAAAGGCACCTGGACGTTTTACGGCGGGCACGATCCGGAGGATTATCAGCATCTGGTGGGCGATCCACCTACTGACCTCAATTTGTTTCCCAATTCACCCGGTTACCGCTTAATACTGAACAACGTACTTTTTCCGGCTGCCAAAAAGAAAAAACAAAAGACCTAAGACTTTTCCCTGACACTTATCCCCCCACTCCTCTTTTATGATAAAAACACTGAGTGTATTTCTACTGCTGATTACCGGCACAGGCCTGCTTAATGCACAAACGCGACATACACTGAGTGGCTATGTGCGCGAAAAGGGTTCCCATGAGCTGCTTCCGGGGGTTAACATTTATGTTCCCTCCTTACGCAACGGAACTGTAACTAACAATTACGGATTTTACTCTCTCAGCCTGCCGGAAGGTACCTACGATGTTATATTCTCATACATTGGTTACCAGACCGTATCTCTTCAGCTTTCCTTTGATCAGGACAGGGAACTGGATATAAGTCTTGTTGGCACCATTACGCTAAGCGAAGTGACCATTACTGCCGAAGAAATTACCCGTAACAGCGAAAACAGCCAGATGAGTATGGTAGTTTTGCCGGTGCAGCAAATCAAGAATATACCGGCCTTGCTGGGTGAAAAGGATGCTTTCAAGGCGTTGCAACTGATGCCGGGCGTACAAAAAGGCTCAGAAGGAAGCAGTGGATTGTATGTTCGCGGCGGAGGCCCTGATCAAAATCTCATTATTCTGGATGATGCCCCGGTGTATAACGCCAGCCATTTATTTGGCTTCTTCTCGATATTTAACGGCGATGCCCTCAAAAGTATAGAACTCACCAAAGGTGGTTTTCCCGCGCGCTTTGGCGGAAGGTTGTCATCGGTGGTTGAAATAACCATGAAGGATGGCAACAAAACCAAACTTTCGGGGGAAGCCGGCATAGGGCTCATTTCATCGAGACTGCTTTTGGAAGGCCCGATCATTAAGGAGAAGGCTTCCTTTATTGTGTCGGCCAGACGCACCTATATTGATGCACTTATCCGGCCTATGATGCCAAAAGATGAGAAGTTTGGCTATTATTTTTATGATCTGAATGCCAAAGTTAATTATGATTTTGGACGAAAGGACAAACTTTACCTGAGCGGCTATTTTGGCCGGGACAAGTTCAGCATCGTTGATCGCGACAACTATTATGACGAGTACAGCCAAAACAGGTACTCCTCCGAAGCAGGATTATACTGGCAAAATGCCACCTCCACCATTCGCTGGAACCACCTGTTCAACAACAAGGTTTTTGCAAATACTTCCGCTATTTTCAGCCGATACAACCTTACTATTTATGACAAAGAAGAAGACAATAGTGGCACTTACTCTCTGAAGTATTATTCAGGCATACGGGATTTCGCACTTAAATACGACCTTGAATATCATGCCACGCCTACCTATACCTTGCGAACGGGTATTCAAACTACCCAACACCGGTTTACGCCAAGTGCTGTTGTTGAAAAAGATTCGCAAGCGTTGGAAAACTTCGACCAAAAAACCATTTACGATTCTTTTGAATCGGGCCTATATGCTGAAAATCAATTTAATTTCGGAGGAAAAGCCCAGCTTAACGCCGGCATTCGCCTCAGCCATTTCGCGGTGGATGGAGAGCAATATCTGAGCCCTGAACCCCGCGTGTCATTTAACTTTATAATTAGTGAAGGGTTTTCGGCCAAGGCCGCTTTTGCTGAGATGAATCAGTATATCCATCTGCTCAGCAATACCGGCATCGGGCTGCCAACTGATTTGTGGGTACCTTCCACCACGCGCGTTAAACCCCAGAACTCCCGGCAAATATCCGCCGGCCTGGCACGCGACCTGAATAATCCCGGTCTCTCAATAACCCTGGAAGGCTATTACAAATGGAGTAAGAACATACTGGGTTATAAGCCCGGAGCCAGTTTCCTGCTGATAGATGACCCCAGCGATGCCCGCAACTTCACCTGGCAGGATAATGTTACTGCCGGAAAGGCACTATCCTATGGCGCCGAGTTGCTGATTCATAAGAAATCAGGCCGCTTCAGCGGATGGATAGGTTATACCCTCTCGTGGACTAAACTAAAATTCGATGAGATTAATTTTGGGGAATATTTCTGGGCCAAATACGACCGCAGGCACGACTTGTCGGTTGTGGCCATTTACGAAATCAATCCACGGGTCACTTTGTCAGGTACCTGGGTTTATGGCACAGGCAATGCCATCACCCTGCCCCAGGCAGAGTTTCCGGCCTTTACAACCCTTCCCATTGAAAATTTACTGGGTGGTCATTTTAGTGATTACTACAACTACACCCAAACAGTTACTGATTATGGCAACGTAAATTCATACAGAATCAAGGCTTATCACCGTCTTGACCTCTCGGTTCAGTTTCACAAACAGATGAAAAGATGGGAACGTACCTGGGAATTTGGTTTATACAATGCTTACAGCCGGAAAAATCCGTTCTTTTATTTCATAGATGAAGTCTATACCGGAAACGGATCGAAAAGTATACTCAAGCAGGTTTCCATTTTCCCCATCATTCCTTCAATATCTTACAATATTAAGTTTTAAGACGATGAAAAATATACACACATTTCTCCTATCGTTGGTGGCTTTGGCCTTTTTTTCATCCTGCGAACAACTTATCACCGAAATAGATGCCCCGTCTTCAGAGCCCCAATTGGTGGTTTATTCCGTTATTTCCCCTCAGGATTCAGTCATTGAAGTTAAGGTTCACAAGAGTAATCCACTTTTCAGCATTGTGAACTATCAGTCCTACGATAATAGATTTCCTCCGGTAATCAATGCCACAGTAATGTTAAACGGTGAAGGTCAATCCGTGACTATTCCCTACGATGAAGAATATGAGGCTTACCGCGTTGATCAATCCGCTATCAATATCAAAATGGGGGGTTATTATGAAATAAAAGTAATGGCTCCTGGTTTCTCTCAGGTTTTTGCTGAATGCACTGTTCCGGATCATATGCCCCCGGACATAGAAATTACCGGCACAGGGTTGACTGAAGAAACAGGCATGGAGGAATGGTATTTTGAATTCAGGTTTAAGGATATACCGGGTGTTGGGCACAATTATCTGGTGTATGCATCCGTAATTAACTATGATCCATGGATGGAAGAAACATATAGTTATGCTGCATTTTTTAAACAAGGCAACCCTTTAATTAGCGATAAACTGAACGATGGCGGCTATTTTAATTACAGGACTTACCCGATAGTTCTGCAATACCTGGACGCGAATAACGTATGGGTATCTCTTTCACTCATAGACGATAATTACTTCCAGTATGCTCAGTCCATAAATAATTTCCAGGACGACAATCCATTTAGCGAACCCACACCCATATTTAGTAACATTAAGGGCGGATTGGGCGTTTTCGCGGGAATGAATTCCAGAATTAAAGCAGTGCCATTCCAGTAGAGTTAAGCGCTTTGTTTTCTGGTTAAAGTAACAAAAGAGTATGAAAACGAGGTAGCCGGATCGTCATCCACACGGGTGCGGCTTTCCTCATGCCATTCATCCCAATTAATTTCAGGAAAAAACACCCCGGCATCAAAGGACTGATGCACAATGGTAAGGTACAATTTATCAGCAAGCGGCAAAAATTGCTCATAAATGCTGCCACCTCCAATTACAAAATTCTCCCTGTCTTCTTCCATCAAGGCAATAGCTTCATCGATGGAGTGTGCCACTTCACTTTTCGGAAAATCCCCGTTCTCCTGACGGGTAATTACAACACTGCGCCGGTTGGGCAAAGGCTTAAAGGGCATGGAATTAAACGTCTTGCTTCCCATAATAATGGTGTGGCCGGTAGTGGTCTTCTTAAAATGACGCAGGTCGTTGGGTATATGCCATAACAACTGATTGTCCTTACCTATGGCAAGGTTATCCGCAATGGCAACAATAATAGAGATGGTTTTCATAAATAAAGGCATCAAAAGTAAACCGGAAATTATCCATTAAAAAAAGTATTGGGCTGAATGCATCACACCGCAATGGGTGCTTTTATGGTAGGGTGAGGATCATAGCCCGTCAATTCAAAATCATCAAATGTAAAATCGAAAATATCCTTCACTTCCGGATTGATTTTCATTTGGGGCAGTGGCCTGAAATCGCGGCTCAACTGCAGGGCAACCTGCTCAGTATGATTCAGATAGATATGCGCATCCCCAAAAGTATGGATAAACTCCCCGGGCTTCAATCCGGTCACCTGAGCCATCATCATGGTGAGCAAGGAATAAGAGGCAATATTAAATGGAACGCCCAGAAAAATATCGGCACTTCGCTGATATAACTGGCAGGACAACTTCCCATCGGCCACGTAAAACTGAAACAGCACATGGCAGGGTGGCAGGGCCATTTTGTCAATGTCGCCGGGGTTCCATGCCGTAACCATGAGGCGCCGCGAATCGGGATTTTTTTTAATCATTTCTACCACCTGGGTAATCTGATCGATGGTTTTCCCATCGGCAGCAGCCCATGAGCGCCATTGATGCCCATAAACAGGACCTAAATCTCCGTTTTCATCTGCCCACTCATCCCAGATACTTACTTTATTATCGTGAAGATATTTAATGTTGGTGTCCCCTTTCAGGAACCACAAAAGTTCATGAATAATAGACCGCAAATGGAGTTTCTTGGTGGTAAGTGCAGGAAAACCATCGGCCAGATTAAAGCGCATCTGATGGCCAAAAATGCTCAGTGTGCCAGTGCCGGTGCGGTCATCCTTGCGCACCCCATGTTCCATCACCTGTTTGAGTAAGTCGTGGTATTGTTTCATGGTAATTTCAAAAACAAATTAAATTTTTTAACATTCAGCCAATTAGCTATTGCAAAAATGCAACCGGCTTTATTCCTGATCTTCTAAGGGTAAATCCTTCCCGATTCGTTTTTTAAAATGCGTGGAATCGCCCCAGGTATCGTAGCCAATTTCAATGCCTGCCTTATGAATGCTGCCTTCGAGGCTCTTTTTACTGTCTTCCGACTCTTCATTGGTACAGGGCTTATTCTCATAAAGCTTGTAATCGTCTCTGTAGCTCCCGGGTGTAATATTGGGCATAATAATATTTGACCCAATTTTCAGGGCTTTCTCCCGTCCTGTCGGATCAATGGCCTGAAGCGCAGTGGCTGCAACGATATTGATGTCTTTCATTAAGATGCGCAGCAAAGCAATCATTTTGAAGGCAAGGTCCAACCGCTCTTCCAGGGGCAACAACTGATCGCGAAACTCCCACAATGGGGTGTCTGCATGTTCAATGTAGGGACCCATCCCACACATGTCAATGTCGAAAGCTTTCATAAACAGCAGGTCATCGGCCAGATCGCCCAGGGTTTGAAAGGGCAGTCCGATCATCACCCCTGTACCTACCTGATAACCTGCGGCTTTCAAATCGTACAATCCCTGAAGCCGGCGTTCGAAACGATGAATACCATCATGGGGATGAATTTTATAATAGAGCTCCCGGCTCGACGATTCAATGCGAAGCAGATAACGATGCGCTCCGGCTTCAAACCAGCGTTTATATACTTCGGGACTTTGTTCCCCCACTGAAAGGGTAATGCCCAATTTGCCATCCGAAAGCTTTTTCATTTCGCGAAGCAGATGCTCTATGCGTGCTGTAAAAAATTCAGATTCCAGTTCACCGCCCTGTAAGGCCAGGGAACCATAGCCACTTTCGTAAGCAAAACGGGCAGCATCCAGTATTTCTTCATCGCTCAGGTTATAGCGATGGGTTTTTTTATTGTCTCTGCGGATGCCACAGTAATAGCAATTTTTGCTACAAATATTAGAAAACTCAATTAAACCCCTGAAATAGACTTTATTGCCAACATTCTTCTCCTTAACGGCTGCCGAATGGGCAAAAAGCTTTTTGCGTTCCTCCCCTTTTGTGGAAAGCAAATAAACAAGGTCGTCGCGGTTTAAAGCGTCTTTTTTTAACAGAAGATCAATATCAGTCATCTCGGCAGCATTGAAAACTACTGCAAAATTAAGCTAAAATAAGCTTCGGGAACTGATTCGGTTAAGAAGGGCTGTAATGTATAGGAAATATGGGTAAAAAAAACAGCATCAATAAGCATCACAAACCAAATTCAGACTTCAACGGTTGGTGAAATACAGCCAATGATAGGAGTACATGCACCGAATACTGTATATTTGTATGCACATTCATATCGAAACAGCCTGCATGCACACCAAAATTAACCCATCCACCGGATTCACAAGCTCAAAACGACTGGTTCTAA
Source organism: Lentimicrobium sp. (assembly GCA_034007585.1). Taxonomy (GTDB): domain Bacteria; phylum Bacteroidota; class Bacteroidia; order Bacteroidales; family Lentimicrobiaceae; genus Lentimicrobium. Next base: position 10,241 of record JAVEQP010000041.1, on the reverse strand, counting down.
TACTTACCGGAGTTATTTTTATGGCCGGCTTTACCACCTTGCTGTATGAAATTACCTGGTTTCGGATGATGTCGTTACTGCTGGGAGCCACAACCAAAGCTTCGGTGGTGGTATTGGCAGGATTTATGGCCGGTTTAGGCATAGGAGCCGGGTATTGGGGTAATAAAACATCCCGCAAAAAATCATTGGGCCTTATGCTGGCCGGCCTTTTTCTCACCACTGCTACCTCAAATCTAATCCTGTACTTTCTGCTTAAGCCGGTTATCCTCCAGCTATATGCCATTCCTTTTGCAATCAATACCGGTTTGCTCAACTCGCTGGTGGTAGTTGTGGCACTGATTTTAATGGCTATTCCGGCATTTTTCACCGGTGGCATTTTGCCTGTGGGCAGCGCATTATTGAAGAACAGCCCATTGCCGGACAATAAGATTATCGGCAAACTTTACACTGCCGAAACCATTGGCAGCGTGGCAGGCGGACTGCTTACCGGTTTCATCTTTCTTGGCTTGTTGGGGCAACAGCTTACCTTTATACTTGCCGTAGCCATTAACCTTACGATGGCCCTGATCCTCTATATTTTGGTGAAAGATAAGATAACACCTCCCTCGATCACAGCAAAGAAAGTAGCCCCAACTGCCACAAAAAATGTGAGCAGCATCAATACCTCATTATTATTGGCAGCCACTTTTATTTTTGGTTTTTCGGTAATGGCCTTGCAAATACTCTGGATCAGAATTTTCAAAACCTACCTGACCAATACCAGTTACTCCTTTGCCTTAATTTCATCGGTGGTTATTCTTGGCTTGTTTGCCGGCAGCGCTATTTTCCTGCGGACGTATAAACCGACTTTCAACGGGCCACGCATATTGTTCAGAACGTTATTATTTACTGCAGTGGCCACGCTGATTGGGCTGTTGGTTTTACTTCGTCTGCCTCAAATGGTTATTTTTCCGCTTGCTTCAGAAAGTGCTGCCTACTTTTCACGCATCATAACCCTTCCATTGGTTGCTTCAGCACTCGTAATTTTGCCCGTAACCCTGTTGTCCGGCTTTGCTTTTCCGCTGATTTGCACTTTATACAACCAAAATCAGGCTCAAATTGGACAAAGCGTGGGTAAAGTAATGTTTTGGAATACCATCGGCAGCGTGGCAGGACCAATCGTAGCCGCGTTTGTATTGATCCCGTTGGCTGGACAAGCCTGGAGCCTCGTTATGGTTGGCAGTACGCTGACCATAATGGCCTGGCTGCTTAGGGGACAAGGGGAGCCCTCAACCAAATCTACGAATCAACGAATCAACTCAACCAGGAAGTTAACTGTTAGCAAACTACATTACCTGATGCCTGCTCTGGCTTTTGCAGGAATTGTTCTGGCTCTGTTCAGCCCGCAAATAAAAATATTACCTCCTTCATTCTCACGTTTCGACAAACAGGTGCTGGCCTACCATGAAACTTCAGAGGGCACCTATATTGTCGCCCGTGAAACAGGTAATAATGCAGCACTTTCCACCTATGTAAACAATAGTGCGGTGATCGGGTCGAGTTATGATGCCATAAAAGTGGTGAAAATGGTAGGGCACCTCCCCTTTTTCGCCGGTCTTAAAGGGGATAAAGCATTGGTAATTGGCTTTGGCATTGGCGTAACTACTTCAGCCATTGCCAGCCATACTGAAATAAAGCGGATTGATTGTGTTGAACTGGTGGAAGGGCTCAGGGAAGTAGCCCACTATTATAAGGGCCTGAATGCAGACATTCAGCATGATCCACGCGTTAATATGATCGGTGGAGATGGCCGGCAGTTCTTGCTGACCACCGGTGAAAAGTACAATCTCATCTCAAGCGATCCCACCCATCCGGTGCTGGGTTCGGGCAATTTATATACCCGTGATTATTTTGAGTTATGCAAACAACGACTGGCTCCGGGTGGAATGGTCTCACAGTATTTACCCCTGCACAAACTACGGCAGGAAGACTTTTTAGGCATCATCAGAACTTTTCATTCCGTTTTTCCGGATGCCACGGTCTGGTTGGGACTCAATCACGCGGTGTTGCTTTCAGGTGCCGGACATATTGATTTCCAGGAATGGTCAAAACGCATAGCATCCCTGAATAAAGATCCCTATTTTTATAGTAACCCCTACCATCTGGCAGCCAACCTGATATTCGATAGCACTCAGATTGCCGGATTTCCTGACAATATCCGCATCAATACAGATAACCGCTCCTATACAGAGTTCTTCAAAATGTCTGCTTTTGACGAAAACAATCTTCCCAACAATTTAAACTTTGTAAATAAGCATCGGGCTGATGTTTTCAGGGTGTTCAACCATGTACCCGATAGTGCTGTGATGCAGCGGTTTATACTGGGAAACCGGTTGTTAACCGAAGGCATATATGCAAATTTATCCGGTGACCGTGCCCGCTTCAGGCAAAAACTGCTGGAAGCTATCAAAGCAAATCCAGGCAACGAAGAACTGCCATTTTTACTCAGATTTCACTTTCAATAAATTTTCAAATACGAAATTACATCTGAGGAACATTCTAAAAACTCCATTCATCATTCAAAACCAGATGTGCACCTCTTGCTCACCCTGGTTTTTAATTTATCTTTTTGTAATCCTTCTCAAGTTTCCTATTCATATTTGAAACTGTCCGGTCATAAGACAAAGTAAACAATCCCCGACGATCCCCTGAATTTTTAAACATTTTCTTACCACGAACATTTGCTGGTTTAAAAACTGCTTCGCTATAATAAGGATTTAAAAAAATGAGAGGCCTAATAAAATAAAAGACCTCTCATTTTCTCAAAACAATTACAAATCTGCAATAACTGTATTTACTTCGTTTGCAAATTCGACAACTTTTGACTTTTCAAGAATAGATATTTCATAACCTACACTTTGTCCCCCATTATTAGTTATCACAAATGTTGCCGTATAACAGTTAAGGATATTAACTGCCCCCAAGATCAGAAGAATAATACCAAATGATGAAATGAGAGCAAAACCAGCAATAATTAAAATTATACCAATTAGCAGTCTCATAAATGAAAACTTTGTTGAACTTGTAACAGAGGCGACTGTTTTTAATGGTTGAGCAATTTGTGCTTTTCCCAGTGGAATAAGCCCCAAAAGTGTATTAGGTGTTTCTCCTGTTACTCTTTTGTTGGTAAGGACATAGTGTGCTTTTAACCAAAACAGAATGAGGTTAGCAGTAAATGTTGCCTCTTTAATTATTTGCTCATCTTTGCCTAAAATTGTGCTCATAGTAATTTGTTTTTGATTTTTCCTACTCATAAGGCTTTTCAGAATACGCCCCATTTTTTTAGAGTGGCATTGGCCTCCACTTTATTTGATTTCTCTCATAGCGGGTGGTTAGCCCATTGGCTTTATTAACAAACCGGCGTTTGTTTTTTACTTACTTATGGAAGTATATAAGCAGTATTAATGATATTTCCGACTTGTAAATGTGTATTACACCATTTATCCATCGTTCGAATTCACTGCTAATATATAAAATTTTCAAATACCTAACTGCTCGATGGCTTTTTTTTTGCCCGGTAGGTAAAAAAAATCTGCAACGACTTTGAAGTTATAGCTTTGGCAATACCCTGTTTGCAAAGCTGGCAATTTGCGTATGGTGGATGTTTCTGCTAAAAATCAGAGACGTTTTTGATATACATTTCACAAAAATGAGCCAAACACGCGTGTTGTCCATATTATCGTTCTTCATCCGGGTTTACAATAAAGGCGATGTATCCATTTTCTAATAGCATTTATTCTATGTCCTTGTATTGAAATACATTATAGGGCAAAGATTTCCCTTTTATCTGCAGCACAACAATTCCATGACCTGCAACATCTAATGTCAGTTCTTCTTGTGTTGATGTTGGATAGGTTTCTTTTGTCCATAAATCCTTAACAGTATATTCTTTAGACGCATCCAATCCGACCGATTTTAAGCTGAATGTTATCGTTTCTTTATTTTCAGACCTGTTCAATAAAGCCACAGCTATATCACCACTCATGGTTGAAACCACTGGTTTTGCCCATATTTCAAGAGCTCCACAATCAGCTATTTTCCTGGCCTGATAAACAAATGAGCTTTGGTTCAAGGCGATAATATCTTTGTTTGTAATAATCTCAAAGGTTTCTTTGCTCATACTTGTTAAATCGTTGCCCAGTAAAAGCGGCGAGTGCATCATACACCACATGGAAAAGTGAGCTTTGTCTTCTTCATAGCTCATCCCCCGGCCTACCTGAAGCATATCCATATCATTATAATGCCCCCGGGAAGCATAAATCCATAAGTCAGCATTCAAATCAATTATTTTCAATATTGATTCAAAATCATTGCTAATGTCTCCTGATATTCTCCATGAATCTGCAATGGGTGTTACCCATGGGCCCGGGAACTTCCATCTGCATACATTATATATGGCGGTCGGTTTAAGGGTTCTTATTAGCTTCCCAATCCTGGTGAAGCTGGTCTGTTCGTCTAATCCCAGCCATTCGCCGCCGCACCAGTCAACTTTGATAAAATCATAATCCCATTCCTTTAAGAATAATTTCAAATCCTGTTCTTCATTTCCATACAGTCCCATGCCAACGCCCATGGTGTCTTTGTTCCAGTATGAAGCACAGGTATTTATTCCTGCATCAGAATAGATTCCTGCTTTTAGCCCCTTTGAATGAATGTAATCGGCAAGCGATTTCATCCCGTTTGGAAACCGTTCTTTATGCGCTGTTAATTTACCCTGCCCATCCCGTCCTCCAAAAAAACCATCATCAATATTTATATAAGAATATCCGGCTTCTTTAAGCCCGATAGCGATCATAGCATCTGCCTGGGCTTTAATGATATCCTCAGTAATGGCTGTTCCGTAATTATTCCAGCTTGCCCAACCCATTACCGGCGCTTTTGAATTGCTTTCTGCGCTCTTTTTTTCAACCTTATGCAGAGTATGGTTAACTTCCTGACAACTCGTTTCTGTGTTCGGGAATATCAACAACAAAATCAGAAGGGCTACAATTGTTTTATCCATTATGGTCAGATTATTAAATTTAGTTGCTCATTTTTATTTTACCTCTATCGCCTGCAGGGTTTTAAAAGTCCATTGTCCTTGTTACCAGAATATTTCCTAAAAGTACGAACTATCTCTTTACATTCAATCGCCCATTAGTGCAGATATTTAGTTGTATGATTGTTTTCGTGTTCTGTCCATGAAGTAAGATATAAGGACAAGTCGTGCTGATAGGCAGTATTTTAGGTCATGGCAAAAAGGGTGGACGGTGCTTTAACTTAAACTATTTTGGTGCATTCAAAAGCTTAACCCACGCGATCCATGGCAGATAGGCCGGGACTTGACGAATGCCACATTTATTTTTTGCCTGGGAACTTATAATAAATAATACTTTTTTTGGATTTATTATTTTTGACTTAATTTTTTTTGTGTATTATTGTATAATCATGTGTAAGGTTGTGTAATGCTATGGAAAAACGATTAACTTTAAAACAAGCGGCTAATTTTCTTAGCGTTAGCCCTGAAACACTGAGAAGATGGGATAATAGTGGAAAATTTAAGAGTATAAGGCATCCGATAAATAATTATCGGACATACTCCGAAGAACAATTACAAAATTTGGTTGAAGAAATGCAACTTCAAATCGAATTTACTCAAAAAAGTTCTATCCGGGAAAATATTGAGCCGTATTTTACAACGCATTTGGGACAATTGTTTAATTATGACGCTATTATGTTATTAAAGCAATTAGACGGCAATTCCGTAGATTTAATTTTCGCAGACCCTCCTTATAATATCAGGAAGGCAGAATGGGATACATTCTCAAGTCAAAAAGATTATGTGGAATGGAGTATGGCCTGGATTACAGAGGCACATAGAGTTTTGAAGAAGAATGGGTCATTATTTGTTTGTGGGCTTTCAGAAATATTGGCAGATATAAAATGGGCTGCATCCCCTTTGTTTAAAGGATGTAAATGGTTGATTTGGTTTTATAGAAACAAAGCCAATCTCGGAAATGATTGGGGCAGATCACATGAAAGTATATTGCATTTTAGAAAATCAAAGGAATTTATTTTTAATATTGACAGTGTCAGAATTCCCTACAATGAGCATACTTTGAAATATCCAAAGCGAACACAAGCCGAAAGTTCACAATATTCAAAGGGTAAAAAGCACGATGCTGTTTGGGAACCAAATCCGTTAGGAGCTAAACCTAAAGATGTGTTTGAAATTCCTACAATTTCAAACGGAGCTTGGGAAAGATACCCACATTTGACGCAGAAACCAGTTGAATTACTTCGTAAAATAATTTTATCATCTTCTAACATAAATGATTTAGTACTCGATCCTTTCGGGGGCACTGGAACAACATTCGCAGTTGCCGAAGCTTATAACCGAAGATGGATAGGGACTGAACTGGAATCAGAATACTGCAATATAATTAAAATACGTTTGAATGATGTTGAACATATTTCAAGGATTTCTGGAGAAAAAGACGAACAGTCATCCATTAATCATAGAAAAAAATTAAGGGGTTAAAAGTAACTTGTAATCTGTAGTTATTAGCTCAGAAAATCTTTTCATATGGTTTGAATAAGGTTTTTTAGAAGCGTTTGGCGGAGGATCTAAATAATATATCCCATCAAGTTCAGTAAGGAATTTTGTATAAACCATAAACAATCCTGAAACAAGCGTGAAGCTGATATTGCTTATGTCTTTTCTTTGAACGTCATTTAAAAAAATACCAATTACTTTTTGTGGATGCTCAACAAATCTTTCCAGAAAGATTTTATCAATAAATATTTTCCCAAATCTATCCTTGGGTGTTGTCTTTACTGAAACAACAACTTCACGTTCATCTAATGAATTTGCTGTTGATTGGACTTTTTCATATGGCGAAAGGATCAGATCGTTCTCACATTTATACGTTTTTGAACCTTCCTCAGTTTCGTATGGGATTTGTAAAACTAGTTTTTTATTAACTACCCCGATTTCTGTAAACACTACTTTTATTAGTTCTTCAAACCTATTTCCGACATGCTTTCTGGCACTATTTTCAGCTACCAACAAATCGAGTCCAGCACCGATTGACTATTGGATAGTATATAATGTTTTATCAATGCAGTCCTTTTCGGATTGATTTATCTTCTGATTAGATTTTATTTTTTCAAAAATAATTTTTAATTCTATGTAACATTTCTCAAAATCTTCCGGTTTGGTTAGAAAGAGATTATTATTTATTGGTCGGACATACTTAGTTGTGCCAGCAATCAGTGAAGTAAATATTGTATAGTCATTTTTAACTGCTGAATTACTTATAACATGGGGCAAATACTGCAACACACGATGTGTTATTTCTCCAAATTGGTCAAAGCTTTGTTTAACCTTTTGTAAATCCTGATCTAATGGAACCATTTTATATTTTCATTTTACTACTTTTCTACTCTTGCAAAAATTCATTCGAGATGGTAATATATCCGATTTCACCCCTCAATGGTGGTTGCGAAATCCGTATTAAAAGTACGAACTTTCTTTATACCATTATGTGCCTGCCCAAAAGTCAGGGTGAGACTTGTCAGGATGCGTGTGAATAGTCAGGGTGCGACTCTGGCGCACTCTGGCTCTCTATAAATCCACTTAAAGTCGCGCCCTGACTTCCCATAACTCATGGCGCACCCTCCACTTAAAGTTAAGTCCTGCCCCCTCACAAAGCACTATTTAATCCTGATTTCCAGATCTTCTAAAGAGAATCCTTTATGCGGATTGCGCTGATCTCCAAATGAAAGTTCAATCTCATTAATTTTATCCGGATATAAATTCACATCTTTAATCGTCTGATTAAACGGCTCATTTTTCAGCCCATGCTTTGCAGGAGGGGTTGAAATTGGATATTTTTTATCGTTAACAGATAACTTTAAAAGCCCGGTGTTGCCACCCGAATGGGCAAGATTTATTTCACGGTATTCCCTTTCATTACCCGATAAATACCATTTAATTTTTACCACAGTAGCTTTGGTGGAGTAATAATCCTGACCGCTGAAACTATGTAGTTTCGTTGCATTATCCCAGGTTAAAATAAATGCACCTTCCTCGTTTGGATAGATTACATTTTCAGGGGTGTAAAATAATTCCCCTTCAAATTTCAGGACAATCACGGTAGCATATTGGTCTCTGTTTATCAGGTTTGTTAAGTCAATTTCCAGCCCGGCATCCCGGGTTAAATGCGTCAGAGAAATGCTTTTATCAGCAAGGGGATATACTCTTATAAAATCTGCATTTATCCCCTCAACAATAAGTTTGTCGTTCTGGGGAAAGTTGATGATATGCAGGTATAATTTCCTTTCCTTTGCCGTTATATAACCCCAATTCCGGGCCTCTACCGGGACGGTTGTTGTCCCATATATGGCTTCGCCATTTACTTTCAGCCATTCACCTATGCCTTCCATCACCTGCCGCTCAAAAGGAACAATACTGCCATCTCCTTTGGGACCAATGTTTAGCAAATAATTACCCCCTGAACTTACAACACTTATCAAATCGTGTATTTTCTCCTTAATTTTCGCTTCTGTATCCGGCCTTTCCTGCCAGGAACGGTAGCTCCAGGTTTCAGGAAACATTGAAGCCGGTGTTTGCCAGGGAACCCCCATTTTAAAATCAGGTTTACGATTGTCACCCATTACGACAAAATCACCCTGGTCATTCCAAATTCTTCCGCTGATCAGACAATTAGGTTGTAATGTTTTTACCAGTGTAGCAATTTCTTTGCTTTGGTTGTATGTTGGAGCGCCCATGTCAAACCAGATTTCAGAAATTTCACCATAGTTTGTCAATAATTCCTCCACCTGATTTAAATTGTATTGATGATGCAAGGGAGGGATTGAATCTGAATTACGAACAGAAACAAAAGGTGCTGCTCCTTTGTAGTCCCAGTCAATCAGAGAGAAGTAGACTCCAAATTTAAGATCATGGCGTTTGCAGGCAGCCGCTAAATCCCTGAGGATGTCCTTTTTATAGGGCGTTGCATCAACCACGTCAAATGTAGTGTATTTAGAGCCGAACAGGCAAAAGCCATCATGGTGCTTCGCTGTGATGACGATAGATTTCATCCCGGCCTCTTCTGCCAATAACGCAACCGAATCTGCATTCCAGTGAGTTGGATTAAACTGAGCAGCCAATTTTCTGTAATCTTCGGTTGAAATTTTTGCATGCCCCTTTATTTGCTCGCTGTATCCGTTTATTTGTTGGTCATTCCATACGCCTGCCGGTATGGAGTAGAGACCCCAATGGATAAACATGGAAAACTTCCGATTCTCCCAACTGGCCATCGCTTCCGCGTGGTCAGCATGCCCCGTTTGTAAAGGGTTTGAGCTATTCTTGTTACAGGATGTCATTGACAATAAAATGCATACGGTTAACAGGAATTTTGAAAGCGATTGAAGGTTCATAATTTGGCAATCTTAATATTCTATAAATATATCGGTAACGTGGAGTTCAGGAGGCGTTGGTCTGTTTCAATACAGAATTTTTCATATCAAATGCCAATCCGATATAGGTTTTGTTATTGAATTCAAATTCATCTATTATTTCCCAGTTCAGTTTTTTAGTGTGAGCTGCAGTGGAAATTGCATTGACTTTGTTTATAAAGGTAACAGAGATTGAATATTTTTTCAAAAATTCAATTCTCATTTCTTCAAAGAGCAAGTTTAACAGTCCGCTTCCCCGGTAATTTTTATCAATGCAAATTGGTCCATATTGAAAACTATTCTCCGTGGTAATTTTACTTCCATTAAAGGACAGTGTCGGGAAACGTGACACCATAAAGTTAAAAATTTCCCATTGCTCAAAATACTTCCAGCTTCCGGCAAAAGCATAGGCAATGATGCTGTTATGCTCATTTTCCGCAACAAATATTCCGTTTTGCCTGATTATTTCTTCTATTTGATTTTTCGTAAATGGTGTAGTCACAAAACCACTTTCCCGCTCTGTTTCAGTTAATTTACTGTATAAATACTTTTCCTGAAGGGACAAAACTCCATCAATATCATGATTGTTTCCAATTCTGGTTTTTATCATCACAACACCCTTTTATTCATGAATATTCCGATACCTGCCTCAGGCTTTCGGACTTCTTTGAAAGTTGAATCATCCGGCCGGCAAAATATTCGATAAAAGTACAAACTTTCTTATGATTGCCATATTTCCCGACACAGTTGTTATTTAA
>JAVEQP010000146.1:0-6482 GCA_034007585.1 Lentimicrobium sp. | reverse complement strand
CTAATTTAAAAATTACCTCTCAAATCCTCAATCCGCCTGAGGCGGAGAAACGACGATTCGGGGTCAAATCCCCGTCCGCCTTAGGCAAACAGGCAGGCTCAAACCTTCAAATCGACTCACCACTCTCCGAAGACCTAACAGGTTGGAAGAAAACCTGTTAGGGTACCTATTCTAAACAAATCAACAAATCAACAAATCAACAAATCTTTGATGTGGATTTGCCAAAGATCGCCTAAAACCGCATTGATCATTATGTCTTTACTGTTTCAGCACCCTTTCCACACAAATTACCTGCCCGTGTGCATCAGTAATTCGCACCAGAAACAATCCACTGCGAAGACTACTCAACTCAATTTTTACATTTCCCTGAAAGGATACTTTCTCCAACTGCCTTCCTTCCGAGCTATAAATTTCCAGCCAATATTGAGAGGCAACCGCTTGCTGAAGTTCAACATTCAAGGTGAATTTGAACGGATTGGGATAAATTTTAAAGCCTTGCCGGGGGTTCGCTCCGGTTGCAGTGGGTAACACAACTACAATATCTTCATAAATCATATCCGTCAGCGCGTTTAACTCAAGGTTTTTGGCCTGTATTATGCAGGGAAATGCACCGGTTTGCGAAGGGGTTCCGGAGAGCAATCCGGTTGAAGTATCAAAACTAAAACCTTCGGGTATAACCTCTCCAATCAATTCTATTGAAGCGGCATCACCTGTGTCAACCAACACCTGAAACTCGTAGTATGTATCGAGATATGCCGTATCATACGTATTTTGGATAATCTGCGGATAAAATGTATCGTAATAACATTTGTTGAACATTGAATCCATATAAATGGTATTTCCATTTTGATTACAGCAAAGCATACTAACGGTACCACCCGCCCCACCTAAGGCTCCAAAACCACTTTGCAAAATTCCGAAATTACTGCCGACACCTTCAATCCAGATTTCATCAGGATAATACGAATTCCTTTCAGATGATGATGTATTAAACAAGTAAAATCTCTTTTTCATTTCACCATTGATGTTCACCTGATCAATGCTATCACATACAAGTGGTTCAACGTCATGGTTTAGGTAAAGATTTTCAACTTGTACAGTATCTCCTGTTTCCAGACTAAAGTCATAAATTAAACCTTCATCCGCACTCCATCCGAAGAAAACCTGTTTGGTGAGGGTATCTTCTCTGATAAATCCTCTATGATTCCATGATTGCATTAAAGAATCCTGACATTCAAGCACATCGAGGTAGTGATCACCGGGAGAATATTGATCAGTTAACCGGGTAGTTGTTGTGCCGCCACAATTCCAGACCATCCAGGAAGCCCAACCATAATGGATGGTATTCCAGGTCTTTGTTGTATCGGCAATCTGATAGCCTCCTTGTCCGAAAGTTAGTGTGCTTAAAAATAAGAAAGCGGATGCAAGCAGTGGTTTCACAATGAAATTGTTTAACAAAAAGCTTATCAAATATAGAGTAATATTTGATTCAAAAGAAGGTTCGTCGTAAATAAAAATAAACCTTAAACCCTTTTCACCAACCGGAGCAGGTTATACGCCAGCTCAACGCCCTTATAAGCCCGGGGATGATTTATCCGCATCCAGCGGCCATAATTTACCCATTCACCGCCGAATCGTGCCTTGAAATCCCTCACGCCATAAGATCTTCCTGGAATCCCCATTCCCATAAAATCAAAATGATGGCAACCTTGCTCCATACCTGCTTCCATAGCTGCCCAGGTAAGGGCTACCGTGGGATATACCTTCTCCTGCTTCAGGTGCTTGTCCAGCCCACACACATACCATTCAAAAATAGTGTCACCTGGTGTGAAAGGCGCGATAATTCCGCCCACTATCCGGCCTTTGTATTCCGCCACCAACACTGCTCCTGAACTACCCCCGGCCGACTGATTAAAAAACCCATGCAATACCGCTTTCGCAATCAGTGGTTTTCGCACCTTTTTACGATATAATTTGCGGAGCAGGTCATAAACTTCGTCCACTTCTGAAATACTGGCAGCCCTGCGCACCATCAGACCATTAGTGTGGCTCAGTTTTAATTGTCTGCGTCTGGAGGGGCTCATTTCCATAAGCGCAGTTTCGCGGTTAGCAATGGTTTTAATCAGGTTAAGTCTTTCAGAAAACATAAATCCATGCCGGATAAAGATATCAGCAAACGCCGCAGTTTCATAAAAATTTCTGAACTGAATGTAAAGTGATTTGGGCTTTGTTGCCTTAATCAGGTCTCCCAAAGCGATGTCCATGGCCGCTTTTTTATCTGTAATGCTAAGCCCTGGTAGAAACACCGGTCCTCCATAAACCACAGCCCGGGTGGTAGCATAGGGAAGTATGAATTTCCTTTCACACATCAGCACCCAGGCAAGCGTAGCTATCCATTTGCCATCAGCGCGCGTGACCACCAGCCATTGATGTTGATAGTGATTGCTTTTCGAAAAGACTTGTGCAAAGGAAGGGTGTTGAAAATAATGCACGTCAGCATTGCCGGATAACCAGAGGCTCCATTGATTCAAATCTGCCCCGGTGGGATGTTGAAAAAAGTGTACCTGCATTCGCTGAGTGAAACCTTTGATGAGCAGGCCGTTTTACAAGGGCACTGAACACCTGATGATGTCTGCAAAGATAGAAAAATGCCGACAGTTATGCCGGCGACATTTTGATTATATCTGTAGTCTTTAGCTGTTATTTTTAACCTCTTTTGGTGATTGATCATTTTTTGTAACGTGTGATTTTAAAAAAATCTGCTTATCTTTACCTCCCTTCATATTAAAAATATTTAAATTAGCCTCATGGAATATACAATTTTAAAGACAAGAAGAGAAGGCAACATCATGGTGGTTGTCATCAGCCGCCCCGCTGCCATGAATGCTCTTAACACCCGGTTTTTTGAAGAAATGGGTGTGCTTATTACTGAACTCTCCACCGACGCCACGTTAAGGGCGCTGATCATTACCGGTGAAGGCAAGGCCTTTGTTGCCGGTGCTGACATAGCCGAAATGGTAAATATGACGCCCGACGAGGCCCGGCTGTTTTCCGAAACCGGCCAAACCGTTTTTAGCAAACTGGGACAGTTGCCTTTTCCGGTAATTGCCGCCATCAATGGCTTTGCGCTGGGCGGCGGCATGGAGCTGGCCATGGCCTGCGATTTCAGGATTGCTGCCGATACCGTTAAAATGGGACAGCCCGAAGTTGGATTGGGTTTGATTCCGGGGTATGCTGCCACCCAGCGATTGCCCCGCCTCACCAACCTGGGCGATGCTCTTTATCTGCTCACTACCGGCGAAGCCATTGATGCCCAAACGGCACTGAAAATGCGGCTGGTTCAAAAACTGACCTCGCCCGAAGGACTTATGGATGAAGCCATGCGGCTGGCCAAAGCCATTGAGGCAAAAGGTCCCAGAGCCGTTCAACTAGTTAAGGAGGTAACCCGCAAAGGTCTTGAAATGCCCTATATTGATGGTGAAAAGCTGGAACGCATTCACTTTGGCGATCCCTTCGGTCAGGAAGGAGCTCAGGGAATGGTTGCTTTTCTTGATAAACGCAAACCCAACTGGGGCGGACCAGAAGCAGTAAAGTAGCCTCATTTTTACGTAGATAAACCAACCGAAAACCAAAATTCTATGGATTATACTGAAAGATTAACCAATGTAACCGTGCTGGGAGCTGCCGGCAAAATGGGTAGTGGCATTTTGCTGCTTGTTGCTATGGAAATGGCTGACCTTAAGCTAAAACCAGGCGGTGAAAACCGCAACTTCGTGCTGAATGCCATGGATATCAGCTCTGAGGCATTGCCCGGATTGATGAAGTATCTTCGCAGCCAGGTGCTGAAAGCCGCTGAGAAAAAAACTGTACTGTTACGACAGCTATACATGAATCGCCGGGATTTGATTGAAAACAGCGAAGTGATTGAGGCCTACGTGAATGAGGTACTTGATCTGGTTCGCCCGGTTACCCGCCTGGAAGCCGCTTATGACAGTCACCTTATTTTTGAGGCGGTGGCCGAAAATCCGGAACTTAAAACCAAAATTTTCAGTCAGATTGATGCTCATAATCCGCATAAGCCCTGGTTCTTTACCAATACTTCATCCGTACCCATTGGTGGATTAAACGAAGATGCAAAGCTTGGAGGCCGCATACTGGGCTTTCACTTTTACAATCCACCGGCTGTGCAAAAGCTGGTTGAGCTCATCACCATTCCTAAAAACAGCGAAGAAATGGTAAAATTTGCGGAGCAACTGGCTTCAAACCTGCGTAAAATCGTCGTTAAATCAAATGATGTGGCGGGATTTATCGGCAACGGGCACTTTATGCGCGACGCCTTATATGGTATTGCCGAAGCAGAGCGACTCAGTAAGGATATGCCACTGCACCAGGCCATTTATGCCATCAACAAAATTGGGCAGGATTACCTGATGCGTCCCATGGGCATCTTTCAGTTGATTGATTATGTAGGGGTGGACGTTGTCCGCTTTATCATGATGGTGATGAATCCATATATGGAAGAAGAAGATTTACACAGCGAACTGCTCGACAAGCTCTTCGATAAGGGCATAAAAGGTGGTCAAAACGCCGATGGCAGCCAAAAAAATGGCATACTGCAGTATGAAAGAGGTCGTGCCGTAGGGGTGTATTCATTGGAAAAAGGGGATTACGTTCCCTTTACTGAGTTTGCTGCAAAAACGGATGAGTGGCTGGGATTGCTTCCTTCGGTAGTGATGCCCTGGAAGAACCTGGTTCGGTCCACCAATAAGAATGTGGTGGTTGAAACTGTGTTTGCCGCCTATAAAAAGTGTGACGATCCGGGCTGTAAGCTGGCCCTGGATTATGCCCGCCATTCCCGTGAGATTGGCCGTCAATTGCTTGAAACGCATGTAGCCACATCCTCCGATGATGTGAATACCGTGCTGATGACCGGCTTTTTTCATGCCTATGGCCCCATCAATGAATTTGTCATCTAACCTGAAATCCCAAGTTCTATGAAACCACATAAAAAAATATATATGGTCGCCGGATACAATACCATCTCAATGGGTACCGGACGCAAAGAATTCAATCCTAAAAAAGAGCGTCCCGGCCTGGAGCATTACATTAAAGAAGCCGGACAGGCCACCCTGAAACAAATTGGCGGTGCCAAAAAGGTGGACGAAGGGGTAATCGGTAACTTTATGGCTGCCCGCTTTAACCGTCAGGCACATTTGGGGGCATTTATGACGACCATTGATCCTGATTTACGGTTTAAACCTTCGCTTCGGGTGGAAGGTGCCTGTGCATCCGGCGGCTTGGCGCTGGTTACCGGTATAAAATCTATATTGTCGGGTTCGGCCGAAGTGGTACTAGCCCTGGGTGTGGAAGTCCAGAATACCGTTAAGGCCATTTATGGCGCCGATTTGCTTGCATTGGCAGGATGGTTCCAAAAGCGCAAGGATGGACCGGCTTATTTCTTCCCCGGACAGTTCAGCACCCGGGCCGGCGCTTATCATGAGAAATATGGCAGGGTAAAAACCCGTCAGGCGCAAGCCAGATGGTTCCGCAATGCCATTGAAAATGCCCGCCTCTGCCCTACTGCCCAGGAACATGAAAATAAGGTGGAAGACCTGGATGCCCTCGGCCTCACCGAACCCAATCCCAGGGCATTTACCGACCACCTGAATGTATTCGATTGCTCCAAAGTTTCAGACGGAGCATCGGCCATAGCCATTGTAAGTGAAGAAGGACTCAAACGCCTCGGTATTCCTTTGAAAGATGCCGTGGAAGTAATTGGCATAGGTCATGCCACCGACGACCTTACTGCTGAGCCGGAAGATCTTACCCGCCTCACCACCATTGAGCATGCCGCCAAAGAAGCCCTGAAATCAGCAGGCATCACACCCGAACAACTGGCTACCGTTGAAACCCACGATTGCTTTACCATTGCAGGCATTATTGGCATGGAAGCTATTGGGCTTGCACCGCAGGGTAAGGGCGCCGACTTCGTGCTGGAAGGCCATACCGCCCGCAACGGTAAAATCCCCGTAAATACAACCGGCGGTCTGATTGGTTGGGGCCATCCCACCGGTGCTACCGGCGTTCATCAAGCCGTTACATTGTGGGAGCAGCTTACCGGAAGAGCCGGTGAAGCGCAAATCAATATCCCCGCAGATCGACCTTACGCACTAAGTGTAAATATGGGCGGTGACGACCGAACTGTGGTGGCTATTGTGTATCGCAAAACAACTTAAAACGTTGGTGCCCTGAGTTGCACGCGTTGGGAAACGCACACGAACACGGAGTTGCACGCGTTGGATAACGCACACGAGCACGGAGTTGCACGCGTTGGGAAACGCGCGCGAGCACTGGGACTAAGTGTAAATATGGGCGGTGACGACCGAACTGTGGTGGCTATTGTGTATCGCAAAACAACTTAAAACGTTGGTGCCCTGAGTTGCACGCGTTGGGAAACGCACACGAACACGGAGTTGCACGCG
>JAVEQP010000040.1:0-31527 GCA_034007585.1 Lentimicrobium sp. | reverse complement strand
TTATCTAAATTGTGTCTAAATAAGCAAAGTTCTTTTTGCGCTATGGGGAAAGGCCTACTTTTGCCAGCAAATGAGAAAAGCTGCGTTGCATAAAGCCGATAAGCTGATAACCTTTCTGATGATTGGGTTAATGCTTATGCTTGTTGGCAACAGGGCTTTTTTCACGCATACGCACAAACTTCAGGATGGAACATTCATTGAACACGCCCATCCTTTCGATAAAGCCGGAGACAAAGCCCCACTAAAGTCACACCAACATACGGGTTCCGAATTTATGTTTCTTCAACACCTTGGATTGTTGTTTTTTGAGGCTTTAATTTTACTGATTGCAGCTCCTTTTGTTATAAACAAGAGCGTCGTCACTTATTCCACTACCAAACCTGCCCTTATTTTGCTCTATGCAGATAAAGGCAGGGCCCCACCCATTCTTTAACATAATTCAGCCGGACAAGCGAATCAAACAGATTTCAGCACTCCGGTATCTCACCCTCTCCGCAATATTAAACGCGGATAAACAATAATATTATCTTAAGGAATTCCTGAATGAAAAGAAATATTTTCATGTTGACAGTCATATTGCTGTCAACGATTACCTCCGGATTCGCCCAGAAAAAGGCAAAAACCGATGCCAACCTGGTTGGACATGTAACCAGCAACGGAGTACATATCCCCTTTGCCAACGTGAGCGTGAAGGGCACCACCATAGGCTCTACCACGGATGAATCGGGACATTACCAACTTATTCACCTGCCGCCGGGCATACACACCATTGTGGCCCAATCCATGGGATATAGACCTAAGGAAGAGCAGGTTATCATGGTGGCCGGCGAAACAAAAGAGTTAAAATTCGATCTGGAACCGGATATGCTGGGTCTGGAAGAGGTAGTAATTACCGGTGACCGCAATGAAACCAACCGGGTGGAATCATCCACCATTGTAACCACCATTACGCCTAAATTATTCGCATCAACCCAATCGGTTACCCTGAGCGATGGCTTGAATTTCTGTCCGGGTCTGCGCATTGAAAATGATTGTCAGAATTGTGGCTTCAACCAGGTAAGGATGAACGGCATGGAAGGGCCTTATTCTCAAATACTGATCAACAGCCGCCCAATATTCAGTGGTTTAGCCGGCGTTTATGGATTGGAGCTTATCCCTGCTGCCATGATCGAAAGGGTAGAAGTTATCCGTGGTGGCGGTTCGGCTTTGTACGGAAGCAATGCCATTGCGGGTACCATCAATCTCATTCTGAAAGATCCCATTAACAACGCCTACGAATTTGGAATAAATTCTGGATTTACCGGCATTGGGATGGAAAATTCAGGTACGGTGGCCAATGATTTTTCCGTCCACCTGAATGCCTCCCTTACATCGGCGGATAACAAAACAGGGATGACCCTATATGGCTTTAACCGAAATCGGGAACCTTTTGATGCCAATAATGACAACTTTTCTGAAGTTTCGACCCTTAAAAATTTAACCTTAGGCGGAAGGGTTTTTCATCGCTTTGGTTACCGGAATAAATTAATTGCCGATTTCTTTGCCATCAACGAAGATCGCAGGGGCGGTGACCGATTTGATTATCCAGTCCACGAAGCAAACATTGCCGAACAGGTAAAACACGACCTGAGCACTGCTGCCTTAACCTACGAACAGTTTTTCAGGGAGAATGACCTCTTTTCTGTTTATGCCTCCACCCAAAGAGTAAAAAGAGATTCCTACTATGGTGCGCATCAATCGGTTAAGGATTATGGCCACACCGCTGACCTTTCCTATACCGTTGGAGCACAATACAATGCGAAACTGGGTAAATCAGTGCTGGTGGGCGGCCTTGAGAACATTGGGTCCGGACTAAAAGACACCAAACTGGGTTATGCTGATACAGAAAATGCGTTCATTATTAACGACAGCCTGATTTCGATTCCTCACACAGATAATGTCACTATTGCCAATCAAAGCAGCAATACCACCGGCGTTTTTGCCCAGTATGAATACAACTGGATAAGACTCAAGCTCTCCGTGGGTGCCCGCTTCGATCATTATATTATTGAGGATAAGATGCAGCCAGATGCCACCCAGACAGGCAATGTTTTGAGTCCCAGACTTACGGTAAAATATGACCTCAAACCCTGGCTGCAGTCAAGGGTAAGTTATTCACAGGGCTATAGGGCACCTCAGATTTTTGATGAAGACCTTCACATTGAAACTTCCGGTTCTCGACGGGTAATTCATAAAAACAGTCCGGGTTTAACCCGCGAAAACAGCAACAGTTACATGGCTTCACTTGATTTTAACAAAAAGCTGGGTAGTATTCATTTTGGATTATTGGTTGAAGGTTTTATCACTCGCCTGAACAATCCTTTTGCAAATGTATATGGCACTCCCGATGAAAACGGCACCGTGGTATATACCCGCACCAATGCTAAAGATGGAGCCAGTGTAATCGGGATAAATATGGAGATGAATGTAGTGCCCAATGAGAAATTATCAATAAAAGCTGGTTTTACGCTACAATCCAGCCAGTATGATGGCGTTCAGCAGTTTAATGAAAAACAGTTTTTAAGAACCCCTGATCAATACGGCTACGTCTCTCTGGATTGGGACTATTCAAAGAAACTTGGGCTTTCGGCATCGGGAACTTACACCGGAAGTATGCTCGTTCCGTATTTTGGGTTGGAAAGCCCCGATCCCGGCATGGGAATGCTTAAAAAATCTGATACCTTTTTAGACCTTGGTTTTAAGGTGCGCTACACCATTAAGCTAAACGGCGCCAGTTTACAGTGTTTTGCCGGTATGAAAAACATCTTCAATGCCTATCAGGATGATTTTGACCGGGGCATTAATCGTGATCCGGGATATGTTTATGGACCAATCAATCCGCGTACCCTTTATGCCGGGTTTAAAATTGGTAACTTCCTGCGGTAAATTTCAACCAACTGTGCGGCTGCACCTTTTAATCAACAAGGGGTTGCAACCCCTTGTTGGATTCTTTGAAAAAATGATCGTCACCCATTCCCTGAAACTGGCCTGATTAAATAATCTGGGTCTCTTATCCCCCCAATTTCCGTAACTTTGCACTATGATTTTAGTTACAGGTGCTACCGGCCTTTTGGGTTCTTATTTACTGCTTGAATTGTTGCAACAGGATGAGCCTGTGCGGGCAATTACACATAATCCTGAGAGTAGAAGCAAGCTTTACCGGATGTTTAAATCCACCGGTGCCGATCTATCCTTGCTCGAAAGAGTAGAATGGGTAACAGGGGATATCCTTGATTATTTTTCCTTACTGGATGCGATGAAGGGTGTAGAAAAGGTATATCACTGCGCAGGATTTGTCTCCTTTAGTTCGTTTGACAAGGAAAAGCTGGAACAAATAAATGCAGAAGGCACCGCCAATGTGGTGAATGCTGCCCTTGAATCAGGCGTGCGTAAGCTTGCCTTTAGCAGTTCTGTGGCTGCCCTGGGGCGCACTGAAAACACCCTGGTTATTGACGAAAAATCACAGTTTAAAGCATCTAAACTCAACTCACAATATGCGCTGAGTAAATTTGCTGCAGAAAGGGAGGTGTGGCGCGGTTCGGCAGAAGGACTGGAAGTGGTTATCGTTAATCCTTCCATTATTTTTGGTTATGGCGATCACTCCTCCGGGAGTACAAAGATGTTTAGCACCCTTTATAAGTACAACTATTTTTATGGAAAAGGGTCCACTGGTTTTGTGGGAGCCGTTGATGTAGCCCGGATTATGGTGACATTGATGGAAAGCGACATCATAAATGAACGCTTCCTCGTGTCAGCCGGAGATTATTCTTACAAACAGGTTTTTTCGTGGATTGCCGAAGGATTTGGGAATACTGCGCCGCGTTTTGCCATTCCCAATTGGGTGCTTGGCGTGGTATGGCGATTTGAATGGCTGACTGCAAAAATAAATCCTTCACACCATCCACTCATTACCCGTGAAACGGCCAGAACTTCACTCAATAGCTTTAGTTATAGTTCAAAAAAACTATTGAGTATCATTAATTTTGAATACACGCCATTGCCTGATGTAATTAAAAAGGTATGTCAGGCCATGCTTCCGGAACTCGAAAAAAAAAATGACATCAATTGGCAGCCAGGGTCTTGAAATGCTGGTAACTTTCCATTACATCAGCCACAAAACGCTGAGTTTCGGTTCCCCTCACCTTACCATATTTTACCACAGGATCATTATAAAATTTTGGTTCTGATTTAGCCAGCAGATAATATTCAACGTTCCCTTCCCAAACAGCCGGATCTTTATCGTATTTCTCCGTAAGATTAAGGGCGTCATATATATGAGCCAGCCCAATATTATAAGCGGCAAGAACAAACTTAATTCTTTCATCAGGATTTGGGACCCTGGGCTTTAATTGCCTGTCAAGGGTCTTAATCAATCTGGTTCCTGCGGCAATCTGTTCAGCAGGTGTCGATTCAGGGCTTGCGCCAAAGCGATTGGCTGTGTTTGGCATCAGTTGCATCAGGCCAAAGGCGCCTACCCGTGAAATGGCCTCAGGATTGAACTTTGATTCACGGTAAATCAGGGCAGCCAGCAAACGCCAGTCCCAGTCAATGTTCTTACTTGCCTGACGAATCATATCGTCATAAGCCGAAATACTTTTTCGGTTAACCGGCTGTCCCATAGCCAAACGTGCCCAGCGGGGATTGGTAAAATATTTTGATGCTGTATATTTAAAACTACGGCTCTGGTTGTTGTCAGCTATCCATTGGTTAATCTCCTCCAGCAATTGGTCAGCATCTTTACGTACCATCCAGCCTGAGCCCATTTCGGGAGTTACCGGTGTTCCGATTTCAATATTGGTGTAAATATTAGCCAGCGCTTTGGCATGATGTTCCCAGGCAATAGTATAGTCAATTTTACCGGCAGCCACCTGTTTTACGAGGTCAGGCGAAGTAACTTTATTAACTCCCACTATATCCAATTGATTGTGAGTGGCATGAAGCAATTCTGTAAGGTCAAATTGCTTGTACTTCCCGTTGGGCAATATCAGAGTTTTGCCACTCAGTTGGGCAAGCTCGCTGATCAGTGGCGCGGTATCTTTTTTGCGGTGATTTTTCCGCTGAACCAATACCTGTCGGGTAATAAACAAAGGGTCAGAGAAATTGATGGGATCCTTGTTGCCGGTTACCCTGGGAAGTTCCATGGCAAGCATATCGACTCTTCGGTGCTTCAGGGCCTGAACGGCCTTGTGCAGATCGGATTCTACGACGATGGTCAGTTTAACTCCCAGATGATCAGCAAACTTCTTCGCCATTTCATATTGAAAGCCATTGGCCTGACCATTCAGCAAAAAATAATTAAAAGGATTGTCATCTGTCAGCACCACCAGCTCACCCCGCTCTATGATACTGTTAAGAATACCACCACGGTCTTCCAGAGAGGTAAGTCCATTTCCGGTGGAAATGGTACATGATTCTGGTAAAGTTAATAGGAAAAACAGAGAAAAAGCAACAAATAGTTTCGAAAGAAAATTAATTTTCATTGGTAATGGTTACGTGAAACATTATTGTGCTTGCTTTATTCTGAAAAGAAACAAGCACAATTCAGCACATCCTGACCCATTATTAATGGACGGGCGCACGCTTCCAATAACCGTGCCACCGGGTTGATTTATTGGATATTGGGAATAAGAGAGGAAAGAAATCAGGTAGTTTTCCGGTATTTTTTGATGGCAAGTGATAATATTACCACAGCATATAGCAGTAATATCCCGAAAGGTTGAAGTATATGTTTCAAACCGGCGCCCTTAAGCATTACCAGTCGCATAATTTCAATGAAATATGCAATGGGGTTGAAAAAGGTAAGCACCTTCGCCCACTGCGGCATACTTTCAATGGGCGTAAACAATCCACTAAGTAAAATAAAAATAACAAGTATGAACCACGATATAAACATGGATTGCTGTTGCGTATTTACCAAAGTAGAAATAAAGAGCCCTATCCCGGTAACAACGAGTAGATAAATCGAGGCAACCAGGAAAATAAGCGGGATGTTCCCCAGTATGGGAATATTGAATATTATACGTGCGAAGCCCAGGCCAAATGCCAGTTCCAGAAGACCAATTATCCAAAATGGGATAAGCTTTCCCGCGATAAATTGAATTTTGCTAAGTGGCGTAACATTAATTTGCTCAATAGTTCCGATTTCCTTCTCCCGAACTACATTCATCCCAGCCAGGAACATGCCAATAAGCGTCACCAACAGTACCAGAATGCCGGGGACCATAAAGGTTTTGTAATTCAACTCAGGATTAAACCAGTAGGAATATTCAAGATTGACCTGCGCAGGGGCACCTCGGGTAATAAAAAGGGGTTCAATTTTACTGCGGTTATAATGCTGAATGATGGAAAAGGTATAAGCATTCATCAAAGCGGCAGCGCTGCTGTTTATTGCATCATTGACTACCTGAACTTTGGCGGGCTGCCCTTGTTCAAGCGCTTTTTCAAAACCCGGCAAAATAACAATCATCTGATGAACTTTTCCCTGCCGTAGTTCATCCATTCCCTTACTTATATTCCTGCCCTGATCTTTAATATTGTAAAATGGTGAATGTTTAAAATGACCGGTGAATTCGCGCGAAATCACCGTGTTGTCAATATCACAGAGGTAAAGGTCAATGTGCTTTATCTCATAGGTTACGGCATAGGCAAGGATAAGCAACTGGGCCAGGGGCATGACAAAAATTATAGGCAGCATCATGCGGTTGCGAAATATCTGCAAAAACTCTTTCCTCACTATGTAGAGAACCTTTCTCATATTGTGGCAGATATTTAAGCTAATCTGACTTTAAATTTTAAAATGCTACCCATAATAAAAACGGCAGTCATTCCCATCAGGATTAGGGTTTCCTTCCAGAAATAGAATAATCCACTGCCTTTGAGCATAATAGATTTAATAATGACGATAAACCAGCGCGGCGGCATCAATACACTCAGCCATTGCAATACCTCCGGCATATTTTCGATGGGAAAAATAAAGCCGGAAAGCAATATGGTGGGCAACATCAGGGCGAACATGGAAAGCATCATGGCCGTTTGTTGGTTATTGCTTACTGTAGAAATAAAAATACCCAGGGAGAGGGCCAGAATGATAAAAAGTATGGTTTCAACCAACAATAATATCAGGTTTCCCTGCATGGGAACATTAAAAACAAAATAGCTCATTATCAAAATAATAACCGCATTGATAAAAGAGAGCAACACATAAGGCATTACCTTGCCAATGATGATCTGGTGCGGTTTAAGCGGTGAAACCAGCAATACCTCCATGGTTCCGGTCTCTTTTTCACGGGCTATGGAAATAGAGGTCATCATCGCGGAAACGAGCATGAGTAAAATGGTGATGATGCCCGGCACAAACATAAAGACGCTTTTAAGAGAAGGGTTATACAACATACGTGATTCAGGAATTACCAGAGGAAGGCTTGCGGTATTGGGATTCAGCGAAGTAGTGTAGTCATTGATGATTCCACTGGCATAATTCACCAACAGGCGTGCAGTATTCGGATCAGAAGCATCGGCAATCAATTGCACGGAAGGTTGTTCACCCCTGCCCAGTTTCTTTCCAAACCCGGATTCAAAAACAACCACCATCTTAATTTTTCCATACCTGAACTGTTCCTCAATGCCTGCCGGAGAACTGCTCATTTCAGCCTCTCTGAAATACCCCGAAGCAAAAAGTTTGTCCTGTATGGCCAGCGTAACCTGATCATGCGATGGGTCAACCACTGAAATCCAGGCATCTTTTATATCGGTGGTTATGGCAAAGCCAAAAAGCAACACCTGAACCACCGGCATACCAAACAGAATTACCATGGTACGTATGTCCCTGAAAATGTGCAGAAATTCCTTGATCACAAATCGTTTCATGGCTGAATGTTTGTGGCCGGTTTGCGGGCAAGTTTCAGGAAAACATCATTGATAGAAGGTGCATCATATTGCTGTTTCAGCGCAGCCGGCGTATCCAGGGCTTCAATCCGGCCATCCACCATGATAGAAATCCGGTCACAATATTCAGCTTCATCCATGTAATGAGTGGTTACAAATACGGTAATTCCTTTTGCAGCCGTTTCGTATATCATTTCCCAGAATTGACGGCGGGTAATGGGATCAACGCCACCGGTAGGTTCATCCAAAAAAGCAATTTCGGGCTCATGCATGATGGCGATGGAAAAAGCAACTTTTTGCCGGATACCGGGTGGCAGGGTTCTTATCAGTCTTTTTCGCATGGCATCAAGCTGCAGCCGGTTGAGCATATTCTCCAGTTTTTCTTTGACCTCCATCCGGCTTAAACCGTAAATGCCGCCATAAAACTGAAAGTTTTCTGATACCGTAAGGTCCTCATACAAAGAAAACCGCTGGCTCATGTAGCCAATGTGCGCTTTGATCTTTTCTGTTTGAGTATAAACGTCAAAACCGGCCACCCTGACGTTACCCGAGGTAGGTTTGGACAGGCCGCATAATATCCGCATGGCTGTGGTCTTTCCCGCACCATTGGCACCGAGAAAGCCAAAGATCTCCCCCCGGCCAACCTCAAAGTTCAGGTGATCGTTTGCCACAAAACTCCCGAACTTTTTTACGAGGTCTTTTACCACAATGACCTTTGACTTGATCTCATCCAGTTTATTCATGGCGTAGAAGTTTGTTGCATCAACTCAATAAAACAATCTTCGATACCCGGTTCTATGTGCTCAAGCAGGCTGTATCGGATGTTGGCGGATTGAAGTTTCTCCTCAACAGCCGCCCGCGATTTTATAGCTGAAGAGGTGCTCAAATGTATATACTCCCCAAACATTTCAGCCCGGTGTATGTCCGACATTTGCCGGAGCTGATGTAACGCCTCAAGTGTATTGTCCGGTTTTAACCTGAACAGTTGTTTCGTAAAGCCGGAAACAATTTCTTCAGGCGTACCCGTAGCCATAATCTGTCCATGTTGCATCAGTGCGATGCGATCGCAAAGGCGCGCTTCATCCATATATGGGGTGGCTACCAATATGGTGATACCTTCCTTTTTCAGTAAGAGCAGCATTTCCCAGAACTCCTGCCGCGAAACGGCATCCACACCTGTGGTAGGTTCATCCAGAATAAGTACCCGGGGTTTATGAATCAAGGCGCAGGAGAGGGCCAATTTCTGTTTCATTCCGCCGGATAAATCACCCGCCCGGCGGCTTTCAAACGGTTGCAACTGCCCGTAAATCTGCTCCACAAGATGAAGGTTTTCTTCCACCTTTACCTTAAAAATGCCCGCAAAGAATTCCAGGTTTTCGCGTACCGTTAAATCGGTGTACAACGAGAACTTTTGCGGCATATAGCCGAGAATCAAACGCAACTGACGGTATTGTTTCACCACATCCAGGTCAGCAACTTTCGCCTCACCGGAATCAGGCAGCAGCAGGGTAGTAAGTATTCTGAACAGGCTTGTTTTACCGGCCCCGTCCGGACCGATAAAACCAAAAATTTCGCCCTTGATTATTTCAAAATCCAGGACATTTAAAGCCTGGTGTTCACCATAGCTTTTGGTGAGCCGGTGTCCATATACTTCTATGCTGTTCACGGGTTTATTTGCGTTGAGACTCTTCCCTGGTCCACACAGCCGTTTTGCCCAGGCCCATCCACGCTTTGCCTATGTAACCGCGCAGGTTTAGTTTATTTCCATCCACCTTCATGTAACTATTGTAGGTTTTGCCGGTGGTTGGGTTGTAAATGGAACCGCCGCTCCATTCATTTTCTGAGACATCATAGGTAAAATCATTCAATATGCGTAAACCAATAAGTTTGCGGCTTTTCAGCTTGTCCTCCGGATTGTTTTTATCGAGTTTCTCTTTGCCGTTGGCCTCCACCGCATCTTTCAGCCATACAATCTCGCCATAATACTTACCGTTGGTGCCTTTAGAGATTTTAACCTGAGAGTTTGGTTTTCCGGTCTCCTCGCTAAGGGTGAGCCAATAGCCGATTACCTTGTCGGCTTTTGCCTGAGCTTTCATGGTGGACGGAAGAAAAAGGGCGATTGCCAGAAAGCTAATAAAAAGGATGTTTTTCATGGTTTTAGGTTAGGATTAATAATTTAACGAAGATAGTTATTTTTTAAAAACCACTTCAGCAGGCATGGCAATTTTCAGGCTGCCATCGTTGGGAACACTTAGCTTCACCGCATACACAAGGTTCACCCGTTCGTCGCGGGTTTGAATTATTTTAGGCGTAAATTCAGCCGAGGGCGAAATCCATGTAATGCGGCCTTGCAACTTTTTCAACCCATTCGGGGTGTCAATCTGTATGGTAGCGGTGTCGCCGGTTTTAATCGCGGAAAGCTCATCACCACTGATGTACACCCGCAAATCCATGCTGCGGAGATCGGCAATTTTGTACAGAGGCTTGCCAAAGCCGGTTATTTCGCCGGTTTCTGCAAAACGATTGAGCACCGTTCCTTTTACCGGATTAATAAGGTAACTCCGTTGAATGGATTCATTGAGCTGATCCATCTGAGTATCAATCACCTGTATTTCATCTTTCAGTCCGGACAACTGGCTGCGCGAGGCTTCCATCTGACGGTCGAGCACCCTCAGGTTCCCGTTCAGGTCGTCAAGTTGCCTGGGCGTTGCCGCGTTTGCCTTCAACAGGTTTTCGGTGCGCGTCTTTTCGATGAGCAAATTTTGTTTCTGCTCCTGGTAAACTCCTGTTTGAGCATTGATGGTGGTTGATTTTCCGGCTATGGCCGAACGCTGGGCCTTGAGCTGATTTAGTTTCAGGTGAAGATCGGTGGTGTCAATCAGGCCAACGGTGTCACCCGCTTCCAGCATTTGTCCTTCTATGGCCGAAAACCAGAGAATGCGCCCATTGGCTTCAGCCGAAATGGTGGTTTCCACGGCTTCAAAATTACCATAGGCATCCGTTTCCGGTCCGCTTTTACCGCAGGAAACCAGTACCAGAATTAAGCTCAGTATGTAAAAAGGATGAAGTATTTTCATATTCAGGTAGCTTTTAAATCCGTTGGTTTTATTTGACATAGCCCATAGTGGTTAAATAATTTACGCGGGCAAGTTGCAGTTGAATGCGATGCAATTGCATGTTTAATTGAGCCTGAGTATGCGCATTTTGCTCTGTCAGGTAATCAGATGAAGTAATCAAACCCTGATCAAGCTGGGCTGCTGATGACTCCGCCACCGATTTTCTCAGGCTTACAATACGGTGATCGGCGGCAATCAGGGTTTCCAGCCGCAATACGTCCTGCTTAATGTTGCTCAGCAATATGCGCAGGTTCTGTTCATAAGTTTCTTTTTGAGTTTCGATAATCTGGCTCTGAAGCCCAAGGATATCGCGCTGTTTTTTGTGTTGGTTCCAGTCCCAAAGATTCCAGGAAAAACGGGCGCCTACCATAGCATAGGTGTCAAATTTATTAGAGAGCATGTTTAAGCCAGGCTTGCCGTAACCGGCCAGACCAAAAGCAGAGAACTTGGGCACTAAATCAAGTTTACTCATTTTCTGCTTCGCACTGAGTTGCTGTTGCTGAGTTACAAATAACCGGAATTCAGGTCTCAGCCGGGTATTGATGACCGGCAGATCATCGTAAACCGGTTCTGTTAAAATTAAATCAGGTCCCAGGTCCAGACCGGTGAGTTCGCCCAATTGATAAATGGCTGCTGCCCGGTTATGCACCAACTCAGCCAATGATTGCTCCGTTTTAATCAGTTCGGCATCCAGGACTGCGCCATTGGCCGGAAGCACTGCTCCATTTTCAATACCTGCCCTTACGCGAGACAAACGGGCACCAATTTCTTCCATGGCAATTTTGAGCAATTTTTCGGTTTCGTTGGCCAGCAAAATATTGAAATAAGCCTGGTTCACCTTCGACCGCAAAATGTGCTGCTCAACTTCCACTGCCCCAAGGTTGAGCAACAACAGCACACTTTCCACCTCTTTCTGCCGTTTGATGGCGCCTCCATCCCAAATCAACTGGTTGACTTCCAGGTTAATTTTATAACTGTCCTTATCCATAGATGGGATGTCTATGGTTGGCAGATGAATCGGTAATTCGGTCACATCACTTTGCCAGGAAGCCTGCCCGTTCATACTTAAACGTGGCAGATGCTGCTTATTCATGGATTCCACCTGCAAACCGTGCATTTGCCGGTATAGTTCTGCTTGCCGGGAAACCGCCTGATTGGTTATGGCCAGTTGCTGGCAGGAATCCAGTGTCAGTTGTAAGGCTGGCTGTGCTGTCAGCAGTAGGCTGTGGATCAATATCATCCCTAAAGCAATAAACCGTGTTTTCATGGAAGAATGGATTGTAGGATAAGACGTGGTATTTCCTGTTTACGCTCAGAGAAAAAGTATTTGAATATTTCTGATTTGTCCCGCACGTGCGGGATGAAAATTATCCCTCAAATTGTCAAATCCTCAAATCCTCAAATCAACAAATCCCCTTTACTGTTCAATAAACTCAAACGAAAGGAGTATGGCCTGCACCTGTTTAAGCAGATCATGCTTTCGTTCACCGGGTGCAAACACATAGCCATCAAGCGTTATCACGCGGTTGTTTCTGGTATCCACGAAAGTATAGCTAATGAAGGGACCGCCCATAAAGTCCTTTTTAACTTCCCATAAACCCCTGACTTCAGTGGCCAGATTTTTTTTGAGGCGGAGGGTGCGGTTAACCGGTGCCATATATTCATCGGCAATAACCATAAAGGAGCTGTCGCTTGGGCCGGGAACATAAAGTTCGGTAAACTGATTGCGTACCGACATTATTTTCAGTGGATTATACGCATTGGTATCGGTATATGGATAACTATAAATAAGTATGCCCTGGCTCAGCTTATTGGCTTCGCGCCGGAACCATAAAAAGTTATCCTTTTCCTTGGCAAGAAAATAATCAGCGGGAATATTCATGCTGAGGTTGAAATTTTCTTTCAATGCTTCGGCAGCCTTTAAATTGAGAGATTTCTTATACATCTGCTGCAATCGCTCTATTTCGGAATTGTCATAGAGATTAAGAAAATCATTTTTCCGCTCTTCAAAAGTACTTTTAAGAGCGCTGAGCGATCTTGCTGAAATTTTAGCTACGCTTTGGGGTGCGGCCCAAACATCGCGGCGCATTTCGACCAGGGGTTGATTCATTGTGCTGTCAATGGTAAGGATGAGTACATTCCGGTGTATTTTGAGCACCCGGCCAAATTCATCTTCCTTTACATTCACCAAACGGTAAAGTGGCTCAGGCTGAGGCAAAGCAGGCACCGGCCCATTGAAAAATGAACGGACACTATCGCCCAGAGAACTTTTCCACAAATTGCCCTCGGCCACCACCAGCAATTCTGAAGGACTTCCGGTAGAAGAAGCTTTGACCGGTTTGTCATTCTTACATGAAGAAACAACAAACACAAGTATAACCGGAATTAACAAGCTCCAAAAGCGGGTGGCACGATAAATTTTCATAATTAACATTTTTTCGAAGGACAAACCATTTAATTGAAGGACAGCACTTTGCCGGATTTCACGAATTCTGGCTTACTTTAATGCGTTGGCCCGGTTTAATTTCTTTTTCATTTTTAATGTTGTTGAGGCGCATTAATTCTTCCACACTTATCCCGTTGTGTTGTTGCGCAATTTTCCATAAGGTATCCCCTTGTTTCACTGTGTAAAAAATGTAGTCCAGATCTTTACCTTTGGCTGGATTTGATTCTTTAGCCACGGCTTCTTTCGCCGGTATTGTAGTTTGGATTTTGCCCACAATCAGGTTCTCACCCGGGTGAATGATGTTACTTTTCAACTTGTTGTAGGTTTTGAGTTCAGTCACCGATAGTCCATATTTGTTTGCGATACGTCCCAGTGATTCACCATTTTTAACTTTATGGTAGCGATTTTCTATTTTAACCGTGGTTTCCTGAACGCGACTTCCCTCAATGACCGTGTCTTTTTTAGCTTCGTTTTGCGCCAGAGTTTCAGTTTCCGGTGTCTCCAAAGATTCAGCTTTCGGTGCAGGAGTGACCTGAGGCGTAGGCTTTTTTGCCGCAAGATTAACTTCCATCACACTTTCGGGGCGCACAATGAGGCGCTGCCCGATCTGAATATTGGTGCTTTTCAATCGGTTCCATCGTTTGAGGTCATTTACGGAACACCGGTGTTTCTGGGCAATTTTGCCAAGGCTCTCCCCTTTTTTAACCTTATAATATTCGGCCTGGGTTACCGTTTTCATCATGGCAAGTACCTGCTCTTTTTCAATTTCGGCCTGGGTGCGGAATGCATATAAAGCGGCTTCATTATTCACGAAATCAGGAATATTTTTCTTCTGCAACCTCAACGTATAGGCATTGCCCGGCGTGGCCGGAATAATACCACTTTTGAATGAAGGGTTTAAAAATTGCAGCTCTTCCATAGAAACATTCAGCAATCCTGAAATCTGATAAAAGGTAAGTACGTCCCTGATGACGACCGTATCAATTTCATAATGGTGAAAGAGTGGGCTTACCGGTTTCAGATTATGTTCGGCGGCATAAGCCATAACATAATTCACAGCAATAAAAGCAGGCACATATCCGCGTGTTTCGTTGGGCAAAAAGGGCCTTATTTGCCAGAAATCCATTTTCCCGCCCGAGCGGCGTATGGCTTTATTCACATTACCTGCACCCGAATTGTAAGCGGCCAGCACCAGCAACCAGTCATTGTACATTTTATACAAATCGTTCATATGCTGGCAGGCTGCAACCGTTGATTTTATTGGATCGCGTCTGTCATCCACCATGGAGGAAACATTCAGATTATAGGCCTTTCCGGTACCATACATAAACTGCCACAACCCAGTGGCACCCATAGGTGAGCGGGCTGAAGCATTTAGCGCTGACTCTACAATGGCCAGATATTTTAATTCCAGCGGCATATTAAAACGGTCCAGTTGCTCCTCGAATAACGGAAAATAAATCTGTGCCAGTCCCATAACCCGGGCCATGAGGCCACGCTTTTTAACCGCGTATAACTCAATGTAATCCTTTACATACTGATTGTAAGTTAAGGAAATGGGGGAGTTGGCATCCAGCTTTTTCAGGCGATTGTAATAAACGGAATCGGCATATACGGGCACAAAACCCGGGGTAAAGCCAAATACATTGCGCAACTCTTCATCTGTGGGACATTCAAACCCTTCAAAATACTTTAGGTTGGCCAGACTATCGAGCGAAGCCACAATAAAATCATCCTTGACAAATTCATAACCTTGCTGAGCGGTGTCGGATTCGATGTTGTTTTTTTGCTGAGCAAAAACTGCTGAAAAGCAACATCCGAAAATGCTGAGAAAAATAAGAATGTGCATCTCTTTCTTCATCAATATGTGGTATTTAAATCCCATCCATTACTCAATTGATGTTCAATTTCCTGTTAAACAACTTTGTTGAGCATAGATATGGCCTGGCTAAGCCAGATGAGTGTTGTGTGAGATTTGATTTTTCACGACGTTTCCCTTACGTCGAAACGCAAAAATAACCATATTAAGATGAATTTGAGGCAATTTTAACATTTTTTTATTTGTATCACTCCCCCACTGAAATTAACCGTGAGCGAAACCAGCACCCGGCAAGGATGGTTATGATGGATTCCCGGATGCCAGATGCCAGATTCCACCAACCCTTCAACAGAGGTCTGGTCGTGTACCGGACTCAGTCCGCGCAGTATCCTGATCTGACTCAGACTGCCATCGGTTTCAACAATAAAACCCAGGCTTACTTTACCATTAAGATTGGCCAACTGCAGCAATGGATTTTCATTGTGATGCTCAAAATAAGTATTTGCATCAGTTTCTGCGCCAATATATTCCGGCATTATTTCAGCGACAACCCTTACCTGCTGTTCCGTTTCGGGATATTCAGCATGCACCGGTTTTTGTATTCCGGCAGTTGAGTTTATCTGCGGTGGTTCGGGTGGAAGCATAATGATATCCTGCACCAGAAAATCAGCCGGAGTGAGCAGTGGTTCTGTATCTGTTGGATAGGCCAGTGGGTCAATCACCTGAGTGTTTGAAGCCAGGTGCAGCCGGGTAAACTGATTCACCTGCGTTGTTGAAATCAACCAGACCGTTCCTACGGTTAGTAATAACAATGCAGCCGCGACATATTTAAGCGTTGCAGGGGTTACTGTAATGCTAAACCGATTAAATATCATGGCATTGCTCTTTGGCCTGCTTCTTTCTGGTAAGGAAGATTTAATTAACCGGCTATTTAGTTTTTGGTAATTCTCGTCAAAATTTATTTCCCCGGCCATGCTGAAACCTTCTGCAGCCGCTGCACATAGGGGGCACAGGCTCGTATGGGCGGCAAGTTCGTGCTGCACCTCATCTGCCGGAAAGCCCGAATGCAATGCTTTCAGTCCTTCGTAGGTGAGGCAACCATCCGGGTTAAAATAAAATGGATAGCTGTGCGGATTCATGGTTTATGGTTTTTGAATTTGGTTTCAAGCAATAGTTTAAGTTTTCTTTTCCCATTTTGCAGGTGACTTTTTACCTGTTTTACGCTGAAGTTCGTTTTTAATGAAATTTCTTCATAGGTCTGATGGTCGAAGTAAAAATAACTCAGGCATTGTTGCTGTCCTGGTGGTAGTTCATTCAGCATGTCGGGCAGCGCAGCCACAAGTTCATCCTTGTCATCATTATGATGCTGAAAAGCCAGATTTTCCATAAAGATTTCTGAAAAATACTCCTCCTTCAAGGAAAGGATGGTCATCTTTTTCTGTTGCCTGAGCTGCTGCAGGCAATGGTTGCGGCTTACAACATAAAGCCAGGATTTGAATGACTTGATTTCATGATGATTGAGCTTTTCATACAGGCTTTCGAAAATTTCCATGGCTGCATCATATGCTTCATCACTGTTACGCAGGTATTTATAACAAATACCCAGTACCAGATGACTATAGCGCCGGTACAGTTCGCCAACGTATATTTTATTCCCGCTCTTTCTAAACCTGGTGCGCAACTGCCCGTCACTCAGATGCTCAGGATAATTCTCGGAAGAGGTGGCAAGGTTCATAAAAAAGCAGTTATTGAAGCAAATATAGTGTTTCCTCTAAACGGATAAGGGTCGAACTTAAGGTTAAGATGAAAAAAATGGTTGGATTGCACAATAAATTTTGAGATTGATGAAACATTTTGAAAAATAACTTGTGGAATTATTCCAATTATGCATCTCATGAGTAAGCAGTCTCACTAAAAAATCAATAGTCATGGAAACCAAAAAAAACCCCAAAGCCGACCTTGAAAAACGCCGGACAATGATGTTCCAGATTGGACTCATCGTATCTTTAGGTCTAACCCTTATGGCCTTCGAATGGAAAACACCCGATTATGGGGGCATAAAATTGCCGCCTCCAACTACATTCGATTTTCCAGAGGATATAGGCATTCAATTAACCAGACAACCGGTTGAACCACCCAAAGCGATGAATACGACTTTAATGCGGATAACAGACAATGAAAATCAGCACACCGTTGATTTGAACATTGACGCAGGTATAGATATCGATGAAATCGTACCCGTGTTTGTTGCACCGGTATTGACGGAGGAACTCCCGGATGAAACAGATGAACCCTTTATTATAGTGGAAGACATGCCGGTTTTCGCGGGGGGGGATGCAGGCTTGTTGGCCTATCTGTCCCAAAACATAAAATACCCGGTAATGGCCCGCGAAAGTGGCATTACCGGCACGGTTTACATCACCTTTGTAGTAGAAAAAGACGGAAGCCTGTCTGATATCAGGGCTTTACGCGAAGTTGGCGGCGGCTGCACGGCTGAAGCCCTAAGGGTAATCCAGACCATGCCTCGCTGGACCCCTGGCAAACAACGCGGCGTCCCGGTAAGGGTGCGCATTAATCTGCCTGTGAAGTTTATGTTGCTTTAGTCAGACAAGAGAACCAGGGGAAATGGAGACCAGCCCGCTTAAGGCGGACAGGCAGGCATGGGGAAGGAGGTGATTGCAGAATATAAATTTCGGACCTGCCTGACGGTTCAACGGAATTTTGAATGAAAAACATTCTCTTGTCGGTCAGGCGAATTGCAGACTTGCCCCACTGACAAATGCATTGTCAGGAAAGGAAAAATTTCTAACGAGGCTGTCTCAAAACTGAGGTAGCCTCGAACTATTTTAAAAACTTCCTTCAACTCCTCCCCTTCGGATGCTTTTATCCTGATAAAAAAGATTTTATTGTTTCTCTCATTACTTTACATATGTAATGTTTTGCATATTAACTTAAAAATTAGTTTCTTCCACTTTTAACAATCTCATATTACAGCTTAAAAGAAATAATGGTCAATTTGCTTCATTATGATTAAATTAGTGGTTACTTTTGCCGCAAAATTCAATTCTATGAAACCTACACATATTGAACACATTGGCATCGCGGTTAAAAGTCTGGAAGAGAGCATTCCTTATTACGAAGGTGTACTCGGACTTAAATGTTACGCGGTAGAAGAAGTGGCTGATCAAAGGGTAAAGACCGCCTTTTTTATGGTTGGACAAACCAAAATTGAATTGCTTGAGAGCACTGATCCTGAAGGGCCCATAGGCAAGTTTATTGAGAAAAAGGGTCCCGGCGTTCATCACATCGCTTTTGCAGTAGAGGATGTTCAGAAAATGTTGGATCATGCCTCAGAAAAGGGCATTCAACTGATTGACAAGGCACCGCGTAAAGGAGCTGAAGGGCTGGAGATTGCATTCCTGCATCCCAAATCAACCCAGGGCGTACTTACTGAATTGTGCCAGCATCCTAAAGAATAATACACACCACATCTATTCATCATCGGTCGTAACCACGATCAGTAAAAAATCATCCTATGTCGTTTGAAAATAAAATCAAAGATCTACTCGATAAGCGGGAACTGGCCAAACTTGGGGGTGGACAGAAGAGAATTGACAATCAACATTCCAAAGGTAAACTAACCGCGAGAGAGCGCATTGACCTGTTGCTCGACGAAGGTAGTTTTGAGGAATTTGATATGTTCGTAACCCATCGTTGCACCAACTTTGGCATTGAAAAACAAGAATTTCTTTCCGATGGTGTGGTTACAGGCCATGGTACCATTGATGGCAGAGTGGTTTACGTGTTTTCACAGGATTTTACTGTTTTTGGTGGTTCGCTCAGCGAAACCTTTGCCAATAAAATCTGTAAAGTAATGGATCAGGCCATGAAGGTGGGTGCACCCTTAATTGGAATCAACGATTCGGGTGGCGCACGAATTCAGGAAGGGGTGAACAGCCTTGCCGGATATGCCGAAATTTTTGAACGCAACATTCTTGCTTCCGGCGTAATTCCGCAAATTTCCGCCATTTTCGGTCCATGTGCCGGTGGTGCAGTATATTCGCCTGCCCTCACCGATTTTATTGTGATGAGCAAAGGTACATCCAATATGTTTGTTACCGGTCCTAAGGTGGTGAAAACCGTTACCGGTGAGATCGTTACCGAGGAAGAACTCGGAGGCGCTATGGTACATGCCACCAAATCCGGTATTTCACATTTTGTTGCCGAGGACGAAAGGGAAGGGATTTCATTGATAAGGAAATTACTGAGCTTCCTGCCCCAAAATAATCTGGAAGAACCGCCTATAGCTGATTGTCCTGATCCTGCTGACCGTCTGGATGACTCACTTAATTATATTATCCCCGACAACCCAAACAAGCCCTACGATGTAAAGGATGTAATCCACACCATTGTTGACTGTAATGAGTTCCTCGAAATACAGCGCCACTACGCACCCAATATTATTACCGGTTTTGCCCGTTTCAACGGTATGTCGGTAGGTATTGTAGCCAATCAGCCCAGCTATCTGGCCGGGGTGCTCGACATCAATGCTTCGCGCAAAGCAGCCCGTTTCGTCAGGTTCTGTGATGCATTCAACATTCCAATCCTTACCCTGGTTGACGTACCCGGTTTCCTTCCGGGGACTGCACAGGAATATGGGGGTATCATTATACACGGCGCCAAACTGCTGTATGCTTATGGTGAAGCCACTGTGCCCAAAATAACCATTGTATTGCGCAAAGCTTATGGTGGCGCTTATTGTGTGATGAGTTCCAAACACCTCAGAGGCGACATCAACTACGCATGGCCGGGTGCCGAAATCGCTGTAATGGGACCAAAAGGTGCCATCGAAGTATTGCATAGCAGAAAGATAGCCGAATTTACCGACCCTAAAGAGCGTGAGGATTTCATCCGCGAAAGTGAGGAAGATTACAAAACCCAATTTGCTAATCCATACAGAGCTGCCAAATATGGCTATATTGATGATGTAATTGAGCCGCGCAATACACGCTTCCGCATCATTCGTGCATTACAGGCGCTGGCAACCAAAAAGGACGTTAACCCGCCCAAAAAACATTCAAATATTCCTTTATAATTATTACGATGGCTGAAATAAAGAAAACAATCAACCTGGCCGGGGCATTCATTGCTTTGGTGCTGGTGTTGGCTGCCGGCCGCAGTTCTGCCCAAAGTGTCAGTGATCTTCGCATCAATGAGATTTTGGTGATAAACGATTCAAATTATGTGGATAGTTACGGACAGCGCAACGGATGGATTGAAATATTTAATACGGCATACAACACCGTGGACATTGGAGGATTGTACTTAACCAATGATATGACCAATCCGACAAAATATCGTATTCCGACAGGGGATCCCATGACCAAAATAGCGCCGCGCAATTATATACTTTTTTTTGCTGATGGATTGCCAACCAGAGGGATACAACACCTAAATTTTACCCTGACTGAAACCAATTACCTTGCCTTGTTCGAAGGA
Source organism: Lentimicrobium sp. (assembly GCA_034007585.1). Classification (GTDB taxonomy): domain Bacteria; phylum Bacteroidota; class Bacteroidia; order Bacteroidales; family Lentimicrobiaceae; genus Lentimicrobium. The sequence goes on along the minus strand of JAVEQP010000040.1, from coordinate 10,724 downwards.
AATGGCAAAACGATGATTGATGCGGTAATGTATGATGAGCAAACGCCCGACATTTCTTACGGAAGGATAAAGGACGGCAGCTCCAAATGGGGATTTTTAGATAAAACTACTCCAGGCTCGAATAATTTTACCGCAAAGTTGGTTACTTCAAGCGATAAGTTTCTGGTAATGGATCCTTACGGAGTTGGAATGGCAGTAATTGCCATGTCCGTAGTATTTGGCGCCCTTTTATTGTTGTATGTTTTTTTCAAGAATACCAAAAAGATATACAGCATTAATCTGAAGGCACTCTTTTCGAAACAACAAAAAGAAACCGTCTCCGTAAAAGCCACAAAGGAAGAAATTTCCGGAGAGGTGAATGCGGCCATTGCCATGAGCCTACACCTGTATGTTGGTGAGCTCCACGACCATGAAGATGCTGTGCTGACCATTAAAAAAGTGGCACGCACCTATTCACCCTGGAGTTCAAAAATCTACGGTTTACGCAATTTGAACAGGTAATTAACCCCAAAGACAAGGGCAGAAATTGTCCGCAAAAAATATTAACGGCGAATGAATACGGATGGATTTTAACCAGCCATCATTCAAAACAAAAACTAAAAAGCCCAACAGATGAAAAAGTATAAATTTACTATAAACGGCAATGTTTATGAGGTTAACATCCAAAACCTTGAAGATAATATTGCCGAAGTTGAAGTAAATGGGACTTTGTATAGTGTTACCCTTGATAAGACTATGCAAGTGAGCAAAACCCCCAGGTTGGTCAGATCGGTGAGCGTACCTTCAACCGATTCTGCCCCCAGCACTGTTAAAACGGCCAATCCCACCAGCTCAAAAGGAGCCGGTACCGTCAAGTCTCCATTGCCGGGTGTTATTCTCGACATATACGTGAAGGAAGGCGACACAGTGACTATGGGACAAAAGCTTATCATGTTGGAAGCCATGAAAATGGAAAACAACATCAGCGCTGACAAATCGGGCAAAGTGGTGTCGATTAAAGTAAGCAAGAACGATGCAGTTATGGAAGGTGATGTACTCATCGTAATAGGAGATTAAGCATGGAGAAATCGAGTAATTTTTTCAGTTTTATAACTGAGCATCTTAGTGAATTCTTCACTTATACGGCCTTTTATAATATGACTCCGGGTCATATTGTAATGATCTGTATCGGACTTATTTTTATCTATCTCGCCATCGCCAAAGAATACGAGCCCCTGTTGCTTATCCCTATCGGATTTGGTATTTTAGTAGGCAATATTGCTTTTACGCCGGGGTTGTCACTCGGGATTTATGAGAGTGGAAGTGTACTTAATTACTTATACTTCGGTGTGATGCAGGGCGTTTATCCTCCCCTTATCTTTCTTGGTATAGGTGCCATGACTGACTTCTCGGCACTAATTTCTAATCCAAAGCTTATGCTTATAGGCGCTGCTGCTCAGTTTGGAATTTTTGGAGCTTATGCCGCAGCTCTTTTGCTTGGATTTTCCCCCTCAGAGGCTGGAGCCATTGGAATTATCGGTGGTGCCGATGGTCCAACCGCCATTTTCCTCTCTTCTAAACTTGCCCCTAATTTAATGGGCGCTATTGCTATCTCTGCCTACTCTTATATGGCACTGGTACCGGTAATTCAACCGCCCATTATGCGGTTACTCACCACAAGCAGAGAACGGGTTATCAGGATGAAGCCTCCGCGCAGTGTTTCTAAATTGGAAAAAATCATGTTCCCGATTATCGGTTTGTTGCTTACTACCTTTATTGTGCCTTCCGGACTACCCCTACTCGGTATGCTCTTTTTTGGTAATCTACTGAAAGAAAGTGGAGTAACCAAACGCTTGGCCGATACCGCAAGAGGTCCGCTGATTGACATAGTAACCATTTTGCTTGGGCTTACGGTGGGAGCTTCCACACAGGCAACAACCTTTTTAACGCCGCAATCGTTAAAAATATTTGCCCTGGGAGCCGGTTCATTTATTGTGGCAACTTTTGCCGGGGTATTGTTTGTTAAGTTCTTTAACCTGTTTCTTAAAGAAGGCAATAAAATCAATCCGCTCATTGGAAACTCCGGGGTTTCTGCGGTACCCGACAGTGCCAGGGTTTCGCATGTTATTGGCCTTGAGTACGATAAAACCAACTATCTGCTTATGCACGCCATGGGACCAAACGTTGCCGGAGTTATTGGCAGCGCGGTGGCAGCAGGTATTTTGCTTGGCTTCCTTTCCTAAATATCATACAGTTTTCTGCGCCTTCCAACTGTGTACCACAGAAAACTGTTTGCAGGCAAAGAGCCTGCAGTGATAAAAAAATCTGAGGCAGAGCCTCAGACTAACACCAAGACTAACATAATGAGGTTTGGCAGAGCCTCTGCTTCTGCCATTCTATCTTTTCAGGCTCTGCCTGGGCACGGGCCTTACTTGACAGCATTTCAGTAATAAAACAAAGGCCGTTTGCAGGCAAAGAGCCTGCAGTGATAAAGAAGTCTGAGGCAGAGTCGCAGACTAACACCAAGACTAACATAATGAGGTTTGGCAGAGCCTCTGCTTCTGCCATTCTATCTTTTCAGGCTCTGCCTGGGCACGGGCCTTACTTGACAGCATTTCAGTAATAAAACAAAGGCCGTTTGCAGGCAAAGAGCCTGCAGTGATAAAGAAGTCTGAGGCAGAGCCTCAGACTAACACCAAGACTAACATAATGAGGTTTGGCAGAGGCTCTGCTTCTGCCATTCTATCTTTTCAGGCTCTGCCTGATTACGTGCATTGCCTTAAAAGCATCTCGGTTAGCACAGCAAACTGTTTGCAGGCAAAGAGCCTGCAGTAATAAAGAAGTCTGAGGCAGAGTCGCAGACTAACTTTAGGGTGAAAAACATGTATAAAATATCACAATCAATCCGTACTTTTGCAGCATGGCAAATTATGAAGAAGCTTTCAAGAAAATAACCGCCCATGCCCGGGAGTATGGGTTTGTGTTCCAGTCGAGCGATATATACGACGGTCTCAGCGCGGTCTATGACTACGGTCAGAATGGTGTTGAATTGAAAAACAACATCAAGGATTACTGGTGGAAATCCATGGTACGTTACCATGAAAATATCGTAGGTATTGATTCGGCAATTTTTATGCATCCTACCGTCTGGAAGGCTTCCGGCCATGTGGATGCCTTTAATGATCCGATGATTGACAACAAGGATTCGAAAAAGCGCTACCGCGCCGATGTGCTCATCGAAGATCATCTGGCCAAAATCGAAGAGAAAATCAACAAAGAAGTAGTTAAAGCTGCAACTCGATTTGGCGATGCATTCGATGAAATCCAGTTCAGGGCGACCAATGCACGGGTACTTGAAAACCAGGCCAAAATCGACATCATCAATACCCGCTTTATTCAAAGTCTGGAAAAAGATGATTTGGGCGACATCAAAAAGCTGATTGAAGAACTTGGCATTGTTTGTCCGGTTTCGGGTTCGCGCAACTGGACCGAAGTACGGCAGTTTAACCTGATGTTTTCCACCCGCATGGGTTCGGTAACTGAAGATGCCAGCGCCATATATCTGCGTCCGGAAACGGCCCAGGGTATTTTTGTGAACTTTCTGAATGTGATGAAAACCGGCAGGATGAAGATTCCTTTTGGTATTGCACAGATAGGTAAGGCTTTCCGCAACGAGATTGTGGCCAGGCAGTTTATCTTCCGCATGCGTGAGTTTGAGCAGATGGAAATGCAGTTTTTTGTCCGCCCCGGTACCGAACTGGAATGGTATGAGTACTGGAAAAAAGAACGTCTTAACTGGCATTTATCATTGGGAATCAGCAGCGAAAACTTCCGTTTTCACAACCATGAGAAACTGGCCCACTATGCCAATGCTGCTGCCGATATAGAGTATAAATTTCCCTTTGGCTTTAAGGAGCTGGAAGGCATACACTCCCGCACTGATTTTGACCTGGCCGCTCATCAGAAATTCTCGGGTAAAAAGATGCAGTATTTCGATCCCGAACTCAACGAAAGTTATGTACCCTACGTGGTGGAAACCTCCATCGGCCTCGACCGCACCTTTTTGGCCGTGCTCAGCAATGCCTACACCGAGGAAAAACTGGAGGATGGTTCAGAGCGTGTGGTGATGAAGCTACCTCCAATTCTTGCCCCTGTTAAGGTGGCCATACTGCCATTGGTTGCCAAAGATGGTTTGCCCGAAATGGCCCGTAAAATCATGGACAAGCTAAAGTACGACTACAACTGCCAGTATGAGGAAAAAGACTCCATCGGCAAGCGTTACCGCCGCCATGATGCCATTGGCACACCCTATTGCATCACCGTTGACCACCAGAGCCTCGAAGATGGCACCGTAACCATACGTGAGCGCGACACCATGCAGCAGGAAAGGATTCCGGTGGAGAAGATCAGCGGAATTGTCGCGGAAAGGTTAAAATAAGCTTACGAGACCGATATTTGAAAAAAATAGACAATCTAATTTTTACGTTGGGAGGAAGTAAAATCTCCGCACAAATAGTGAAATTAAACCCCCATGTTTGCGCGCTCTTGTAGCGCGTGCTTCAACCACCATCTTGCAAACTTAATAATTCCACTCCTTTCAAGAAAGCTTTTTCAGCATAATTTGCCGCTGAACTGAATACAGCCCTGAACACATTACAGATCGAACCAACATGGCACGCTCTACAATCGCACGCGATCCAAGGAAATCTTTGCGTCCCTGCGTCTCCGCGTGGGTTTTGCCTTCTTTGCAAAAAAACTATTTCTTAAAAAACTGTTTCTGGAAAAATACCATCAGCAACACCCCGATGGTGATGGAGGAGTCGGCAACATTAAACACCGGTCGGAAAAAGATAAATTCGCTGCCTCCCCATACCGGTATCCAGGCAGGGTAGCTGCCCTGGATGACAGGGAAATAAAACATATCCACTACCCTACCATGCAAGAAAGGGGCATAACCGCCCCCTTCGGGAAAGAGCTGTGCCACTTCAAAATAGTTACTGCTGCTGAAAATCATACCGTAAAAGGCGCTGTCAATCATATTGCCGATAGCGCCGGCCAACACCAACGACAGGCTGATAATCAATCCGTTGCTTACCTTTTTGCGCGTAACAATGTATAAATAATAGATAATACCCAGTATAGCCGCGATTCGGAATACCGACAATAAAAGCTTTCCATAGTTTCCACCAATCTGCATGCCGAACGCCATACCTGGGTTTTCGGTAAAATGGATGATAAACCAATTGCCCAATACGTAAATTTCTTCACCCATCATCATATGGGTTTTTATCCAGATTTTTACTGCCTGATCAACAATCAGAATTAAGGCAACAATGGATAGGGCTTTTTTCAAGTAAAGGGGTATTAAAGCTATAAACTATCAGATACAAATATAAAAGCCCGACCATATCATGGATGATCGGGATGTGCATTTTACACTAATAATAGCCAAAAGTTTCATTTTATAAAACGATGTGCCAGAGTATTAATTTTTGCCCTGGTTCAGTTTGGCTTCTATGCTAAGGGTAGCGTGGGGAACAATCCTTAACCGCTCTTTTGAGATCAGCTTACCGGTTGCCCTGCAAATGCCGTAGGTTTTATTCTCAATGCGCACCAGTGCATTCTCAAGGGCGGTGATAAACTTGTCCTGCCGTGCAGCCAGTTTACTGTTCTCCTCCTTTGAATTCACCTGATAGCCTTCTTCAAGCACCTTAAACGTGGGCGAGGTGTCACTGATATCGTGCTCATTGCTGTTGGCAAAAGCTTCAGTGAGCATTTTCAGGTCACGACGTGCTTTGTCTAACTTATCAAGAATAATTTGCTTAAACTCTTCTAACTCCTCGTCAGAATATTTATTTTTCAGGTTTTCTTCCTGTAATTCTGTTTTTTTCATAGCTGCTAATAGTTAAAATTAGTAAAAACGATCACTTACTATCCGTATGCTTTCTGAACGCTGACTACTGCCTGCATATTGTCGGCCAGTTCAACAACAATGCGTTTTGATGGTTCAATAGCATCGGCAAAACGGAACGACTCAGCAAGCGTTTCTGAACAAATATACGAATAATTATCACTTAGGGCATCACTCAGCCCATTGTTTTTCTCAACTTCTATGGCAATCTTATCGGTTACCTCGAAGCCGTTGTCCTTGCGGATATTTTGAATACGGTTAATCAGCTCACGGGCAATGCCTTCGTGGTGCAACTCTTCGGTAATGGATACATCTAAAGCAACGGTAAGGCTGCCTTCGGTGGCCACCACCCAGCCGGGAATGTCTTCGGTAATTACTTCCAGGTCGCCTTCAATCAGCTCAACCGGCTCACCTTCAATGGTGAGGTTTAGTTTCCCTTCTACTTCATATTGCGCAATCTGTGTCTGATCAATTCTAACAAGCTCGGCGGCTATCTGTTTCATCAGTTTGCCATAGCGCGGTCCCAGGGCTTTGAAGTTGGCTTTGACTTTCTTCACCAGTACCCCCTGCTCCGAAATATATTCAATATCTTTTACATTTACCTCGCTTATTATGAGGTTTTTAACGGCTTCTACCTGCTGTTTGAAGGCATCGCCCGAAACCGGTATCATAATGCGGCTAAGCGGCTGTCTTACCCGGATGCGGTGTTGCTTTCGCAATGAGAGCACCATGGAGGAGATACTTTGCGCAATCTGCATACGTTCTTCCAGGTCTTTGTCAATCATGCGTTCATCTGCTTTCGCGAAATCGGCCAGATGCACTGAGGTGGCCTTGTTGCGGCCGGTTATCCCGTTAAGGTCGGTAAACAAGCGGTCTGAGAAAAAAGGTGCAATGGGGGCTGTAAGCATAGACACCGTTTCCAGGCAGGTGTAAAGCGTTTGATAAGCGGAGATTTTATCGGAGGTGTAATCGCCTTTCCAAAAACGTCTGCGCGATAAGCGCACATACCAGTTGCTCAGGTGAGCATCCACGAAATCAGCAATGGCGCGACCGGCCCTGGTAGGCTCATAATCTTCGTAGTAGCTGTCTACAGATTTCACCAGACTGTTGAGTTCTGAAAGAATCCAGCGATCAATTTCCGGACGGTCTTCAAGCGCAATTTCGGCTTCTTTGTAAGTAAAGCCATCGATATTGGCGTAAAGCGCGAAGAAGTTGTAGGTGTTGTACAATGTTCCAAAGAATTTGCGCTGTACTTCGGCGATCCCTTCAAGGTCAAATTTCAGGTTGTCCCAGGGCTGGGCATTGGTAATCATGTACCAGCGGGTGGCATCCGGGCCGTATTTTTCAATGGTCTCAAACGGATCAACCGCATTGCCGAGGCGTTTGGACATTTTATTACCGTTTTTATCCAAAACCAATCCATTGGAAATCACTGTCTTGAACGATACCGAATCAAAAGCCATGACGGCAATCGCATGCAGGGTGAAGAACCATCCACGGGTCTGATCTACGCCTTCGGCAATAAAATCGGCTGGGAAATATTCGTCCAGGCGATCTTTATTTTCAAACGGGTAATGGAACTGGGCAAAGGGCATGGCGCCCGAGTCGAACCAAACATCGATAAGGTCGGCTTCGCGCAGTAGTTTTTTGCCTGAAGTCGAAATCAGCACAATATCATCCACGTAAGGCCGGTGCAGATCGAAAGTGTTGTAGTTTTCGTCGGAATTGTCACCGGGAATATAGGATTCCAAAGGATTAAACGACATAAATCCGGCGGCGACCGATTTTTCAATTTCTTCTTTCAATTGAGCTACCGAGCTGATGCACAGTATTTCTTCTTTGTCCTCACTCATCCATATGGGCAGGGGCGTTCCCCAGTAGCGGGAGCGGCTCAGGTTCCAGTCAACCAGGTTTTCGAGCCAATTGCCAAAGCGGCCGGTGCCGGTGGCTTCGGGCTTCCAGTTGATGGTTTTGTTCAGCGCCAGCATCTCATCGCGGTAGGCAGTGGTACGGATAAACCAGCTATCGAGGGGGTAGTAAAGTATGGGTTTATCGGTACGCCAGCAGTGCGGGTATGAGTGCTCATACTTTTCCGTTTTGAAGGCGCGGTTTTCCTTTTTCAGCTTTACAATGATGTCGATGTCAACATTGTCCTCTTTGGCAGGATCGTAATCAGCGGCATATTCTGCCTTCACATAGCGGCCGGCAAATTCGCCCATTTCTTCGGTAAAGCGACCCTGACGGTCAACCAGCGTAAGGGCGCCAATACCATTGAGCTTAGCCACCTTGAAGTCGTCGGCACCAAAGCTTGGGGCAATGTGCACAATGCCGGTACCATCTTCGGTGGTTACAAAATCACCGATAAGTACACGGAAAGCATCACCTTCTTCGGGCTGTGCATAAGGCAGCAGTTGCTCGTAGCGTATGCCTTCAAGTTCAATCCCTTTCCAGGAACCAACCATTTCAAAAGGGATGGTTTTTTGCCCGGCTTCGTAATCAGACAGCTTTAGTTCTGTATTTTTCTCCGGGAAATATTTGTTGAACAGTTCCTTTGCCAGGATGACGCTTATTGGTTCAAAAGTGTAAGGATTGAAGGTTTTTACCTTCACGTATTCAATGTTTTTACCCACGGCCAGGGCGGTGTTGCTGGGCAGCGTCCAGGGTGTAGTGGTCCAGGCGATAAAAAATAAATCGCCGTGAAGATCAGTAAAAAGCTGCTCCGATTTGGCATTGCGCACTACTTTAAACTGAGCAACCACCGTGTTGTCTTTCACATTGCGGTAGCAGCCCGGCTGGTTCAGCTCGTGGGTGCTGAGGCCGGTGCCGGCAGCCGGTGAAAAGGGCTGAATGGTGTAGCCTTTGTACAACAGGCCTTTATCGTATAATTTCGCCAGCAGAAACCAGAGGGTTTCCATGTATTTATTGTCGAAAGTAATGTATGGATCATCCAGGTCAACCCAATAGCCGATGCGGCGGGTAAGGTCGTCCCACATATCCTTGTATTTCATTACTTCGGTGCGGCAGGCTTTATTGTAAGCATCTACCGAAATCTTTTTGCCAATGTCTTCTTTGGTGATGCCGAGGGTTTTCTCTACAGCAATCTCAATCGGCAAACCATGTGTATCCCAGCCCGCCTTGCGGTTCACCAAGAAACCTTTCATGGTTTTGTAACGGCAGAAAATGTCTTTAATGGCGCGGGCCATCACGTGGTGAATGCCGGGTACGCCATTGGCCGAAGGGGGACCTTCGTAAAAGACAAAAGGGGTACTATCACGACGGATGTCGAGACTTTTCTGAAAAACGTTTTCTTCTTCCCATAGCTTCAGCACTTCAGTACCGATGGCTGAAAGGTTAAGTTGTTTATATTCAGGATATTTATTCATTAATGCTCCTGTATGATTAGGCCAATGTTTAAAGAGGTGCAAAAGTAGATAAAATCCCGATAGCTTTTATTAAGCGCGGATTTATTTTGGATTGGCTTTTAAGGGACGAGGGGCGATGCCTTAAGTTGGAAATCCTGCTTCTATGAGGATGACAAGGGGACTTGGGGAGCGGGAGACGGGGGGACTTGGAGACGGGGGGACAAGGGGTGTACAACTCTACTCAACAAATCAACAAATCAACAAATCAACTGATTACCGATCACGAAAAGAAATTTAACGCCTTCATTACGTCTTCTCTTGATGCATCAGCGGTTGTCATGCCTTCATCAATTGCAAAAGAAAGATATAAGTCTTCAGCTTCTTCACCTGACAGGACCTTTGACTTGATTCCAAGTTCTTTTGCAAGCCTGATTAAAAGGTTCAGTTTCTCCCTTGATTCAGACTGAAAGATGGCTAACTCCTTATTTATCATGATAGTTTCCTTTTTTGTAAATTTAATAAATTTAAGAATACGATCTTATCAAACACCTGGAAAATCAGGCAAAGTGAAATGAAAGGGCGAGGGACGTGGGGACAATGGAACAGGGGGACAATGGGACGGGAAGACGAGTCAGAGGGAGACGGGAGACAGGGGGATAAGGGGACGGGGCGACGGGGAGACAAGGGGAACCAAAACCTAAAACCAATAACCACAGACCAATAGCCAAAGACTAAAGACCAACAGCCAAATTGAGCACAGCGAAATCCCGAGAGCGAAGCGATTCGGGAGACCAAAGACTAAAGACTAAAGACCAAACCAAAAGAAAATTAACGGATTATAAACCCAATCCTCAAAGAAATCCGGTTGTAGTTGGTGTAAACCCTTTTCTCGTAAGAATACCAGTAATTGGGAATTTCATTGTAAGATAATTCCTGGTATTGATATCCGATACTAACTGAAATAGCATTGGAAGCACCTACCGGAATAAGCAGTCCTACTTCCGGGTTTACCAATACTCCACCATACGTCTGGCCATATTGCGTATAATAATCCGACCCGCTTTTGCTTTTTGAAAGGGGGAAACTATAACCAGCTTTGAATGAAATAAACGGAGTAACAACATCCTGCTTAAATGAATATTTAACATCCGCAAATACAGGCAGTACTCCCCATTCGTAAAACTCATAACCCAAACCAATTCCGGTATAAAAACGGTGATTGAACTGCCAACCGTTGACCGTGGTGAGTGATGCAAAAGGATGATAGCCATCGGCACCTTCGCCAAACAACAAACCAAGTGAACTCAGATTATAATATCCTGATTTCTTCAATTCCTGCGATTGTAATGAAGAAATAACACGGACACTATCAACATCCTGCAAGTTGTAAAACCAGATTCCACAATCGTTTGAAATTTTTACACCGCCCAAGCTATCGTTATGAACGAGCTTGCCGGTTATTACCGTGCCTG
>JAVEQP010000145.1:0-6573 GCA_034007585.1 Lentimicrobium sp. | reverse complement strand
GGATTGCCCAGGCCAAGCGAAATTTGTAATTCCGCAGTTTCAACCATCTGAATTCTGCATAATAGGGATTGAAACCATTTGTAACCTCATTCGTCGTAATTTTCTATCACATGTCGTCCCCGACGGAGTTTTGAAAATATCTTGTCTATTCATTCCGGAATTTACAATTCTGCGGTTTGAGCAAACACAACCGATTAAAATATTTTTTTTCACTTGTATATATTACGAAATTAACTTATCTTTACACCTGGCTTAGTGTACAATATACACAAACGTAAATTATTGAAAAACAACGCTTTCATTAAAACAAACACATAGATTTACCAACCAAAAACCAACCAAACATGTTTAACACGAAAAATCTCAGGCTATTGCTGATACTGCTTATGGCGGGCAGCATGTTTACCGGATGTAAAAAAGATGACGACAAACAGGAAGTTATTGCCGGCTTTACCTATACCGTGGATGAAAATGATTACCGCAAGGTAAGCTTTACCAACTCATCTCAGAATTATGAATCTGTGTCGTGGAATTTTGGCGACAATACTGCACTTTCTGCTGAAGTTAATCCGGTACACATTTATGAATCCATGGGTACTTACACTGTTACCCTTATCGCCAGTGCTTCTGATGGATCAAAGGATCAATATGCTGCCGATATTGTGATTAATGATCCTGATGCCGAGCTTACCAAACTGGCGGGCGATGGTTCCAAGACCTGGAAACTGATCCGGGATGTTTCAACCGGACGATATCCTCTTGAGGTTGGTCCGGCCAGTTTCTCTACCATTTGGTGGGCCATGGGAAAGGATAACGACGAACTGGCCAAACGGCCTTGCATGCTGAATGACGAATGGACTTTTACCAGGGACGGCGCTATGAATTTTGACGCCAAAGGCGATTACTGGGCTGAGGGCGGCGTATTCTTCCCGGCAAATACATGTGCTTCCACTGATGTTATGGAAGGAATAAGTGGAGAAGACCTTTCGGCCTGGGGAAGTGGCAACCACACCTATGAAATGACTTCCGGTACTCAACCTACGCTTAAAGTGATTGGATTGGGCGCTTATATCGGACTGTGCAAAGTGGCAACCAGTGCTGAAGTTACAGTACCTCAGGAATCGGTTACCTATCAGATTATTAAACTGACTGATGCAGCAGTAGATACACTGATTCTGCAAACCAGTTATACCACTGGAGGCGACGCTCCACAGCCTGCTTACTGGCGTTTTGTGCTGGTGCATTATGACAATCCGGCCGATGAGCCGCCCATCCCGGGGCCTTCACCATCAGCTTCCTTCTCGGTGGAGCAGAACGGAAATACCATAACCATAATCAATTCCACTACCCTGGCTACTTCCTATCTCTGGGACTTTGGTGATGGAACAACTTCTACAGAAGAAAACCCGGTACACACTTACACTATGGAGGGTGCTTTCAACATCAAACTCACCGCAAGTAATCCAAATGGTACCGGCGAAGCACTGCAATTTGTTTTCGTAACTTCTACCCCAGCCACTGAAGCCTTATTGGTTGGACCGGCCTGGAAAATCCGTTCCGCTGAAAAGTCTATTTTCGTTGGTCCTGCTATGGGCAGTTATGAATGGTATAGTGTGCCGCTTAATTTTATGACGGGTGCCGGAACCGGCCCTGACGACTGGTCGTGCATCATGAATGACGAATTTATCTTCAATTCAGGAGGTACTTACGAATACAAAACCAATGGAGATGCCCGCAATGATGGCTATTTTGGCGGTGAAAACGGCTGTATTTCCGATGCCGACATTGCCGCAAGTGGCAATGGTGCCGCCTTTGGAAGTGGAACGCACAACTGGAGCCTTACTCCTGCTTCGGGCGGTAACCGCGCCATACTCACCCTGACCAATGGTGCTGATAGGGCTGCCTTTATCGGTTTTTATAAAGGTTATTATGGTGGTGAAAATTCAAACAACGCCAATCCGCCCAACGGAGGTAGCCTGACAAATCAATATGAGGTGATGGGCTACGCCAATTCGGGAAGTAAGGAATATTTATTTGTAACGGTTGACACTTCACCTGCACATGATGGTTCTTCATCATGGTCGGTGGTGCTTGAACGTTAAAAAGGTTAAACAGCTACCCGGAAATTGTATCCATACAATTTCCGGTGGCTGTTTTTTTTCGTCGTTTACAACCTTAACAATTAACAAACGGGTTTATGAAAAAAATAATTACAATACTTATCCTTCTGGGATGCTTTGTTACCGGCTTTGCGCAACAACGGACCATTACCGGCACCGTAACCGATGAAACAGGGGCAACCCTGCCGGGTGTAACCGTTCTGCTCAAAGGCACCACCATCGGAACCATAACCGATTTACAGGGGAACTATTCTCTTTCGGTTGGCGATGGAACGCTGGTATTCAGTTACATGGGTTTTGAAACTCAGGAAATTCCTATCGGAACACAGACAAGCATCAATGTCCGGCTGTTGGAAGACCGTAAATTACTCGAAGAGGTGGTAGTTATCGGTTATGGCACCCAGAAAAAGAAAGACATAACTACTTCTGTGGCGGTAGTTGATGATAAGGCGCTGAAAGACAGGCCCATTGTTACCGTTGCTCAGGCTTTGCAGGGAAAAGCTGCCGGGGTGCAGGTTACCCAGCCTTCGGGTAAGCCAGGCTCCGGACTGGCCGTGCGTGTGCGGGGAGCTACCTCGGTAATCGCCGGGAATGAGCCCGCTTATATCGTGGACGGCATTCAAACTTCTGATATCAATGGACTGAATCCGAATGATATTGAAAGCATGACGGTATTGAAAGATGCATCGGCGGCAGCTATATATGGTGCAAGTGCCGCTAACGGCGTGGTTCTTATTACCACCAAAAGAGGATTGAAGGAAACACCTTCCATCAATTTTAATACGTATTTTGGCTTTTCGAAGCTCCGTAAGGGCATTGATGTGCTTAATACCAAGCAATACCGTGACCTGATGATGGATATTGGCGTGGCCTACGATCCCACCTGGACCGGATACACTGACTGGATGGACGAGACCTACGGAACCGGCTATCAGCAGTCCTATCAGGCCTCCTTCTCGGGAGGCTCCGAAAAGAGCAGTTATTTTGTATCAGGAGGATACCTGACCGAACAAGGCATGGTAGAACCCTCAAAATTTGACCGTTATACTTTACGGATGAACCTGGATAATGAGCTCCGTTCCTGGCTTAAAGTGAAAACAAGCCTCACCACCTGGAGCATAAATACCAAAGATACACCGGACAACATGAGCTCAGGCAGGGGAGGCGTTATTATGAGTGCCCTGAACACACCACCATTTTTGAATGTTTACAAAAAGGATGGCAGTGGATGGTTCGATCCAAATCCCTTCCAGCCTTCCTGGGAAAACCCGATTGCTTACATGCAGGGTCCCGATCAGAACGCCCGCGACAATAAAGTGCTGGGTGCAGTGGATGTTGAAGTTCGGCTGTTGAAAGGTCTCAAGTTTAAATCAAACGCAGGTATTGACATCACCAGCCATCAGTATGATTATTACCTGGATCCCTTCAGAACAACCTTTGGCAGGCAAAATCATGGTATCGGTCGCTCCGATAAGGCAAACCACATGGTTTGGCAATTGGAAAATATGTTAGATTATTCCAAAAAGATCGGAGACCATTCCTTTACCGGCCTGCTTGGATCTACCCTTAAGAAATATGAGGGGAATGGCACTTACATTGAAGGAACTGATTTTCCGGATGATGTAAAAATGAAAACCGTTTGGTCTGCCAATCAAATTGCTACCGGAGGCTCCTGGCAAAGCGAAAATTCTAAAGTTTCTTTCTTTGGAAGGGTAACGTATGATTTTAACAGCATATATTATCTTACTGCTTCGATTCGCCGCGATGGCAGCTCAAAGTTATACGATAAATGGGGCACCATGCCTGCAGTATCTGCCGGTTACCGGCTCTCTTCTGCCGGATTCATGCAAAAATTAACCTTTATTGATGACCTGAAGATCCGGGGAGGTTATGGAATAACCGGGAATGTAGATGGACTAAACGATTATGCAGCTTATGCATTAACTTCCTATTTTCGCCGTGATCCTCAGGATCCTTTGGCAGGACCGGGTTCTTATCAGTCATCTTATGGCAACCCCGATCTGAAATGGGAAACCACTCGGCAATCTAACCTGGGCCTTGACCTCACCATGTATAATGGCAGGGTGTTGTTCACTTTTGATGCTTATCATAAAAAAACGGTGGATGTACTTCTCAATGTGCAGTTAACCAGTTCGCTGCCTGTTTCCTCTATTCTTACCAATGCAGGTGATATTGTAAATAAGGGACTTGAATTCGGCCTGAATACAATAAACATTACCCACAGCGATTTTGAATGGACAACAGACCTTAACTTCTCCCTCAATAAGAACGAAGTGACTGCATTAAAGTACACACCGGTTTATTATTTTGGACGAATTTACAGCAACAATCAAGATGCTGCCATGGTAAGGGTGGGCTATCCCCTGGGTACTTTCTACGGTTATGTTTCCGAAGGAGTTGATCCCGAAACCGGTGACATTAAGTACAAGGACGTGAATGAAAATGGTATTTTTGACCCGGGCGACCGGAAAGCCATTGGTTATGGTATGCCGGATTTTAGTTTTGGGTTCACCAATAACTTCACCTACAAAAAGTTCGCTCTCAATATTTTCTTTCAGGGAAGTTATGGGAATGAAATCTTCAACGCCACCCGGATTGATCTGGAAGGGATGTTTGACAGCAAGAACCAATCGGTGGATGTGCTTGAACGCTGGACGCCTGAAAATCCCAATACCGACATGCCTCGTGCTGTTGGTGGAGGTAATGTGGACAATGTGCGTAACTCTACCCGCTTTATCGAAGATGGTTCCTACCTTCGGTTGAAATCAGCGACCTTGTCCTATAATGTTTTGAAAAATAGTCCTAAATTCGATTTTATCAAAAACTTATCTGTTTATGTAACAGGTCAAAACCTACTCACCTTTACCAATTACTCGGGCTTCGATCCGGAGGTAAATGCCTATGGAAACAGTGCCGTTGAAGTGGGAATTGATTATGGGACCTATCCGCAATCCAGGACCATTGTATTTGGTGTAAATGTTGAATTTTAAATCCATACAACCATGAAAAAGAGAATAAATACCGGCTTTTTGATTTTACTGGCTATCACTTTCGTTTCCTGCGAAAAATTTCTGGATTTAGAGCCAACGGGTAACTCAATTTATATTCAACAAGAGGGTGATACCATTTTTAAATCGGCCAATGATGTGGAGGCGGCACTGAGTGCAGTATATGGCGAGTTTCAGAATGAATACTGGCAACTGGACTACTTTGTAAATGGCGACGCGCAGTCGGATGATGCCTATGCAGGTGCTGACAATCCGGCTAATTTTCAGATAGATGAATATCGGATTGATGCCACCAACAGCAATGTTAACCGGGATTGGGGTTACCTCTATCGAACCATCGGACGTGCCAATGTGATTATAAACAATGTGGAAAAAGTGCAGGATGCAGCGCTCTCCGCTCAGCGAAAGCTGGAGATTAAGGGGGAAGCTTCTTTTGTGCGGGCTGTTATGTATTTTGAGGCGGTACAGTTATGGGGCGATGTCCCTTTGCAGCTTAAAGAGGTTACCACCGTAAGTGCCGCAAACCTGGATAGCATTTTTCCACAACTTTATCCTGAGCGCAAACCAAAGGAGGAGGTATATGTCCTTATCATTTCAGATCTGGAATATGCCGCTGAAACGGTAAAAACCACTCAACCTCACAAGGGCTTTGCGACAAAAGGTGCGGCCAACGCCTATCTGGCGAAGGTTTATGCAACGATGGAGCCCAGGGATTTTGGCAAAGTGATACAGTATTGCGATGCCGTTATCAATGGAGGTTATTCGCTGTTGCCTGAATACGATATGCTTTGGGACAATGAGCATGAAAATTCGGCTGAATCCATTTTTGAAATAAATTTTGAAGGTACATCAAGCAATGCCAATTGGGGTGCCAGCATGTTCAGTGGAACAGAATGGAAAAAATTCAACATACCCACCAACGATCTGGTTAGGGCTTTTGACAGTGAGAATGATGCCATTCGGAAGAATTCTTCTATTAAATTTTCAAATGTGAGTGGTTTGTGGTCTGATGCCAACTGGCCGGTGACCAACTATCCGTTTATTCATAAATACAGAATTATTACTTCTCCCAGCGCTCAGAATTATATCATAATGCGGCTTGCCGATATTCTCTTGCTTAAGGCCGAAGCTCTGAATGAGACCGGTGATGTGAGTGGGGCAGCCCAATTGGTGAACCAGATCAGAGCAAGGGTGGAATTACCCAATACTACTGCTACCAGCCAGGATCAGATGCGCCTGGCCATTGAGAAGGAACGCCGGCTCGAATTGGCTTTCGAAGGTCACCGCTGGTACGATTTGAAACGCACCAGCAGGGCCATAGAAGTAATAAACAGCATGACCGGTCCGGATGGAAGCATCTTCGGCTATAACCTTACGGAGAATGGTTTGTTATGGCCCATCCCACAATCCGAACTCGATAAAAA
>JAVEQP010000144.1:0-6651 GCA_034007585.1 Lentimicrobium sp. | reverse complement strand
TCCCAGGCAAGATAAGTAGATTGATCGGGCGTGCTGTTCCAGTAAACCATGGCATAATGATCGCCCTGCAGGGTAATGTTGGGAACCGAAACATGTATCCATTCATCATCGCCCGAATCAAACCAGTCGCTGCTTACAATCAGGTTGTTTTCTGCGTCGAAAACATCGAGCCGCATGGATTGGATAGTAGAAAAGATATTGTATTTTGCCCAATATATATCAAAACCGGTTATCGTTGCAGCTTCCTCAAACTGAATCAGATTTCCAATCCAAACCTCTTCACCGGTTTCTCCGGCCCAGCCGTTTTCATGAGCTCCATCATCAAAAACCCATACTTGATCAGCAGTGGTCGCAGGATGTTGCCAGTCAACATTCATTCCGTTAGCACCGGGAGAGGTTACAATCTGGTAAGGTACAATTAAAGCCTCCGTAAGCACAATCTCACCCAGATCAATGTTGTTAAGTTCAATCTGCACCGGCATAATGTAGGTAACATAACCATCGGCCTCTATCATCAAGCTGTAGTTGCTCTGGCTGTACACATTTTCAATTAAAAAATCACCTGATGCACCCGATTCGGTGGTGTAACTGGCAAAACCGGAAAGGGTAATCATGGCGTCTTCTACAGGTTGGCCACTATCGTTGGCTGTCAGGGTTCCGCTTACGGTAACCAGTGCAAGTTGTCCCATTACAAAATCAAGTTCTGTATTTTCTCCAAATGACACTACCAAATCGTGAGTTACAGATTGATAGGTATATTTGCTTGCCGTGGTAGGAAATGAACCCGCCGGAACATAAGGCATTTCATAGTTGCCTGATGCATCGGTTGTTGTGGTAATTTTGAGTGGATCAATGGTTACGGCGGCACCTTCGAGTGGTAAACCTTCCGGGTCGCTCACATTTCCTGAAACGGTTCCCAGGTTTTCGTTGAAGATAAAGCGAACATATGGGTTCCATCCTATCTGGCCTGCGAGCGGAGGATTGTAAGGATCGGGCGGGTTGGTATAAGATGTAGTTAATTTAGAGGTAGAACCAGTGGTGGTGGAAGCTGCAAACCACTGCATATCTGAGGTGTGATCTCCCAGTCTTTCAACCATAACAGCAATATTCATGGTGGTATCGTTGTAATTGAAAGGTACCTGGAATGGGATGTAGATGATCTGATCGCCGGTAATAAAATTGATGGTACCATCATAAACGAGGGTCATTTCGCTCGCCGGAATCCACACATCATCCAGGGCATCGCGCGAAGTCATGCTCATCCATATTCTTACCGCCGTATTGGGTTCAGGTGTTTTAAATTTGTAATCGAAGGTCATGCCAAATAATACTCCGGCACCCGCTTCAAAATGATTGCGATGGTAAATGGATTCAGAAAGCGAATTGTTGTAATTCATATCAATTGGCAATTCACTGATAAAGTCTTTTATTCCTACGGGAACTATTTCAGATTGGGCAGGCAAACCCGAAAGCATCAGGGTTTTGCTCTGGTTATTTGAGGGGAACTGGTCGTTGGCAAATTCAACTTCGGCGTAGATTTGATATTCGCCTATAAATCCAAAAGTATAACTCAAATTAAACGCGAGTTGCTGATCTGGGTTAATGTCTTCACCCACAATGGAATATACTTCAAGGGGATTTTCAATGCCTCTCATGAGTTTCACCCGGTAGTCGGTTCCTGCTATGGTTTCAAGACCGGTATTTTTAATGGTGAATTCAAATTCAGAAACCTCACCAAGACGGTAGAGTTTGTCGCCGGTAATGTTTTCGGCCTTCAGGTCAAAATCGTCAAAATGAACCGAAACATTCTGTCCAAGGATAAAGTCGAGGGTAATTTGTCCGCCCCAGGCAAATGGAGAGGATACGAATCCCCTGAATCCCAGCCGGCCTGTCTGGCCTTCCATGGCTGAGAGGTCAGCGGTGTAATTGGTGAATTGCATGGAATTCATGATAGGGGTCATTATGGTAACCCATCCGGTGGAACCTTCTTCCTTCCAAAGCACTTCAATATCGCCAGGCCACCAAAGACTTGACACGGCAAAAAAGGAAACGGCTCCTCCCTCACCTACCTCAAGGCGACGGGTTACCAGCGTATCGCTGTATCCGGCAGAAACATAGACCTCTGCAGAATTGTTGCCGCTGTATGAACTATAGGTGTTCAGTGCCCAGAAATCGCCGGCAATCCATCCTTCAGGAGGGAAAGTTTCACCTTCAAAATCTTCGAAAAAGGCATCAAACGGGTAAACATACGGGTTGATGGTCATTGAGTTATCGGGATCAGGCCCATCATCATCGGGGATGGTTACCTCTATCATATAGTTGCCTGCAACTGTCGGTGTCCAGGGCATTTGCAAAAGCACGGTATCCGTAGAGGCAAGCATTCCGGTTTGAAGTGTGCCAATAACTACATCGTTTGCTTTAAAAGTAACGGTTTTGTCCTGGGCAAGTGTACCATAATTTTGAATCTTCGCAGAGAGTATGGTGGTATTGTTCTCGAAAATGGTGAACAAACTGCTGTTGAGGTTCAAAATTGCAAAATCATCTTCATCGGGGGTTACGCATGAAATATAAGCTACCCAGCCGGCGGTTTCTTCCCATCCCGGGCCCATAAAATGGATGGTAAGTGCGCCTTCCGAATTGAGTGCAGTAATTTCGCCAGGGCTATTGGTACTATTAAAATTCCCAATCAACGGGGCATCTGTTGTGCTGCCATTGTAAATTTCGAATCCTCCCCAGCTTGCATTGAATTCAAGAAAAGTAAGTCTTACCCGGTCGCCGGGATTGGCAGGAAGAATAGAGGTAATTGCATCATCGTTCATGCCGAAGTTGCCAGCCAATCCTCCTGAATCAGTAAATGATGCGCCACACGTAGTTATGGTCTGGGTTCCCGTAGCTGGCATTTCATAAACAGTGCCAAGATTATATATGGTTGCCTCAGCCTGATTGTTGGTGGGTTGGGGGTCACCTGCAAGTTCTACAGTTGCAATGATATTATATTGCCCGGGAGTAGAAAAGTCGGCAGTGGCTGAAAAAGTATATGATCCCCTCTCGTTGGGCGCTAGTGAAAGAGACCCAACATTTTCAACAACAGTAGCACCGCCATTTATTGAATAGCTCACATCAAAACCTGTTTCAGTACCGGTACCTTCATTCTTAATGGTAACAGTAATGGGCTCTGTAGCAGTCAGGCCGGGGGCACTCTCTAGATTGTCAATGCTTTGCATAGAGAGGTCATTGTCTAAACCATCACCATAAAGTGCAAAGGAAAGGTTGAAATCTGACCAGAGAAACATAGAGGCAGCGGTCCAGTCAGTGAATCCGGTTCCAAATCCGTCACTGGGATTCTTCCAGTTAAATTCCTGCTCAACGGTAATGCCTTCCTTTGTTGACCATCCCCATTGACCGGTGATGTCGGAGTTGGAGACTGCCTGAACAGAAATCCAATAGCGCCCGGGAGTAAAATTCAAACTGTTGGGCAACATAATTTCATACTTGTAAGTTTGGGTAGCTTCATCCATCAACACCTCGTTGTAATTGGTGAAATCAGAAAAGGCATATACCTCTGCACCTGGAACTCCACTATTATTGTTGTAAAAGCGGATGTTCAGCGCATCAATCGGGGTTCCGGTGAATGCGTAATACACGCCGGTTACATCAACATACCTTACCCCCCAATTGCTGCCCGTGGGTACCACAAAATCATCGGCAGCAAGACTGGTATTTGCAGCACTGCCGGCATTGGTGTAAAACTGGCTGTTCATGTAATTGAATCCCAAAGGATACAATTGATCGTAAATAACCAGACCATTTCGTGACGAACTCGTCTGGACTGGTTGCGAAAAAGTGCCCACCGGGACATTCTGACTAAATCCCGGCAAGATCAACCCGATGATCAGAATCGATATCAGGTTTAATTTCAGCGTAACATTTTTCATGGTTTGTGTTTTGGGTTAATTATTAATTGTTTGATTTTCTGCCTTTTTCCTTTTTAACCATTGACTGTTCTGATGGTGAAGGTTGATCCTTTGACTCATTCAATAGTTTAAGAATTTTGGCAAGTGCAGAATTCTCATTATGAGCCCTTTCTATTAAAAGCCTCAATGCTTTTTCCGTTTCATCGGAAGCGTTTTTTTCATTTTTTGTCATACAGCGAAAAATCAGATGCAAAGAAAACAGCATTAAAAAAATTATGCTAATATCTACGGTCAACAAAAAAGCTACAAAACGAAAATGGAGGGGAACAAAATAGCTACAATATTATAACATAATGATATTGAAATACATACAAACATCAACTTAGGGCAATGGGCATGTGTATTTGAGTCAGGCGCAAATAGGAATAGACAATAATTCCCCAAGAGTGACGAAATTAAGTCGTCAAACTTTCAAAAAAAGGGAGAGGAAATAACGGCAAACAACAAGCTTCTCATTGGTGAAAACCAAACTTTTGATAAGAGATTCTCCTTGCCCCAGCCAATTACTTTAAGTTAAAAGCATCTTTACAATTGTTGCAATACCGTTACGAGGTTGTCATCGCGGGTGATACCCATTTTTTTTCGCAGGCGGGCACGCGCCACCAAAATGCTTTTGACCGATTGGAAAGTGATGGCAGAAATTTCTTTGGTGGTCATATTGAGCCGCAAAAAGGCACACAGTTTAGTTTCATTGGGCGTGAGGTCGGGGTAGGTTTCATCCAGTTTTCTGTAAAAATCCTCATGTACCTGCTGAAACCGCATTTCGAACTCGCTCCATACGGTATTGTCAATGTTTGACTTCATTTCACGTATAATTTCCTGGACCCATACCTTGTTTTCAGGCAGAAGCAATGGCTTGATGGTTAAAAGTCTTTCGGTAATAGACGCGATGAATTCATTTTTATTTACCAGGTACATTACGTGTGTGGCCAATTCCTTATTGCGCAATTCGAGGTCAAGTTTCAGGTTTTCCTTTTCGAGTTGAAGGTTTTCCTGCTCAAGTTCCAAATGCTCCTTAATTAACTTTACCTGCTTTGTTTTGATGCGCTGGTTTCGGTATAAAAGTATCACGATAAGCAATGAAAAGAGGAAAACAGAAGCAATGATAAGATAGATTAAAGATTTTTGTTCCTTTTTGGCCACGATAATTTCCTTTTCCAATTCCTTTTCCTTTATTTGTTTTTCGAATTGATACTGAAGTTCAAGGCCTGCTGCCTTGCGTACCGCTTCATTGTTTACAATGCTGTCGTGCAGTTGCTTAAATAGTTTATGAGCACTCAAGGCTTCAGGGAATTTTTTTGTATCCTCATAAGCCTGTGCCAGGGAACTGGCCGCATACATCTCAGACTTAACGCTTTTTGAACACCGGCTAAATTCTAAAGCCTGCTTAAATGAGTGGATGGCCTTTTCATATAATCCATCCAAAATATAACAGTTTCCCAGATTGTTCAATACTTGTGCCATCCCGGCAGTATCCTTTAGTTCCTCTCTTATTTGAAGGGCATTCTCATAATAAGGAAAGGCTTTATCGCATTCGTTGTTTTCTTTATAAATAATGCCCAGATTATTGTACAAAACACCATTATATCTTTTATTCCCGCTAATCCGGTTCATTTCAATGGCCTGTTCAAAACTGCGGCGCGCCTTCACAAAATCTTTCAGCGCAATGTATGCTGATCCAATATTTATGTGGATAACAAGCATTATTTCAGTAAATGAATGTTCAGGAAATTGCTTTTGCAGCGATTGCACCAATGTATAAGATTTCTGAAAATAAGTCAATCCTTTGGAAGGGTTGTCATAATAAAAAAAGGTGGTACCCAAATCATTGTAAACATCCGCATAGCGCATACCAATCTTAAGTGTGTCCTTTGTCACACCCATTTCATCATCAAGCAGGTTCAACATTTTAAATTGATATTGCTGTGCCAGAGAGTAGTTGCCACTTTGAGTAAAAAGCTTATTGTAATGGTCATAGACAGCATACATAAATTTCGCGCCCCCGGGTTTTTGGGAATAATTGAAAGCCTTATTCAGGCAGTTAAGCGCCGAATCGAACTGATAATGGCCTGAAAAATCCTGACTCAGTAGCAAATAAGCTTTAAGCACAGCGGTATCAGAATGTTGCCCTGAAATTACTCTGCGCAGGCTATCGACATCATTAACCGCATGAAGCGTGACATTGGCCATTGATGCCAAAAGAAATGTCACCAACATTTTAATTGACAAATAATGGATGGTTAATAATCTATTTTTCATGGGTCTGATGTGCGAATAAGACAAAAGTAACCATTTATCTTGCTTTCATATTCAATTATTTGGCAAATTACACCTGCTGCAGAGAGGGCCGTAGCCCTAAATCACTATTTTCATGAGTGGAATAATTGATACAAATATACTGTTTTGCCGTTCCTTTTGAAAGCGAAACGTATATCATTTAACAGAACTTAGTGAGACCTTGTGCCTTTGTGTCCTGGTGGCAAAAAATTGAGTTTTTATACTGAGCTCAAACCATTCCACTAAAAAACCAGACCACAGGCAAAAAGCCCGGGTCTGGTTTACTTTCCGGAAATCAGGTTCCGGTCCACCAAAACAAGTATTCTACTGAACCAACAACTTGTGCTGTTTCAATCCTGTAGTGTTTTTAATCACCAGCAGATAGGATCCGGAAGCAAAG
>JAVEQP010000039.1:0-32112 GCA_034007585.1 Lentimicrobium sp. | reverse complement strand
TGATTTGTTGATTTGCAGATTTGTTGCGTGTCCGCCTCAGGCGGGATTCGTTGATTTGTTGATTCGTTGATTTGTTGAGCGGCGACAGTGTCCTAACAGGTTTTCTTTTAACCTGTTAGGTCTTCTTTGGGAAGGGAATGATGGGATTTGCTGTAAATTCGGTTTTACTACACCATTAAAACATCCTTTAACCGCCATTTAAATGATTCTTCAAGGGTCAAATTTCAGCTCAGGGTTAAGTCCGAATCAAGTCCGTGGAAAATTGGGCTAATGAAATATGGCAGATATCCAATAATTCTTTAAATTTGTATGTACACAATTACATCCCAAAGAAATGGAAAAGTACATCAACCAACTGATTGAAGATATGAGGCTTTCAGCCCTTAAAGTTCCTTCTGCAAAGGATTGGCTGTCGCAAATGAATGCTATACACGATGAGCCAATGGACGAAATTAGCAGTTGTGAAGTCTTTACAGAGCGATCCTCTTATAAACTTCTTGGTGACATTGTCGGTATTCCGAAAGAGGCACTGCCATCGCCTGGGCAACTTAGCGATGCCCAGGTTAAGTTAATTCATGATGAGTTAGAGAAAATGTTAATTACCTGGCATTTTATACCTTCGCCGCCTGAAGATGTGCCTTTGAAGGTGCGTTACGAATTGTTGCGTGATGCTTTGGGCAGGGAAAACTGCTATATGGGCATAGGTGAAGTTCATATGGACTTTTGCGGGGGCAATTGTCCCGATTGCAGGGTATTGGAATATTGCAAAACAGGACAGGGATATAAGGACTTTTAAAAAGACCGAACTCCGCCATTCTCAGTTCAATGCTTTACAAATTTACTTAGTCCAACAAGCTGGTTGCCGATTATTTTAACAGTGTAAACCCCAACAGAAAACCGCCATGTCCTTGTTTACTGTCCCCGATTTTTAGCTAACTTTGAAGTGTAAATTCGGAAATAAAAACCATGAAAAAACTCCTCTTCATACTCTTCCTGGCGGTTACTGCCGTTTTAGCACAGGCACAACAGCAAGTCTATCCCATTTCTTCATCTGAATATAGTATAGTAGTCAGCCCCAAAGCCGATACCAATACCCTGAAGGCCGCCGCTGAATTGCAGAAGATTCTTTCAATTGTAACCGGATCGCAAATGCAAATGGTGAACTTGCCGGTTGAAAAGAGGAAATCATTGTTTATTGGCAAGGAGTGGTTGAAAGATAAGCCACAACTTCAACATTTACAGAAGTTAAACAGCGATGGCTATTGTATCTTCAGCGAAAGCGGTAACTTTTATCTTGCCGGAAAAAATCCCATCGGTGATGTATATGCCGTGTATGCCCTGCTTCAGGATTATGCCGGCTGTTTCTGGTTTGGGAATGGGGAGACGTTTATTCCTGAAAATACCGGACTTTCCCTGCCGGAGATGAATCTTTTCACTCAACCCGATTTTGCTTTCCGACATCCGCATTTCCCCGACAAAAACAAACCCGAATACTATCTTCCCAACCGCATCCAGCCCATGGACGATTGGGGGTTGTTTGTGCATACTTTTCATAAGTTGGTGCCACCGGATGAGTATTTTGAACAGCATCCTGATTATTTTTCGCTGGTAAACGGAAAGCGCATCCGTGATGGTCAGTTGTGCCTGAGCAATCCTGAACTTATTCAGCTCCTTACCGAAAATCTGGGAAGAGAAATGACCAAAAAGCCGGAGTACAAGTATTGGTCGGTGTCGCAGAACGACTGTATCAATTATTGCGAATGTGAACATTGTCAGGCGCTTTATGATGAGTTTGGCAGTATTTCAGGGGCATATGTGGATATGGCCGATCAAATTGCGAGGCACTTTCCGGATAAACAAATCTCCACCCTGGCATATCAGTTTACCCGCTCGGCGCCATCGGCCATTGTTCCCGACAGCAATGTGAACATCATGTTTTGTTCCATTGAATGCAACCGCAGTCAGCCACTTGCAACGGATCCGCGCTCCACCGATTTTGTGAAAGATTTGCAGGATTGGTCATCGCTTACGCACAATATTATTATGTGGGATTACGTGGTGCAGTTCAAAACCTTTACTTGCCCTTTCCCCAATTTTAGTGTATTGCAGCCAAACATTCAACTGTTTCACAAGCACGGCATACCCATGATGTTTCAGCAGGGCAGTGGCAATTCATGGTCAGATTTTAGTCCTTATAAGCAATCTCTTATTTCGCGGCTGTTGTGGGATGTAAATCTGGAGGAGCATGCTTACCGGCAACGGTTTTTCGATGCGTATTACGGAGCAGCCGCACCGGTAATGCTTAACTATTTCAACCGGATTCAATTAGAAATGGAGAAACAGGCTCCGATGCGCGATCTGGATATTTACGGATATCCGGTTTTGTACGCAGATTGGTTCCTTAAACCTGAACTTCTTAAGCAATACAAAACCATGATGGATGAAGCCGAGGCGCTGGTGACCGGTGATGTTGTCCGTTTGAAAAGGGTGTTGCGACAGCGCAGCAGCGTGGATTTTGCTTACGTGGATGTGGCGCTGAATCTGAACGATCCGCAACTTTCCTTCTACGTCTCAAATGAGGGTCGAAGAGAGATAAATCCCGAAATGGTTGCTCATCTTGACCGTTTTGTTGAAAACTGCTTAGCCACCGGCATAAAAAGCATTGACGAGAATAATTATTCGCCCGAACAATACCGTGAACAGGCATTAAATATTGCTTCTATGGCCATAAAGCCCAATAAAGCGATGGGCAAAACCCTCACTTCCCTTACGCCTTATGATCCATCTTATGGTGGGGAGAAAATGCTTACCGATGGACTTTTTGGCGGACAGCACTTTCGCCTGAACTGGCTTGGATACAAGGGGAATGATATGGTACTCCTGGTTGATTTTGAAAAGTCGGAGCAGGTCATTAAAGTGGAAGCCAACTTCTTTTTGGATCTTGTTTCCTGGATTTTCCTCCCGCTGGAAGTAAAGATCGAGGCTTCAGACGATGGCAAGGCCTTCTGCGAGGTTTACAATGAAAAAATTCCCGAACCCGTCCGCAACTTTGGGCAGAAGCCGGTACATTTTAGTTTTGAGTTTTCTCAAACCACTGCCCGCTATCTAAAAATCACTGCCCTAAGTCATAAAACCTGTCCCGACTGGCACCGGGGAGCTGGCCAACCGGCCTGGATATTTGTGGATGAGATTGTGGTGGAGTAGGAATTCCTCTTCTCTTGCATCAACATTACTTTTCTTGCAATATTGCATCGTTTCCCGAATCGGAATCGGGACTGCAATCCGCAATCCGCAATCTAAAATCTGAAATCCGCAATCTACAACGGTATATTCCCATGCTTCCTTGGTGGATTGTTTTTCCTTTTGTTGTTGCACATTTCCAGCGCCTGTATTATTTTGCGGCGGGTGTGTTTTGGGTAGATAATTTCATCAATGTAACCCAGTTCGGCAGCTTTATAGGGGCTGGCAAACACGTCGCGGTAATCCTGAACGGCTTTTGCCTTGTCTTCATCGGTGAGTTTATCGCGGAAGATAATGTTTACAGCACCTTCTGCACCCATCACGGCAATTTCTGCAGTGGGCCAGGCGTAATTTACATCGGCACCAATGTGCTTGCTCGACATCACATCATAGGCTCCACCGTATGCTTTGCGGGTGATAATGGTGACTTTCGCAACTGTAGCTTCCGCATAAGCGTAAAGCAACTTAGCCCCATGCTTGATGATGCCGCCAAATTCTTGCGAAGTTCCCGGCAGGAAGCCCGGTACATCCACGAAAGTGACAATAGGGATATTAAAGGCATCGCAAAAGCGCACAAAACGGGCTGCTTTTATGGAGCTGTTGATATCCAAAACCCCGGCCAGGAATGCCGGCTGATTGGCCACAATGCCCACAGATCTGCCATCAAACCGTCCGAATCCGGTAAGAATATTTCCGGCATAGTGAGGCATGGTTTCCATAAAGTTGCCGTCGTCCACCACGCTCTCGATGATTTCCTTCATATCGTAGGGCTTGTTGGGAACAACGGGCACGATTTCCTGAAGTTTATCGTCCTCGCGGTTGGGGTCGTCGGTTGACTTAATGCGGGGCGGCTCCTCCATATTGTTGGAGGGCAGGAAACTCATCAGTTCGCGAATCATCATCATGGCCTGCTCATCGTCGTCGGCAATCAGGTGGGCAACACCACTTTTGGCATTGTGCGTCATGGCGCCGCCAAGTTCTTCTTTGGTTACCTCTTCGTGGGTAACGGTTTTGATGACATCCGGTCCGGTTACAAACATGTAGCTGGTATCTTTGGTCATCAAAATAAAGTCTGTAATGGCCGGACTATACACGGCGCCCCCGGCACAGGCACCCAAAATGGCTGAAATCTGCGGAATAACGCCACTGCTTATTACGTTTCTATAGAAGATGTCAGCATAGCCGCCAAGGCTTTCTACGCCTTCCTGAATGCGTGCTCCGCCTGAATCGTTCAGTCCAATGACGGGAGCGCCCATTTTTAGTGCCAAATCCATGATTTTGATTACCTTATCGGCATTTGCACGGCTGAGCGTTCCACCGAAAACGGTAAAATCCTGAGCAAAAACATACACCAGGCGTCCATCAATCTTGCCATGTCCACTTACCACGCCATCGCCGGAAATTAGATTTTTCTCCATTTCAAAGTCACGGGCACGATGTACCACAAAGCGATCAAATTCTACAAAAGTGCCGGGATCGAGCAGCATTTCAATGCGTTCGCGGGCGGTTTTGCGTCCGGTGCGGTGCAGTTTGTCAATACGCTCCTGTCCGCCGCCCAATTCGGCCTGGCGGTTGCGTTCTTCAAGTTCACGGTAAATTTCATCCAGATTTGACATATTTTTGATTTCAGATTTCAGATTTGAAGATTTGAAGATTTGAGGCCCATCGACTTTCCCGCCAAAACGGCGGGACAAGCTGCTCAGGGTAAAATTTGAGGATTTGCAGATTTGAGGATTTGAGGATTTGAAAATTTAGAAATTAGAAATTCTCCTCCCCTTGTCTCCCCGTCCCCTTGTCCCCTTGTCCTATTTTCCGTCCCTCGTCCCCTTGTCTCCCCGTCCCCTTGTCCCCTTGTCTTCTCAGTCCCCTTGTCTTCTTTTCTCATTCATCGTCTCCTTGTCCCTCTTCAACCACCACCAGCACCTTATTTGCGTCAATGGTATCACCTTCCTTTGCATGAATGGACTTAACCACGCCTGCTTTTCTGGCTTTGAATTCACTTTCCATCTTCATGGCCGACACGATGATAAGGGTTTGACCGGCTTCCACGGATTCTCCCACCTTCACAGGAATCTTCACCACCTTGCCAGGCATGGGTGAGATGATGGTGTTGCCTGCGTCAATTGTGGTACCTCTTGACCTGCTGGCCCGGTAGCGCGATTGCGCATCAATCACTTCGAGTTCATAGGTGTTGAAGCGGGAATTCACAGTATAATGCCGGGGAGAGGCATTTTCAATCATTTCAATGTTGTATGATTTCCCTTTATATAGGAGTGAATAGATGCCCTCGCCAACTTTAAGCGCATCCACTTCATAAATCTCATCATCCACCTGAATGGTAAGCATGTTCCCATCCCTTTTTAATTCAGTAACCCCGGCTGTGCGCCCGTCAATATTGATTTCTAAAGCCATAATCTGCGGTGTTTATATATAGGCATGGCGCTGGGTATCTCTCCAGCGACTGGCCGGCTTTTGTTCCCGGCCATTGGTTTCAATTTTCTGAAGTTTCGTTGAATGCTCCAGATAGGCGGCTATCAGCACCATATCCTCACAAAGTCCGTCACAATCGTGACTCGCAAAAAGAAAATCTTTGTTGTCTTCAATAAAATGGGTGTTGTATTTACCCGATTGGAAGGCAGGAGTTTCCATAATCCTTGCCAGGAAAGGGATAGAGGTCTTTACGCCCGTTATTTTATATTCATCCAGCGACCGGGCCATGCGTTGGATAGCCTCTTCACGGGTTTGAGCCCATACAATCAGTTTGGAGATCATGGGGTCGTAATAGATCGGAATGGTATAGCCTTCGTAAACATAGCCATCGTGGCGTACGCCAAGACCCAGCGGCTCAGTAATGTGACGGATGGTGCCGGGGCTGGGCATAAAATTCTTATTGGGATCTTCGGCATAAATACGGCATTCAATGGCATGTCCCTTTTGGCGGAGGTCTTCCTGCTTGTAGGCAAGCGGCAGGCCATTGGCAATATTAACCATCTCTTTCACCAGGTCAACGCCAACCACCCTTTCGGTGATGGGATGCTCCACCTGAAGGCGGGTGTTCATTTCCAGAAAATAGTAATTGAGGTTGTCATCCACAATAAACTCAATGGTACCTGCCCCATGATAGTTGGCGGCTTTGGCTGCAGCCACAGCGTGAGCGCCCATTTCTGCACGAATGGCGGGAGTGAGCAAGGGCGAAGGGGTTTCTTCCACTACCTTTTGATGGCGTCGCTGTACCGAACATTCGCGCTCGAAAAGGTGGATGGCATTTCCGTGTTTATCCGCAAGAATTTGGAATTCAATATGGTGAGGTGATTCAATGTATTTCTCTATATAGACTGCGTCATCTCCAAAAGCCGATTTTGCTTCTGAGCGGGCGCCTCGCAGGGCACTTTCAATTTCTGCATCCTTTTTGACTAGCCTCATGCCTTTGCCACCGCCGCCGGCCGATGCTTTAATCATCACCGGAAGGCCAATTTCACGGATGGTTTTCTGCGCTTCCGCGAAGTCGGTGATTTTATCCACCGTTCCCGGAACCACCGGAACTCCGGCGGCAATCATGGTTTTGCGGGCGGTGATTTTATCGCCCATTTGCCGGATGGCCTCGGGGTTGGGGCCTATAAATTCTATGCCCTCGCGCTTGCAGCGTTCTGAAAATTCAGCATTCTCCGAAAGGAAACCATAGCCGGGATGAATGGCATCGGCTCTGGACTTTTTAGCTGCCTCAATGATGCGGTCAATGTTCAAATAGCTGTCAATAGACGGCGGCGGACCTATATTCCATGCTTCATCCGCATAGCGTACATGCATAGACGATCGGTCGGCGTCAGAAAAAACGGCAACGGTTGGAATGCCCATTTCACGGCACGAACGCATAATGCGTATGGCGATTTCGCCGCGGTTGGCAACAAGTACTTTTTTGATCATAGGTAAGTATAGGAATGCTTTTTAAAAAATATTCGTGAATTAAAGGGTGAATTTACGATTATTTTCGTCATTTATGCCATTTCTTAACGCTTTATTAACAAGTTGAATAAAAGAATGTTTGAATTAGGCATCTCAGTTGTTGCCCGCGTGTAATTAGAACATGAGACCCCAATAGCCATCTGAATCTTAAGTGGAATAAGGTTGGAAGAACAAATAAGGTAAAAATTGGAGGGTATAGCATTTTGGTTACTGAGGTTAAAAAGATATAATTAGGTTTTATCCATTTTCAAATTTCCAGAATCAACCTTATTTTTTCGCAAAAACCTTAGTATAGAAGTTGTTGAGATTAAAAAGGAATAATTACGGGATACACCGGATTCACAGGTAAAATAAAACGTCAATCCTACATCAGTATCGTAATCTGAAATCGTCCCCCGTCCCTCGTTCCTCGTCCTTTATTTTACCTAAATTTGCACCAAACATAGCAATTCATGACCACAAAGCCCATAAAAATTGCCATTGCCTACGATTTTGACGGAACACTGGCGCCGGGAAACATGCAGGAGCATACTTTCTTTCCATCGATGAATATCCCGGCCAAGGATTTCTGGACACATGCTAACCTGATTGCGAAAGAAAATGACATGGATGAGATCCTGGCCTATATGCAGCTTTCGCTGGATGAGGCGCGCCATCGCAACCTACCCATCCGCCGCAGCGATTTTGAACATTATGGCAGTGGAATTACCTTTTTTGAAGGAGTGGAAACTTATTTTGATCGCATCAATGCCTTTGCGCGTGAAAAGGGCGTAGAACTTGAGCATTACATCATTTCATCGGGCTTGCGCGAGTTTATCAGCGGCACCCCAATCGCGAAGCATTTTACCAATATTTATGCTTCGGGTTACCGCTACGATGCCAATGGTGTGGCGGTGTGGCCGGCACTTGCCATCAATTATACCAATAAAACCCAATACCTTTTCCGTATCAACAAAGGAATCAATAATTCATATGACAATACGCTGATAAATAAATATTTACCCGAAGAAGAGCGCGCTGTTCCGTTCAAACAAATGATTTATATCGGTGATGGAGAAACTGATGTTCCCGCCATGAAGATGATCAAATATCAGGGCGGCATTGCCATTGCGGTTTACAATGCAGCGGTAGGCCCAACTAAAGAAAAGCTTTCCCCAAAACAATCCTGCGAAAACCTGATTAAACAAGATCGCGCTAATTACATTGCTCCCGCCAACTATACCGAAGGCAGCAGCCTGGACCGCCTCATCAAACTGGTGATTGAAAAAATAAGGGCAGAGGTGGAGTTGAAGGGATTTGCGGGATGAATTGCCACGAAGGCACTAAGGAACGAAGTTTCACAAAGGTAATTTGTGTAGTTGGATTGTTAAATTAGGATGGCTATGTCAATTGGGGTTCTATTTATAAATGCAAAAATGGGAGAGAATTGCTGGGCAGTCAGGGCGCGACTTTGCCAGGGATTCGGGGCATAACTTTATATGGGATCGGGGCTTGGCTTGAGTCGCCCCCTGACTTATAAAGGAAAAATATTTAAAATCTGCTGCCGGTAAGTTAATTTTAACGAAATTTGCATCTTCAAATCCGGCCCCGTAGTTCAGCTGAATAGAATGTCAGATTCCGGTTCTGAAGGTCACAGGTTTGAATCCTGTCGGGGTCACAAAGTGAAATTTTAAACGCCTGTATGCTAATTACTTACAGGCGTTTATTTGTCTTTACCTATAAGTCTGCACACACTTTTATCCTTCTTTTTCGTCAATCTCCCACCAGGTATCATCAAAAAAGAAGGCATTTACCAGTTTGCGCGGGGTAAATTCAAAATAATAATTTTCGGGTGTGATGGCTTTTGGCGCATTTTCCCAGAGTTCCTCCGAGGGCTTCCCCGGCTCAAAGATTGGATTTATACGGCTTATAAAATCAATAGGGGAACGCTTACGGGAATCGCAGATTACATAGAATGGTTTGACTGCCTCCCTGCAAACCAGGGCTATGGGATACGTACCTATTTTATTGGTGAAACCATCAGTGAAAACATTATCGGCGCCTACTACCGCAAAATCAATTTCATCAATAAAGCGACCAACAGCAGCCTCATTGATGAATCGCACTTTGCAGCCGAGATCAGAAAGGGCTCTTGCCTGTAATTTACCTTCAAAAACAGGTCCTGACATGGTTTGATAAATGGAAGGAAAAACATTATGTATGGCAAGATGCTCGAACAAAACATGAATGCTAGAGCTGTTGCTGTGCAGCAAAACCTTTTTATGCTGGAATTTCACCATGCGCGTCATGCGTTCAGCCGCTTGTCCCATACTGTCTTTCCACTCGGAAATGTAATTTTTAACAAACACTTCAATACTAACCGCCATATGGTTTCTATCGGCCCCACGCTGTTCAATATCTTCAAGCAGATTGAGAAATTGCTGTAAAAAATGATGTATCACTGCAAGATCCGGAAAGTGAGTGGTTATGCTGTTCAGGTTTTCTCTTAAATAATCTGGATCAATCTCTTGCTGATTGATATAGGTTTGAATGCTTCTGATAATTTTATCGAGCAGGGCTGCCGATCCGGAATAATTGTCCGATATGATTTCTTTGATTTTTAATTCAAACGACATGACTTGCTTATTTAATTGATAATCAGATTGCAAACTATATCCTTGCAGACAGTAGTTAAGCGTAAACTCACCTGTAACCTCAAAATTATATATCTTTGCGAAGATAATGTAAACCTACAAACCTAAAATACAAATTCATTATGTCAGAAAAAATATTTGATAAAGTTAAAGCCGGCGTGGTCACTGGTAACGATGTTCAGGAAGTTTTCCGTATTGCCCGGGCCAATGGCTTTGCGTTACCTGCCGTAAACGTAGTAGGCACCGATTCTATAAATGCCGTACTTCAGGCAGCCAAAGAGGTCAATTCGCCTGTCATCATTCAGTTTTCGAATGGCGGAGCGCATTTTTATGCAGGAAAATTTTTAAGCAATGAAAACGAACAGGCTGCCATTGCCGGTGCGGTGTCGGGAGCAAAGCACATTCATCTTCTTGCAGAAATGTATGGTGTGTCAGTGATTGTGCATACCGACCACGCAGCCAAAAAGCTGCTTCCCTGGATTGACGGCTTGCTCACCGAGGGTGAGAGGTATTATAAAGAAACAGGTAAACCTCTTTTTAGTTCCCATATGCTCGATTTGTCAGAAGAATCATTGGAAGAAAATGTTGCCATCAGTAAAAAATATCTGGAGCGCATGAGTAAAATAGGCATGACGCTTGAAATTGAACTGGGTGTAACGGGAGGTGAAGAAGATGGTGTTGACAACACGGATGTGGATAGCTCCAAACTATACAGCCAGCCAGC
This sequence comes from Lentimicrobium sp., assembly GCA_034007585.1. Taxonomy (GTDB): domain Bacteria; phylum Bacteroidota; class Bacteroidia; order Bacteroidales; family Lentimicrobiaceae; genus Lentimicrobium. The sequence continues at coordinate 21,552 of JAVEQP010000039.1, read as the reverse complement.
TGATGTAGCTTATGCCTATGATGAACTGATGAAGGTGAGCGATAAATTTACCATTGCTGCATCGTTTGGTAATGTGCATGGCGTTTATAAACCGGGCAATGTTAAACTGCAACCCATTATTCTGAAGAACTCCCAGGAATATATTCATAAGAAATATAATACGGTTGAAAAACCCGTGAATTTCGTATTTCACGGAGGTTCCGGTTCGAGTCGCGAAGAAATCCGCGAAGCTATTTCTTACGGAGTAGTAAAAATGAACATTGATACCGATACCCAATGGGCAACCTGGGAAGGTGTTAAGAATTATTATAAGAAAAATGAAGGTTATCTTCAGGGTCAGATTGGTAATCCCGAGGGAGATGACAAGCCCAACAAGAAATACTACGATCCGCGCAAATGGCTCAATGAAGCCCAAAAAACCATGATTGCACGATTAAAAATTGCTTTTGAAGACCTCAACAACCTGAATCGTTGTTAATTGTTTTTCTGTCCCTCCATTAACAAATCGCCCCGCAATTTCTTGTGGGGCGATTTTCATTGAAGTGTGTGATATGATGTTGTTGATTAATATCCTAATGAAATATTGATTTCAGCAGCATGGATGCTAAGTACAGGAATAGGAGAGTGATGCACCATTTGTTGGGCATAAGGCCCGAGCCAGAGGTTACTGGTGGATTTTTCCTGCTCAGTCATGATGCTAATCATGTTGGCCTCGGATTGTTTGGCATAATCCATAACAGAATTGGCCAGATTGTCGGCTTCCATTTCTACAATAAAATGCCTGACTTCCCGCTCTTTCATGTATTTGGCGGCCTGTTTGGAATAGCTCATAACTGCGCTTCTTACATCCTGTACATTGGTAGTATACATGGCCAGAATATGTACCTCGGCATCAAACATATGAGCCAGGGAGCAGGTCATGGGCACCTTCTGCCGGGTTTCCATAGTGCTGTCCATGGGCATTACTATTTTTTTTAAATCCCGGCTTACGGAAATTCCTGCCCGAATAGTGATAACCGGACAAGGGGAAGCTGAAACAATGCGATTGGCATTGCTTCCTATCCAGAACTCCTCAAATCCCGATGAACCATGGGTGCCAGCCACCAATAGCCAGGCATTACTCTCTTTAGCCTGAGTAACCAGCTCTTTATAAACTTTACCTTCTCTGATTACAAAATCAAGTTTGTTGTCAGGAAGTTCAGGCTGGTATTTGGTGATAAGCCGGTTAAACTGCCGTTCCACTTCTTCGAGCAAATCGTCTGACAAATCGGAACTGAGGATGGTTTTGGTAGTATTGGGATTGTTTACCCACACCATTTGCAGATCGGAAGAGGACTTGCGGGCAATACTCAATGCATGTTCCAGGGCATTAATGGAACAGTCAGAGAAATCAATGGCTGAAATGATGGTTTTCATATTTGGTGTTTTGGTTTTGCGTCAGGCTAAAATATAACATTTTTAAGAATAAAAAAAGCAATCAGTTAATCCTTACTCTTTTTTGTAATAAAAAGACTAAACATTGATTGGCCTGATGTTTTTCTGGTCAGGCCCGAGTATAACGAGTTATTATTCCTGCGCTGCCTCTAACGGTAATGAACCAGTGAGAACGGGAGGATTTATTTTGTCATTTACAGTAAAAGCATTTGGATATAACGCATGAATTTCCTGAAGGAAACCTTCAGCTTCCAGGCGGGTTCTGAAATCACCTACCCTAACGCGGTAATAGGGTTCCTTGAACGAAAGGTAAGCCCCGGTTTCAGGATAGCGGTTCAAAAATCGATTGAGTGCTTCAGTAGCCCGACTCTTGGAGTTGGCGCCTGAATCAAAAAATATCTGCACCCTCCATCCATCTAAGGTGCTTTGATGGCGATTCAGATAAATATATTTATCCATCAGCGTCTCAATCCGGCTGTCGGCATTGATGTTAATATAGCCCGATTGCTGCGCTGCTGCCTGCAGTCCCAATAAAACGAGTAACGGAAAGATGAAAGACAGACGCATAATGGGTTATTAACGTGTAGAAATAGAATATATTTCTTTGGGTTGAATGCTGAGTACCGGTATGGGAGAGTGATTCACCATTTGCTGGGCATAGGGGCCAAGCAAAATGTTAGAAGCAGTAGTTTCCTGTTCCGTCATTATAGCGATGAGGTTGGCATTCACCTTCTGTGCATAATTGATGGAGGCATTGGTAATGTTGTCGGCTTCCACTTTCTCGGTGTAATGATTGATTCCGGCTTCAGTGATTTTTTTCTGAGCTTCCCTGGTATAATTATCCACTTTTTTATGCATGGCTTTGAAAGGAGTGGAATAGAGCGAAAGTAAATAAATGTCGGCATTAAAGGCTTTGGCCATTCCAATGGTAAAAGGTACTTTTTGCCTGGTATCCAGCGTGTTGTCAATTGGCAAAACAATGCTGCTGATGGGCTGTGGTGTGATTTCGAAATCATACCTGACCGTAATTACCGGACAGGGTGCATAAGAAACAATACGATATGCATTGCTGCCTATCCAGAATTCCTCATATCCGGTTACCCCATGGGTACCTGCAATAATTAATTCCGCTTTATTGGCTTTGGCCTGATTGGCAATTTCCTGATATACCTTGCCTTTTCGGAGTTTATAACTCAGTTTTCCAGGTTTGAGTTTCTTTTTCTTTGATGCCATAATTTCATCGAGATTTTTTATGGCTTCTTCCCTGAATTCATTTGGGCCGGAACTAAAAAATATATCCTGATTTGCATTATTATCTACCCAAACCATCGTTAAATTGCTCTTTTGATGATTGGCTAATTCAATAGCATAATCCAGCGCATGCAAGGAGCCTTTGGAAAAGTCAATGGCGACAATAATTTCTTTCATAGCGGCAGCGTCTTATATAATTATGCCGCTAATTTATTAAATATTTCAATACAATGAGCATAATTCGACGTTTCATCCTTAATTTTTAGAACCTGACGAAGTTCAGGATAAGCTGGAGAGAATGCAGCATTATGTTTATCTTTGTCGTTGAATCTCCTTATAATATGAATCCAAATCTTGATGCTGATGCTGATAACCTGAATCAGGTTGAACGCGAAATTGAAAAAGTACTGCGTCCTGCTGACTTCACCGATTTTTCGGGCCAGCCCGGCGTAGTTGAAAATCTACGGGTTTTTGTAAAGGCAGCTAAACTTCGCGGCGAATCGCTGGATCATGTTTTACTTCATGGCCCGCCGGGTTTGGGGAAAACCACTTTATCCTACATTATTTCCAATGAACTGGGCGTAAATATTCGTACTACATCCGGGCCGGTATTGGACAAGCCCGGCGATCTGGCCGGACTGCTCACCAACCTTGAGCCCAATGATGTTTTATTTATTGATGAAATTCATCGTTTAAGTCCGGTAGTGGAAGAGTATTTATACTCAGCCATGGAAGATTACCGTATAGACATTATGATTGAGAGTGGCCCCAATGCCCGAAGTGTTCAGATTGAGCTTAATCCTTTTACGCTTGTAGGCGCGACCACCCGCTCAGGCTTACTTACTGCCCCGCTTCGATCCCGTTTTGGTATCAATGCCCGTCTTCATTATTATGATGTTTCTACCCTGGAGCATATCGTAAAACGTTCTGCCGGTATCCTAAAAGTGCAGATTACCAGTGATGCCTCAGCCGAAATAGCCCGCCGCAGCCGGGGTACTCCCCGTATTGCCAATTTATTGCTTCGCCGGGTGCGCGATTTTGCACAAATCAAAGGCAACGGCAGCATTGATCTGGGCATTTCCCACTTTGCACTTGAAGCACTTCAGGTGGATAAAAATGGGCTGGATGAAATGGACAACCGCATCCTGAGTGCTATGATTGATAAATTCAGGGGAGGTCCCGTAGGGCTTACCACCATTGCCACCGCAGTGGGGGAAGATCCGGGAACCATTGAAGAAGTTTATGAACCTTTCCTTATTCAGGAGGGTTACCTTATGCGTACTCCGCGCGGTAGGGAAGTTACCCCTTTGGCATACAGTCATTTAGGTAAAATGAGCCCAGGCAATCAATCTGAACTTTTCTGAGTGTTTCTGGTTCTTCGTTAAGTGATGTTTTATTCAGTAACTTATGATGTCCACTGAAAAAATTACCCATTTCATTAAACAGCGGGCTGCTGAGCTGGGCTTTTCCCATTGTGGCATCAGCAAAGCCCGGCGTCTTGATGAAGAAGCTCCCCGTCTCGAAGGCTGGCTGAAGCAACAGCGTCATGGACGCATGGCATACATGGAAAACCATTTTGATAAACGCCTGGATCCACGCTTGCTGGTTGAGGGCGCACGTTCGGTCATTTCATTGTTGTTCAACTATTACCCCGGTGATCAGGTAAACTATAGCTCACCCTTAAAAGTATCTGCTTATGCCTATGGCATTGATTATCATAAAGTGATTAAAGACAGGCTTTTTCAGCTTGCAGCAGAGATTCAGGCAGAAGCCGGGAACATCAATTACCGGGTGTTCACCGATTCGGCTCCTGTGCTCGATCGCGCCTGGGCAGTGAATGCAGGGCTGGGATGGATTGGTAAAAATACGCTGATGATTACCCGAAAGCAGGGTTCTTTCTTTTTTATTGCTGAAATCATTACTGATTTGGAACTGAAGTACGATAACCCATTCGGAGGAAGTTACTGCGGTGATTGCACCCGATGTATAGATGCCTGCCCGACCCAGGCCATTGTTGGTCCCCGCCAACTCGATGCTTCACGCTGTATTTCCTATCTTACCATCGAGCTTAAAGATGAAATACCCGCTGAGTTTCAGGACAAAACTGAATCCTGGATTTTTGGTTGTGATATTTGCCAGCAAGTCTGTCCGTGGAACCGTTTTTCAATAGTACACCACCATGCTGAATTTTTACCTCAGCAAGACTGGCCACAATGGTCTGTAAAGCAGTGGACAGAACTTGAAAAACCAGCCTTTAATCACACTTTCAGCAAGTCAGCCATAACCCGGGCCGGGTTTAACAAACTCAAAAACAATATTAACTTTGCAGTCCTAAATATGAATAGCGGGCAATATGGAAAAGGTAAAAATTGAAGTCAACTCAGAAGTAGGCATACTTGAAGGCGTAATTATTCATTCGCCGGGGAGTGAAGTTGAAAATATGACACCGAATATGGTTCAGAAAGCGCTTTACAGTGATATTCTTAATTTGTCGGTTGCTAAAGCTGAATATAAACAGTTCAGTGATATCTTACATATGGTTACCAATGTTTATGAAGTGAGGGATCTGCTTACGGTTATTCTTCAAAAACAGGAAGTTAAAAACATGTTGGTCAGGCGTATTACGCAGCATGAGCGGGTGCCTTCACTGCGGGAGCGCCTGATGGAAATGGATGCGCATGCCCTTACCACCGCTTTGGTTGAAGGTGTTGAAATTACCCGGGATAACCTTTCGAAGTTTCTGAGCAAGGAACAGTTTGAACTTGATCCCCTGCACAATTTTTTCTTTACCCGCGATGCCTCCATAGCAAACGGAAATCAGGTGCTGATTAGTAAAATGGCCAGCAGGGTGCGCGATCGGGAATCTATTATCATGGAATCTATCTTTAATTATCACCCCTTATTCAAAGTTGAAACTGTTAATCCGGCATCCGAAAACCTTAACCATAAGGAATTTAGTTTCGAAGGAGGAGATTTTCTGATAGCCAGGGATGATGTAATGCTGGTAGGTACCGGTTCCCGCACCACACCGACGGGCATCGATTTTTTAATCGATCATTTTAAAAAGCAAAAGAAGGTCCAACATATTATCGTACAGGAACTGCCCTATGAGCCTGAATCTTTTATTCACCTGGACATGGTTTTTACCTTACTTGATGTGGATAAATGTATGATTTATGAGCCGCTGCTCATTCACTCCAGCCGTTACCTTACCATTCACATTACCATAAATAATGGCAAAGTTCACATTGTGGAAGAACCCAACATATTGACTGCGCTTAAAAAGTTAGGAATGGATATGGAACCTGTGCTTTGCGGAGGTTCACGTGAAGTGATGACCCAGGAGCGGGAGCAATGGCATAGCGGCGCAAATTTCTTTGCCATTGCACCGGGTCAGGTAATGGGCTATGGGCGCAATCAATACACCATTGAGGAGATGAACCGGCATGGGTTTGAAATCATAAAAGCCAAGGATATTGCTGCGGGTAAAGCGGCCATCCCGGCAGGAAAGAAGTGTGTAATTTCCATAGAAGGGGCTGAGCTCTCCCGGGGAGGAGGTGGCTGTCGTTGTATGTCCATGCCTTTTAAACGGGCAGCAGTCTCCTGATTATTGTTTTTCCCAATTTAATTTAGCCCTATGTCGAAAAATTTCCAGACCAATGCCGGCAGTTCCAATACATCTCCGGTTACTGAAATAATTGTTCCTCAGGTTGATTATGAAAAATTTTCATTGCCCAACGGCCTGAATGTTGTGTTGCATGCTGATCATTCGAATCCCATAGTTGCCATTGCCATCCTTTTTCATGTGGGGTCTTCCCGCGAAAAGCCGGGAAAAACCGGATTTGCACACTTTTTTGAGCATATGCTTTTTCAGCGTTCCGAAAATATTCCTAAGGGAGAGTTTTTTCGGAAGATTAATGATCTGGGTGGGGTTTTTAACGGTGGAACCTGGCAGGATGGCACTGTTTATTACGAGGTAGTGCCTGCGGATGCACTGGAGAAAATTTTATGGATGGAAAGTGACCGCATGGGTTATCTGATCAATACCGTTACCCAGAGCGCGTTAGAACGTGAAAAAGATATTGTTATCAACGAAAAGCGTCAGCGCGTTGACAATCAGCCTTATGGCCATACATCCTTTGTGCTCGATCAGGCCTTATATCCTGAAGGACATCCGTATTCATGGCAGGTAATTGGGTCTATGGATGATGTAATGGGTGCATCCATTGATGATGTGCGTGCGTTTTACGAGAAATACTATGCGGTGAACAATGCCACCATGGTTATTGCCGGTGACTTTGAAACGGGCAATGTTAAAAAACTTATTGATAAGTATTTTGGAGAATTTAAACCCCGCCCGGTCCCGGAATTGCTAAAGCCTGAAGCTATTGTCCTTTCCAAAACCAAACGGCTCTTTCATGAGGATAATTTTGCCCTGGTCCCGGAACTGAATATCATATTTCCAGCGGTGCCTATGTATCATATGGATTCCTATGCGCTTCAGATTTTAAGTAATTTACTTGCAGACGGAAAAAGAGCACCACTTTATAAAGAGATTGTAGAAAAGCGCAAACTGGCACCCGAGCTTTCGGTAAACAATCACCCTATGGAGCTGTCGGGTAAATTTGGAATTGGGGTAAGGGCTTTCGAAGGGGTAAACTTAAATACGGTACATGAAGCTATATTTGAAGCACTTAAACTATTTGAAATCAATGGTTTTAGCGACAGTGACCTGCAACGCATTAAAAACCTGAATGAAACTACATTTTATCATGGTATATCGAGTTTGTTGGATAAATCTTTCCAACTGGTTCAGGCCAGCGTCTTTGGAAATAACCCGGCAAGGTTTACTGAAGATATGCGCCTTCTGCATGCAGTGACCAGGGAAGATGTAATGAATGTATTTAATAAGTATATTAAATCGGCCAATTATATTGTAAGCAGTTTTGTACCCAGGGGTCAGACAGAACTAATACTAAAAGATTCAGAAAAGGCAGACGTAATTGAAGAAGATATCGAAGAAACTACTTCTGAAAGTGTCGATAACAATACTGAAGATGAAAGTTATGAATTTACACCAAGTCTGATCGAGCGTCGCATAGAACCTGAACTGGGTGAAAAGCCATTGCTCAGACTTCCTGGAATATTCAGTACGCAACTCAACAATGGTTTAAAGGTTTTGGGCATTACCAATACATCCCTTCCCCTGGTATTTTTTAGTCTCCGCTTTAAAGGGGGTCATCTTTTTGACGAAAGGGGGAAGCCGGGTACTTCAAGACTGGTTGCTGAAATGATGCTGGAAGGTACTCAAACCCGCATGCCGGAAGAACTGGAAGAAGCCATTGGCCAGTTGGGTGCAAGCATTCAGGTACACGCCTCTCATGAATACCTGACCCTGATGGGGAATTGTCTGGTACGCAATTATGATGCAGTAATTGAATTGGTTCAGGAAATTATTCTTCAACCACGATGGGATGAGCTGGAATTTGTGCGCATCAAACAAGCCACCATCAATACCATACTTCAGCGAAAAGCCAATCCGAATAGTGTTGCAATTAATGTGTTCTTTCGCAAGATTTATGGGGATGACCACATTTTAGGTACGCCGATTACCGGCACTGAGGATTCGGTGAACGACCTTACCCTGGATGATCTTAAGCAGTATTATGCGAATTACCTGACGCCCCGCATGGCGACTTTTCATTTCGCCGGTGACCTGGAGCCTGAGAAGGCACTAAAATCCCTCAGTATTCTTGAAAAGCATTGGCAAGGTGGCGAAACCCCTGTTCCCGAATTCAAAATGCCGCCGCTCAGACAAAAGCCCGAACTTTATTTTGTGGATGTCGCTGATGCCAAGCAGTCGGTAATTTTGATCGGCTCGCCAGCCATGGAGCGTAGTCATCCTGATTATGCTGCTGCCAATGTTGTAAATTACAAACTGGGTGATGGTTCGGGCGGCAAGTTGTTTACAGTGCTTCGCCTGGAAAAGGGTTATACTTATGGTGCCTATTCCTTTTTTATGCCACGCAATGTCCGGGGTATTTTCATGGGAAATGCGAATGTGCAATCTGCATTTACGCTGGAATCGCTAAAGCTGTTCAGGGAAATTATGACTGCTTACGGAAATGGGTTTTCAGCGTCGGATCTTGAAGTTACGCGCATTGCTCTTATCCGCGCCAATGCAGGTAAATTCGAGCACCTGCAAAGTCAGTTGGAGATGTTGCACGACATCAGCACCTACAATCTTCCGGCCGACTATGTAAAAAAAGAGGAAGCCACTGCCGAAAACCTTACCCTGGAACAGGCCAAAGAAATTTGTAATAAATATATCCGGCCAGAACATATGATTTATGTGATTTCAGGTGATGCACGTACTCAACTTTCCCTGCTTCGGGAAGCCGGACTGGGTGAGGCTGTGCTGGTTGATGTATATGGAAATTTGATCCGTTAGGCAGAAAGTAAATTGCTTTTACCGGATGTTGAATTGTTGAAGTGTCTGGTCAATTTGAAGTTCCAGTGCTGTAACCGTACCATCATTATTGAAGACAAAGTCGGCCATTTCAATGCACTTTCTCAGGTTTTGGTGGTTGGGGTTGTCAGAGGTCATTTCACGTGATTCGTTTTGAGTAAAAGTCTCAAAATCAATAAAATCAGTTTCAGATTGCCGCTTTCTGATGCGCTCAAACCGGGTTCGGGCTTCGGCATCTACTGCGAAAAGAATGAAATTTCCTTTTTCCCGAAGAGAGATTATTTCGCCTGGAGTGCGGATGCTTTCGATGATGCAATTGGCTTCATTAAGTAAAGCCTGATCATACAAACAATCAACAATGTAGGATGGGGAATGGCTGGTGCGCAAGTCGTTGGCTACCAATACCATATTATCCCGGTTAACGGGCAATCCCCGTTTAACAATTTCTGCTGTAATAAAACTGCGCACCGAAAGGTGGGTAAATCCTCTTTCCCGCACGAGAAACTCAACAATGGTGCCTTTTCCCGCACCCAGGGTACCGGTGATTCCAATTATTATCATGGGTCAAAAGTAAGGAATTTGAGATTTCCGCTAAGAAAAACCCGACAGAACAGCGAATAAACTGTCCTGTCGGGAAACTTTGTGATTTCAGAATTACATAGTTCAGTGCTGAGTATTAAAGTCATCAGCTTAAAAAGCCTCAACTGATCACAGATTACTGATCACTGATCACTCATCACCAATTACTCAAAAACAATTTCCATTTCCACCCTTCGGTTTTTCTGCCGGCCTTCTGCAGTTTTGTTGTCGGCTACAGGTTGTGTCTGACCGAACCATTCAGTGATGATATGATATTCCTTCACTCCTTTGCTAATCAGGTAATCCTTTACGGACTGAGCCCTGTTTTTAGAGAGTTCCATATTCTTTTCGGCCACGCCGGTATTGTCGGTGTGTCCAGAAAGTTTTACCTTCCATTCAGGACGGGTCAAAAGTAATCCGGCCAATTGATCGAGTGAAGGATAAGAGGAGGTACGAATGACCGCCCGGCCCGATTCGAACTCCAGATCGTCAAAGGCCTGGGTAAGAATGGCTTTTTCTTCTTTCAGTATTTCAGGGCAACCCTTGTTTGCAATGGTTCCAGGCGTTTTGGGGCATTCGTCCAGGTGATCGGGCACCCCGTCGCCATCGCTGTCGGGGCAACCGTAAAATTCAGCCAATCCGGGTGTGTCGGGGCATTCATCCAAACTATCAATGATTCCATCTCCATCCCTGTCCGGGCATCCGTTTAGTTCCGGGGGTCCGGGCTGATCAGGACACTGATCTTCGAAATCAGGAATGCCATCACCATCGCTGTCAGGGCAGCCATTGAATTCAGGTAGCCCGGCCTGGTTCGGACATTGATCCAGATGATCAGGAATGCCATCCCCATCGGTATCCGGACAACCGTTGAACTCAGCCAGACCGGCAACGTCTGGACATTCGTCCAGCGCATCGGGAATGCCGTCACCATCGCGATCTGCACAACCACGCTGGGCCCAGGTACCCGGAGTATCGGGGCATTCATCCAGCTTGTCGCTCACTCCATCACCATCGCGATCCTTTGGAATATTTCGGAAAATGGGAATTTTAAGCATTATATAGGCATCAGCATTGTAGGTTTTTGAACCCATAATATTCGACAAAATGCTGTTTGATCCAACCCAAACCGGGCCCAGCCTCAATGCCAGGCCGGCGCGTGCTTTGCCATTTTCGTCTATTTGGACGGGAAGACCTGCACCAAACCATTTTATTTCGTAACGGGGAACAACGCTTACGGTAGTAAAATAGTGGGTTTTGGAAGTAGTTTCAGTCCCTTTTCGCATGGCAAGATAAGGAGTCATATTTACATAAAATCCTTTGCCAAAATTATAATCTACCTGAAGGCTGAGGGCTGTGGGGAGTCGCATGCGGAAAGACTCCTCCACCGATTGACCAAAGTTAAACCGGTTACGCAGGGTATCGTTTAAATCTTCTATACTGTTGATTTTAACCTGAGTAAGGTCCCAGTTTTGAATGTCGGCAGTAAAATCCTGACTATGAAACTCTTTTTTGAAATTTATACCACCAAGGTCCAGAAGAGATAAACCTATCCTCAAAAGGTATTTGTCTTTATCAGGGCGGAGCAAGCCTTCTTTTCCATCCATATTGTAGCGATAACGCTCGATGTCAGGGCGGTATTCATACACAAAGCCAAGGTCCATACCAAAGCCGGGGTCCGAGACAAAATCAAAGGGTTTAAAAGTTTTGCTGTCCAGATTTCCCGAAATGCCATAATTTACATCAGATTGAAATACTGAAATTACGTCTCGTTCCTCCAGGCGAAAGGTGAGATCGCGCACAAAGGCATACCCTGAAGCAATACCCTGAAGGTATTTTAATGTTATTCCACCTTTTAAAAAGTGTTTATCATCGGCCAAAGGTATTTCCTGAGCATAGGTAAAGTTGAACTCTGCCCACCAGTTTGTCTGTGTACTCAGGTTGGAATTGTTCAGGGTTACCTGATAGAAATCTGGATTGTCGAAGCTTTCGGCCATAACCTCGGCCAGATCTTCGGAAAGACGGTCAATATTTATTTGCCCGCGTATCCTGCTACTGAATGCCAGGGCGCTTTTAGGGGTGAGGTTCACCATAAATGAAGGTAGCATGGCAACGGTAGAAATCATACCTTGTTTATCGTTACCATTTAAGGTACGATAGAGGTAATCCGTTCCGAAATTGATGTCATCCCACAATCCCGGCCGAAAAATGGCCTCACGTTTCATGGCCAGGTAATTGTTGGCAGCCTGGGCAGAAAAACCCGTGAGTACCATGTCGAATTTATAGCGTGAATCTGCAATGGACGCTGGTTGAATGTGAATTCCACTAGCCCCTGAATAGTTGCTGATACCGAAAGGAAGGAAATCCTGAGCTTCAGCACGGGATAAGCCCGAAAAATACCACAGGACGAACAAGATGCTGATGAGTAAATGCCGTTTCATAGATTTGGGTTAATTGAAGTGTTTATATAATGTTTAATTGTTTATAGTTAATTTTCGAAATGGTAATGTGACTGCCAAAAACTTTTCAGAAAAAAGCCATCGGCCTGCAGTATTATTTTAATCCATTGTTTTTTTGATGCCATAGGTCAGTCCATCAAAAAGTTAATTGTTTTTATACAATGTTTTTTTGAATCTTGCTTTCAACACAAAGCCTATCTCTTGCAATGTTAAGCAAAGTTAGTAAAATCGAAACAGGCAAATACAGTCCTGATAAAATATTCATACTATTAAAATATCTGCCAGGGGGAGATGGTCTAATAAAGTAACTTGTTGTGGGGATACCGTTTTATATGGAGCTCTCGTATCGTTTGATAAAGTGCAGCTTTAAATTCATCATAATGAAGCTTTTTGGTGGCCGATATAAATTGGGCCTGATCGCTTAGCTTTGCTATCCAGGTATTCTGCAGATCTTCCAGGGTAAGGTTGTCGTGTGCGGGAGTAGTTAAGTCGTCTTCCTCTTGCTCCATGATGCTGTAGGCATCTACCTTGTTAAATATCATCATAAGGGGTTTGTCGGCGGCTCCTATTTCTGACAAAGTCTCGTTCACCACCTCAATCTGGTGCTCAAAACCTGCATGAGAAATATCCACCACATGCAGCAGCAAATCGGCTTCGCGCACTTCATCCAACGTTGATTTGAATGAATCAACCAGATTGTGAGGGAGTTTGCGGATAAATCCTACCGTGTCCGTGAGTAAAAATGGAAGATTATCAATCACCACTTTGCGGACGGTGGTATCCAGGGTAGCAAAAAGCTTGTTTTCGGCAAAAACCTCAGACTTGCTCAGCAAATTCATCAGGGTAGATTTTCCGACGTTAGTATATCCGATAAGGGCAACCCTCACCAGTTTCTCGCGTCCACTACGTTGGGTAATTTTCTGTTTATCAATGTCTTTCAGCTTTTCCTTTAGCAGGGATATCTTATCCCTAATGATGCGCCGGTCAGTTTCAATTTCTTTTTCACCGGGTCCGCGCATGCCGATACCCCCGCGTTGCTTTTCCAGGTGGGTCCACATGCGTGCCAATCGAGGCAGTGTGTATTGTAACTGGGCAAGTTCCACCTGGGTTCGGGCGGTGGCGGTGCGTGCCCTGCTGGCAAATATATCGAGTATCAGGGCGGTGCGGTCAATAACCTTGCATTCCAGTTCGCGCTCAATATTCCGCAATTGGGAAGGGCTTAGCTCATCATCAAAAACAACAGTACCTACATTTGAAGCTTTTATATAGCTGTTGATTTCATTCAGTTTTCCTGAGCCAACGAAAGTACGGGGATCCTGTTTTTCGAGTTTCTGAATAAAGCGTTTTACAGCAGTTCCTCCGGCTGTTTCAAAGAGAAACTCAAGTTCATCCATTGTTTCATTGAGGCTGGCTTCATTTTGTCCTGAAGTTATCAGACCCACCAATACGGCGGTTTCAGTTATCGGAGTATAATCTATCATAATAAGTTTAAGAAGTCAACATGAAAATCATTCTGGTTTTGGCAGTGCAAAAGCTTTGTCCTGATTTATTCGATGTCTTTGTTCATTATATTTGTTTGTATTTGAATGGATTGTTCGTGCACCAGTTGCAGCAGATCCGTCAGAAATCTGGTATTTAGTCCGGCTTTGTCTCCTTTTTTAACGCGATCGGCAAACAGGGCTTTCCAACGATCAAGTTGAAGAATGGTGATGTTGTGGTCGTATTTGTATTTTCCCATTTCGGCAGCAACAGTCATTCGTTTGGCCAGGAGCTTAATCAATTCATAATCAATTCCGTCAATTTCTGAGCGGAGTACCTCAAGATTACGTTCGAATTCGCGGTTTCCTTTAGGGGTGCGTATGTTGAGCGCCTTAAGCAAAATCTGAAGCTGTGATGGATCAATTTGTTGTTCGGCATCAGTCAGGGCATTGTCGGGATTACAGTGGGTTTCAATCATCAGTCCGTCCATTTCCAGGTCCATGGATTGTTGCGCCACCGCCAATAACAAATCGCGTTTGCCGCTAATGTGACTTGGGTCGCAAATCATGGGTAAACCTGGCATTCGCCGCATCAGCTCAATGGGGATTTCCCATTGCGGAGGATTACGGTAAGCATTCTTTTCATACTGATAAAAGCCCCGGTGAATGGCTGCTATCCGGTGTATGCCGCTTTTTAGTACCCTTTCAATGGCCCCAATCCAGAGTTTGAGGTCGGGGTTTACCGGGTTTTTGACCATCACCGGTACATTTACTCCGCTCAGGCTTTCGCCCAGGTCCTGCATAGAGAATGGATTAACTACAGTTCTGGCACCAATCCATAAAATGTCTATGCCATATTTCAGGGCTTCTTCCACATGCTTCGGACTGGCCACTTCCACAGTGGTATAGAGTCCGGTCTCTTTTTTAACTTCCTGCATCCACTTTAACCCTTCAACACCAACGCCCTCAAAGGAGCCGGGGCGGGTGCGGGGCTTCCAGACTCCTGCCCTGAATACCTTTACCTGAGGCAAAGCAGCCAGACCACGCGCCGTTGTCAGCACCTGCTCACGTGTTTCAGCGCTGCAGGGGCCTGCAATCACTAAAGGTCGATCGTGTGGAGGCATCCAATCGGTTAAAGGCTTAAATTCCATGGCGCAAAAATACTAAAAGTTAAGGCAGCCTGCGAAGCTTTAACAAACCGGATGTGGAATGAGGTAATTTTCATAACTTTGCGCCTCAAAACAACAGACAGCTTGTCTATAAATAATTCAATAACTGCAAATTAGCATACTAATGGATAAACTCAAACGCACTACGGTAGCTTCAGCCCTCAGGGACTGGGAATCTATTGGCATAGGAAATAGGATTAACCTTAAAGGATGGGTGCGTACCCGCCGGGGCAATAAAAATGTAACTTTTATCGCACTCAACGATGGCAGCATTATACACAACATCCAGGTAGTAGCCAATCCGACGGATTTTAATGAAGAAATGCTCAAGCTGATTACTACCGGAAGCTGTATTTCGGTAATTGGTGAGTTGGTGGAATCGCCCGGACAAGGGCAGGCTGTTGAATTGATAGCCAGGGATATTGAAGTTTACGGCAGTGCTGATCCCGAAACCTATCCCCTACAAAAAAAAGGCCATTCTATGGAATTCCTGCGGGAGATTGCCCACCTCAGGCCACGAACCAATACTTTTGGCACTGTGCTGCGCATCAGGCATGCCATGTCGTTTGCCATTCATAAATATTTTAATGACAACGGTTTTTATTACCTGCATACGCCCATTATAACGGGTTCTGATGCTGAAGGGGCCGGTGCCATGTTCAGGGTAACCACTCTCGATCCGGTAAATCCGCCCTTAACCAAATCAGGTGAGGTGGATTACAGTCAGGACTTTTTTGGCAAAGCGACCAACCTTACCGTTTCAGGACAACTGGAAGGTGAACTCGGAGCGATGGCACTCTCGAAAATTTACACTTTTGGTCCAACTTTCAGGGCTGAGAACTCAAATACGCCCCGACACCTGGCCGAATTCTGGATGATTGAACCCGAAGTGGCATTTTATAATATCCACGACAATATGGATCTGGCAGAGGATTTTCTGAAATACCTGGTAAACTATGCTCTGGAGCATTGTATGGACGACCTGGAGTTTCTAAATAAGATGTATGACAATGAACTGATCGACCGGCTTCGTTTTGTGACCGGAAACGATTTTAAACGCCTGACTTATACCGAAGCAGTTGAAATACTGATGGCTTCAGGTCAGAAGTTTGAATACAAGGTAGATTGGGGCACCGATCTGCAAAGCGAGCACGAGCGCTATCTGGTAGAAAAAGAGTTTAAACGCCCGGTTATCCTCACCGACTATCCCAGTGAAATAAAGGCTTTCTATATGAAGCAAAACGATGACGGAAAAACGGTTCGGGCCATGGACGTGCTTTTCCCACGCATAGGTGAAATTATAGGTGGGTCACAACGGGAAGAAAATTATCAGAAGCTTGTTGATCGCTGCCGTGAAATGGAAATCCCCGAAAAGGACATCTGGTGGTACCTCGATACCCGCAAATACGGTACGGCGCCTCATGCCGGCTTTGGACTGGGGTTCGAAAGACTCATTTTGTTTATAACGGGCATGGCGAATATCCGTGATGTGATTCCTTTCCCAAGAACTCCACAGAATGCCGAATTTTAATATACAGACCGTCGGTATAGACTTTTATTTTCAAATAAATTTAAAGTTAGGACGTTTATCATTGAAAGATTTTTTGTATTTTGGCTCATAAATTATGTTTAATACCGACTTTGCATGTTAACTCAGAAACTACAGCAGAAACTTCTTCAAAAGCTCTCGCCTCAGCAGATATTGTTGATGAAGCTGCTGCAGATACCTTCCATAGCTTTAGAACAACGTATCAAGCAGGAAATTGAGGAAAATCCTGCCCTTGAAGATTCATCGGATCCTGAAATGAGTACGGATGAGGACGATACTATCCCTGAAACCGAGCCTGATCCCGTAGAAGAACTCGAAAAAGAGCGGGAGGATTTTGACATTACCGAATACCTTGATGATGATGATACTCCGGCTTATCGCCTGAATGCAAACAATACGAGTGCCGATGACGAACAACGTGAAGTTCCGTTTGCATCGGGCATCAGTTTTCATGAAGTTTTGCTACAACAACTGGGGTTGCGCCGCCTGGATGAACGGCAGATGCAAATTGCCCGCTATATTATTGGTAACCTGGATGATTCCGGATACCTGAACCGTGCACTTTCGGCTATGGTTGACGATCTGGCATTTACCCAAAATATTATAACTGAAGTTGAGGAGCTAAGCGAACTATTGTCCGTTGTTCAGGAGTTTGATCCACCCGGGGTAGGTGCGCGTGATCTGCGCGAATGCCTGATGATTCAGTTGCGACGGTTTGAGCAAACTCCTTCGGTTGCGCTGGCGCTGCTGTTGGTGGATAAATATTTTGATGAACTTACCAAAAAGCATTATGATAAGATTACCCGCCGGGCAAAATTAACTGAAGAGGATTTGCGCGATGCCGTGAATGAAATCCTGAAACTAAACCCCAAGCCGGGAAATTCAATGGGGGAAACTACCAGGGCAAACCATTATATTATGCCAGATTTCTTTGTTTACAATAAGGATGGCGAACTGGATCTGCAGGTTAATTCGCGCAATGCACCGGAACTTCGCCTGAGCCGCACCTATGTGGATATGCTGGAGACATACGCAGAAAGCAAGACCAAATCAACCAGCCAGAAGGATGCGGTGATGTTTATCAAGCAAAAAATTGATTCCGCCCGCTGGTTTATTGATGCCATTAAGCAACGCCAGAACACCCTTGCAGTTACCATGACGGCACTTATGGAGTATCAGCGTGAGTATTTCCTTACCGGAGATGAAACCAAACTGCGCCCGATGATTCTTAAAGATATTGCCGAAATAGTGGGGCTAGATATCTCAACCATTTCACGGGTTGCCAATTCCAAATATGTGCAAACCCCTTTCGGCACCTTCCTGTTAAAGACTTTCTTCTCCGAATCCATGCAAACCGATTCTGGTGAAGAGGTTTCTACGCGTGAAATCAAGAAAATCCTTTCTGATTGTATTGATAGCGAGGATAAGATAAAACCACTCACCGATGAACAACTCACCGACATCCTGAAGGAAAAAGGATATAACATCGCACGCCGCACCGTGGCCAAATACCGCGAACAATTGAGTATTCCGGTGGCCAGGTTGAGGAAGGAACTTTAGAATGTAATATTATAAAAGTAAAGCTATCCAGGGAAGACGAAGATAAAAAAGGTGAAGAAGCCTGGTGGTTGACTTCTCTTTCAAAAAATTCTTTATTCAGCGGAAATGAAAACGCAAAGTGCAGTGGAACGTCAGCTCGGTATTATTGGAGAAGTTGTGAATAAATTTGATAATCCCTGATTAAACTAAACATGAATTTCCCGGAATTTAAATAAAAACAACCTTAGCGGATTAGAAAGATTTATTTAACTTTGTGAAAAATGAATGCCATGAGTACTTTAGATATTAAAACCAGCCTCCATAAATTAATCGATAAGATTGACAATGGAGTAGTTTTATCGAGACTCTACGAGATATTAGAAAAAGCATTCACCATTAAGGATGGTAGTTTATGGAATACACTGACCGAGGAAGAAAGACAAGAGTTGTTGCTGATTGATACAGAAACGGATGATGAGAACAATCTGATATCCATGGAAACATTAAAAGAAAAGCACGAAAAATGGCTAAAGTAGTCAGGTGGTCAAAACATGCCGATAAAAATATGACGAGATAATCGTATATCTTCTTGAAAAGCGGGGCGAAAGCGTTATGAAATCTTTTGTAAAAAAAGACATTTGAATTTCTTGAACTGTTGGCAGATTTCCCGGAGATTGGTTCTATTGAAAATGCAGATAATCAGATTCGCGGCTTTGTTTTATTTAAACAACGGACTATTTTTTATAAAATTAAAGGTGAAACGGTTGTAATCTGAATAATCGGGCTAATAAACCTTACCTAAAATATATTTAGATTTGAACAAGTTCAGAGACTGAATTTATGCAAGATATAACTCCATAATAATTAGATAGTTAGCCAATTAGTTAGTTTTTTACACGAAAAACAAAAAAACTTGGAGCTTTTGAGCGTAAATTGAAATTTCAGTTGTAATATTGGCTTACTTTTTCAGCACAGATTTGAATGGGTTCCATTTTGTGTCTGAGAAAAATAAAAAAAATGAATTTTTTAGAATCCATCATAAGAAATTTATTGAAAGTGGGGGGATGGAATAAATCTAATCTTTTTTTTATGATCTCCATTTCTGAATAGATGTACCAATAAAAAAAATACTTACAATGAGACATTTAGTATCAATCTTAATCACTCTATTCCTTCTGATAAATTGCAACTTAATAAATGCCCAGAGTTTAACATGGAACCGACCTATAATGGCTGGAAGGGAGTGTTTTTCAGTAGATTTAGACAGTAGTAACAACATTTATTCGCTAAGTGAATTCCGTTATGATTATCCAAATACTAATTTCTTCGATACTATTCCTGTGCAACCAACTATAGAAGAAGGAAGCAGAGGTCTATTTGTTACGAGGACGGATACAAATTACAACTTGCAATGGATGAAGTTACTTGAGACCTCATGGGGTTTTAATTCTCCACAAATGAAAATTTCGCCGCAACAGAAGGTTTTAATTGCCAGCAAGGTATGGGACCGCATTAAAGTTGATTCTATTGATATATCATTCCCCATCCACGAAGAAGCTCCTTTTGTTATAGTTCAGTTGGATTCTTCCGGCCATCTCGACTGGATGAATCTGATTCAGAATAAATCTTATTTCCAAGATATGGAGGATATTGCTTTTGATTCTAAAA
The DNA here is from genome assembly GCA_034007585.1 of Lentimicrobium sp. Taxonomy (GTDB): domain Bacteria; phylum Bacteroidota; class Bacteroidia; order Bacteroidales; family Lentimicrobiaceae; genus Lentimicrobium. Next base: position 1,960 of record JAVEQP010000039.1, on the reverse strand, counting down.
ATAATACTTATTTTACAGGTACAATTGTAAGCGATATTACTTTTGGTAATCTGAATAGCATAGGTGAGTTTTTACCCGATACTATAATCGTTCCCCCTATAAATACGACCCCAAGTTTCATTGCGAAATACGCACCGGACGGCAAATTCATTTCAGCAGCAATAATTCCTATAATACATTATCAAGGCGGAGCTTTTCTGATGTGTCAATCAATGATCATTGACAACGATGACAATATTTATATTACAGGCTGGTTTGAAGGTATAATTCAGTATAATAATGTAGAGATCAAAGCTAATGGAGTCGAAATTTTCATCTTAAAATTTAATAAAGAAATGGAGTTGGTTTGGTCAAAACATTTTGGTCCAGGCAGTTCAACTATAATTCAACAAGGGAATAGTCTTGCTTTTGATAAAAGTAAGAAAAATTTTTATATTACAGGGAATTTTATTGGCAGTAAGGATTTTGGAAATGGTCTGGTTGAAGCGAATGACAAAAATATTTTTCTCGCAAAATATACAACTGATGGAGATTTGAAATGGATAAAAACCTCAGGCAGTTCTTCTGGTGCAGCATCCTATACAGAAGAAGGTCAGAAGGTATTTGTTGATAATGAAGATTTTGTCTATCTGGCAGGTGAATTCTATAACACGCTACATATTGGTGATACCTCATTAAATGTCTACATTGATCCAAATGTATCTAATGATTATTCCGATTTTTTTATTGCAAAGTACTTAGCAAACGGAAAATTTTCATGGGCAACACATGCCGGAAGTAATTATTCTGATAAGTTAGGGTCTATTACGAAAGATAAAAATAATCATGTATGTGTTTGTGGCTTAACTTACCGAGGAGCTCGCTTCGGAGAATATACAATGGCCACTAATGCAGGCACCCTGGGTTTTCTGGCAAGCTTTAATGATAGGTCTGAAACCAATCAGTATGGACCTAGTTATGGAATAGAAGAGCAGAAAAATGATTCAGATATGATTAAGATTTTCCCAAATCCAATAATTAATAATCTGGAAGTTGAAATTCAAAATACAAATCATTCAGACATTTCAATCCAGATAATAGATTTACAAGGGAGAACAATTTTTAACACTTATGAAAAGTCTGGAAATAACATCCAAAAATTTTCCTATCAGTTTAACAAAAAACCATCAGGAATCTATTGTTTAATAATTACTATCGGGAACGATATTTATACTTACAAAACAATCAAAGTCTAATTAAGCCCGGGAGGAATAGATTAAGGAATTTCCCGATTGAGGAAAGTTAATGAAGGGAACTGATGGCTACCATGGGTAACAAGCACGTAGAAAACCCGGGATTCCGCTTCATTCTAATGTATTTTCTATTGCCTTTCTTCCCCAATCAAACCTTTACAAATCATATGATTTAGCACAAAACGTAGATCCGAAAAACTTATTTCATAACCCAGGGCCACATTCGCACCTCCAAGTCTTTGGGTTTCGGCATTTATAAAATAATGTGTGATTTTTTCAATTTTGTCGGGCTCCATTAAACCATCAAGCGCAATTTCACTGGTTTTAACAAACCGTGCCAAATGCCCTTCGATGGTACTTACAGCCATGCCTCTTTCCTTTGCAATGGCCTCTTTATCCATGCCCGATTTAAACAGTTGCCAGGTAAGTTCAAATGTTGCTCCTTGGGCAGGTTTTTTCGGTTTTTCGTCAAACGGTTCATCATCTTCCATGCTCGGAATTATTGGAGAAGCTGTGAATAAATTTGATAAGTTGTTCCCAGCCCACACCCTTGAAAATGCGAGGAAAATTGTTGGATTCCGAAACCGATTGTTTCACACATACGATTCTGTTGATTCGTCAATGATTTGGGTGATTTTGAAAAAATATCTATCCCCGCTGAAAAATGAGATTCTTGAAAAATTGAAATAATGAAATAATTGTGATCCATCCCTACTTTTTATGAGGTT
>JAVEQP010000143.1:0-6678 GCA_034007585.1 Lentimicrobium sp. | reverse complement strand
GGAGTTGCACGCGTTGGGACGTGTCCGACTTTGGCGGAAACGCGCGCGAGCACAGGGAGTTGCACGCGTTGGGACGTGTCCGACTTAGGCGGAAACGCACGCGAGCACTTTAAGTGGCAGATAGATTTACGAAGTTAGCTTTTCACCTCACTGCATCCCGGTCCACTCAGTATGCTTCTGCCTTCCCTGACCGGCTGAACGGTAATTTTGGTATTGATGCGCTCTTTCATGGCGCCCACGTGCGAAATTACGCCAATCATTTTACCATCCTGCCTGAGTCCGGCCAGGGTGCTCAGCGCAGTTTCCAGGGTATCTTCATCCAGGCTGCCAAAACCTTCGTCAAGGAAAAGCGAATCCACGCGTACCTTGCGGCTGGCCATGCGTGAAAGCCCCAACGCCAGCGCCAGGCTTACGATAAAGGATTCACCACCAGACAGGTTTTTGGTGGACCGGATTTCACCTGCCTGATAGTTGTCGATAACGTTGAGCTCCAGGGGCTCATTTTTATCACGGATAAGCAAATAGCGGTCGCTGAGTTTCATCAACTGCGCATTGGCGTGGGATACCATAATTTCGAGGGTGAGTCCCTGGGCAAAATTGCGGTACTTCTTGCCATCGGCAGATCCAATCAAATTGCTCAGTTGCGCCCAGCGATTATAAACCTCCTTTTGCAGGTTTACCTGATTTCGCAAAGCTTCTCCTCTTTGCTTACGGGTATTGTTTTCGTTAAGTTTTCCTCTAAGCTCACCAATGGCAGAAATATGCGCGTCACATTCCGAGCGCGATTGCTGAAAAGCTGCCTCCAGGGTGGTTCGGTCGTCTGTTGAAAGCTGCTTCTGCCTTTCAGTTTCCAGGGTTTCCGTCCGGTCTCTCTTTCTGGTTTCAAGTTGAGTAGTTCTTGACTGCAGTTGTTTGCTTCTTTCTTCCAGCCGGTTCCTTTCTTCTGCGGTCAACCTTACTTTCAGGAATTGCATCTCATCTTCAAAACCGGCATCACTCAACTTCTGGCTGAAAGCTGAAGTCAGCAACTGTAATTCATCCTTCCGGGCATGGGTTTCATCCTCCAGGTCAGCAATTTTTTGCACACTCATGGAATGCTTCTGCTGTTTGTCTTTGTGGACAGTAACCGCCTGAGTTCGGATAAGTTCCGCATTTTTAAGCCTATCATACGATTGCTTCTCTTCCGTATCCACATTTTTATCACCAAATAATTTAACACGTTCGTCAAATAAAAGCTGGCGCTCTTTGGAAACTCCTTCCAACTCCTTAGCCCGTGCATCTATCTCCTTAACGAAACTGAGAAAGATATTTGTATTGAGTTCAATGGCTGACTTAATTTTCTGCATCAACTCTGCTGTTTCATTTTGCGCTTTTTGTGCCTGTTCCCAAATTGATTTACGTTTTTCAAGGCCGGCCAGTAATCCATCCAAATCGGCAGCTTTCGCGGGCACTTCTTTTATCCCAAAAGGCAAAAGCTGTGTAGAAAGTTCCTGTTTAACTCGGGAAAAGTTTTTAATAATTAACTCTTTTTCAAAGGTTTGTCGGGAAACATCTTCCTCCATTTTTTGAATCTGATGGATTGAATTCTCTGATTGGTACCTGAGTTTGACGGCGACATCCTTTAATCCCTGATGCGTTTTATTATGTTGCTCCAGTTTATTTGTCAATGATTTATCCTGTTTCAGTAATTCAATCAGCCGGGCGAGTTCCAGTTCTGCTTCGTCGGGCACGGGTATATTTCCCATAGCGTAGGGATGGTGTTCGGAACCACACAGCGGACAAGCCTTTCCGTCGAAGAGTTTTGACCGTTCATCTTCGTAAGTGCCAATCTTTTTCAGTTCCGCAATTTCAATAAGCAACTGATCCTTTTGCTGAGATATGGCTTCCGTTTCCCTTCCATTCAACAGCTTTTCTCTTTCCTTCCGGATTTCATCAATCAGCAATGCTTGTGCATCCACCCGGCTGTCGGCTATTTTCACTTCTCCGGAAAGGCTTTCCGATGCTGCTTTTGTCCTGGATAGTTCACTCAATGCTTTCTCAAGCGACGTAGCCCCTTCGTCGGATTGCTGTTGTTTTTCCTTTAGTTGTAAAACAGAACTGCGTATTCCGCTTAATTCACTAACCAGAGCGGAATCTGCTTCATTGTCCGTAATATAAGTTTCAACATCCTTCGCTTTTTTCAAAGCCGCTGTTTCGTCCTTTCTTAACGTTGCAATGGCCTGCTCCTTTTCCATCTTTTGCTGCTGAAGCGATTTTAAAGCAGTTTCAAGGTTGGCAATGGAAACGCCTTTATGATTGAGTTCCTGATCGAGCAGCCTCACCTGTGTGGTCAGTTTAAGCAGGGCTTCGCGATTGTCGTTGTTTTGGATATATTCCTGCTCTGCGAATTGCACCTTAGCAAACGCATCATTCATGGCCAGTTGCAGTTCCGGCAACTGTTCTTTCAGTTTTGCCAAATTTTCCAGATCTCCCTGCTGCTGTTTGCGGGTAAGCACAAGCGCGGAATAATCTCCCTCCAGGGGCAAAGCTTTCAGGGCACTTTCCAGTCGTTCGCGCTCCGGACTGAAAGCAGCGACTTCCTGCTGAAGCATAACTTCCTCACGACCAATGCCTTCCAGTTCCAAGATAAGCTTTTCTATATTTATCAGCCACTTTACCGCAGCATCCAGTATAGCCACCTTAAATTCCACTTTCTGCTTTTCATCTTCTTTTCCTGCGATCTCTTTTTGGATAGATTCTTCATCTTCGCGACTTAGCAGATTAATTTCATTAAAGGCAACCTCAAGCTTTTCCAGCGTAGTTTTTTCTTCCTTTTGCTTCTCAAAAACCAATTTGGATATGTGGCTGTAAATTTCGGTGCCGGTCATTTGTTCCAGAATGGGTGCCCGCTCATTGCCTGACGCCTCCAGAAAGGCAGCAAATCCGCCCTGCGCCAGCAACATAGACTGCACAAATCGCCCATAGTCCATGCCTGTCCTTGCTTCTATCTCATTTGCGGTAGTGGTAAGCTGGGAGGTGAGCACCTGATTGGTAAGGGCGTTTGAAAGCTCATGTTGAGGATTCTGCAGGGCGCCATCCGGCTTTTCACGCGCCCGCCGCTGGCTCCAGAATGCCCTGAACTGACCTTCATGGGTTTCAAAAACCACTTCGGCAAAGCATTCTCCCGTTTGCCGGGAGATGATTTCATTGGTCGATTTGGAAATGCTTTTGAGCCGGGGAGTGCGGCCATACAAAGCCAGACAAATGGCGTCCAGTATAGTTGATTTTCCGGCACCTGTTGGCCCGGATATGGCAAAAATTCCATCGGATACATATTCAGGAGCGGTAAAATCAATAGTCCACTCCCCGACCAGGGAATTCAGGTTTTTAAACCGCAGATGGTTGATCTTCATTACTGTAGGTTATTTATCGTTAGGGTCAGCATTCTGCAAAAGGGAGATGGCTTCCCGGTACGTTTCCGTGAGCGAAGGCCTGTCTTCTTCAGCAATTTCATAGGCATTGAGGCAACGCACAAAAACATCCGCATCATCCAGCGCCTCCAGGTTCTCGGTTTCATTCAACGGAGTGAGGGTTTTATTAATGAGGGTGCGATTTTTAATCCTCAGGATTTCAAGTGCTGAACCCCTCAACAATTCTTCAAAATGAGCGGAGATATCAGTGGCCGTAAATTGGGTATTAATTTCAATTTCCAGCCATGCACTGCTGTTGTCTGCCTTTAAGGCTTCAATTTTTGAGGTGATGGCTTCTAAATCACCATAAATCCCGACCAATTCCTGAAAAACAGGAATTTCATGTTCGGTGAAGATGGGATTTTTATCCTCAAACTCGATTACAATCACTTTTTTTGTCTGTCCGGCCTCGGCAAATCCCATGGGAATGGGTGCTCCGGCATACCTCACCCTTTCGTTCCCACCGACCAGTTGCGCCAGGTGCAAATGTCCGAGCGCCACATAATCAAAGCCTTCGGAGATGCTTTCACCATCCACATGCGCAATGGTGCCTATATATAGCTCCCTTACGCCATCGCCTTCGGAAGTGCGCCCTTTGCTGGTAAATAAATGTCCCATACCAACTACCGGCACCGGGTGATCCACATCCTGCCGCTGAGCAGCCAAAGCAGCAATTTCACTATAATGCCCAGCAATGCCTTTAACCAGATTGGCCGCTTTGTCCTCAGGGCTTTCGCCGGCCTCCGCACTACGCACATCGCGGTCGCGCAAAAAAGGCACCGCACACACAATGGCTTCATTTTTCCCTTCTTTTGATTTTAGCACAATCACCTCATCTTCCATTCGCTCAGATTTGCAGCCCACCACATGGATGCTGAGTGCATTCAACAGACTTTTGGGTGCATCCAGCAGGGAAGGCGAATCGTGGTTGCCGCCTATTATCACCGCATGCCTGCATCCCTTCTGCGAAAGCTGCCCCAGAAAGTTGTAATATAACTCCTGGGCACGGTTGCCCGGAGTGGTGGTGTCAAAAATATCGCCTGCCACCAGCAACACATCAATCTTTTCATGGGCTATCAGCTCCAACAGCCATTTTAGAAATTTATCAAACTCATCATATCGCTTGTTAACGTATAGGGAACGGCCCAGGTGCCAGTCGGAGGTATGGAGGATTTTCATGGTATGCAGCATAAATTTGGATGGTAAACATTGTATGCAAATATAGTCATGCTGGTGTTTCCCGGCATAACTATATGGATAAGTTTTTCCACAAAATGTTTTGGTATTCATTTGGTGAATTCGTATTTAATTGGATGTCTGATATATACATCTTTGGTAAGCTTTTTAGTTACCCAATCTGTTGTAAGTACTTTTATCCATCAGGATTAAAGAGCCAATATAATTCCGAGAGTAAAAACCGAAATGGTGTCCGAATTAGAATATAAACTCACCTTCGGGTCTGCTCAGAAACAATAATAACTCCATAGAAAAAATATTCACTGACAATACCATTTAAAAATTGTGATTTGATGGCTTGCCGGTATTAATAAATTCTCTCAAATAATTTGCATAATTTGATTTTGTGGACAATTCCATATACATTTGCCTGACTAATTTTAACAATTAATTAACATTTGAAGTCATGGAAAAAGTAAATGTTTTAATCATTGGTGGTGGTGCTTCCGGGTTGCAGGCGGCAATAAGTGCAAAAACATATCACCCTGAAAAATCCGTAGCGGTAGTAAGGATAGAGGAAAAGGTATTGGTTCCCTGTGGAATCCCGTACATTTTTGGCTCATTACATTCAAGCGATAAAAATATTTTGCCTGATAAAATGCTGACTGACATTGGTGTTGAGATAAAGATTGCAGAAGTTACAGAGATAGATATTCAAAAGAAATTTTGTACTTTGTCGGGTAACAAGAAACTATATTTTGAAAAATTAATTTTCGCCACAGGTTCTGTCCCTACAAAACCTACATGGCTTAAAGGCGGTGAACTGGAAAATGTATTTACCATCCCTAAAAACAAGCATTATCTGGATGAGATGCATGCTAAATTAAAGCCTTTAAAAAAGATTATTACTATTGGAGCAGGTTTTATTGGTGTAGAGATGTCTGATGAAATGAATAAGGTAGGCTGGGATGTTACACTTGTCGAAATTGAAGACTCCATTTTAAGCCGGGCTTTTGATAAAGAATTTGGGGATAAGGCTGAAGAGTTATTAAAGTCACGCGGAGTAAAGGTAATTACAGGTAAAGGGGTAAAAGAAATTGTTGGCAAAGACGGAAAAGTGAATAAAGTAATCTTAACCACAGGGGAAGAGCTTGAAGCTGATGCCGTTATACTTTCGATGGGTTATGCTCCAAATACTAAGCTGGCTGTAAAATCCGGGATTGAATTAAATAAATACGGATTTATTAAAACGTGTGAATACATGCGTGTAGATAATTGCTCCAGTGATATTTTTGCCGTAGGTGATTGTGCTGAAAAAAGAGACTTTTTAACCCGAAAACTAAATACAACCATGCTGGCATCCACCGCTTGCGCTGAAGCCAGGGTTGCCGGAATGAGTTTGTACGGTTTAAGTCCCTGTAAATCATTTGGCGGAACCATTGCCATTTATGATACTGCCATTGGTGATACCGCATTTGGCACTGCAGGTATTATTGAGTCAAAGGCAAAAGAAGAAGATTTTAGTGTTGTTGTTGGGAGCTTCACGGGAATGGACAGACATCCCGGCACACTCGAAGGCATGCACGAACAAACGGTAAAATTAATTGTAGCCTCCGACTGTGGTATGATTCTGGGCGGTGAAGTTTATGGTGGAATGAGCGTTGGGGAGTTAACAAATTCCATTGGCTTCTTAATTCAAAGTCACACAAACATAAAATCCCTGCTCTCGGCTCAAATTGGTACTCATCCGCTGCTCACAGGTTCTCCTGCTGCCTATCCGTTAATTAAAGCTGCAGAAGTTATTGTAAAGAAATTGAAATATTAATGCCAACCCGTTGAATTGTTTCAATCGCTTACAAGTGAGCACAATAGGAAATAAAAATCCAACAGCTCTGTTTCAAATAAAAAATTCTGAACTTGTTTTTTGTTTATTTGAAAATATGCATTAATTTTGCAGTCCCAATTAAGGGAAAAGTATTCCTTCTTAGCTCAGTTGGTTAGAGCATCTGACTGTTAATCAGAGGGTCGCTGGTTCAAGTCCAGCAGAGGGAGC
>JAVEQP010000038.1:29373-32419 GCA_034007585.1 Lentimicrobium sp. | reverse complement strand
CTCTCTGCGGTGAGGGGGGGATTCGAACCCCCGGTACCGTTTCCAGTACGACAGTTTAGCAAACTGTTGGTTTCAGCCACTCACCCACCTCACCAATGGGAGTGCAAAAGTACGAATTGATTTGTAAATCGCAAATTTTTTATTTTTTCTTTTTAACCCGAAATATTCATAAACTTATGAATGATAAATAAAGTTCAGTTCCTGTCACGTATCCGTTAGTTTCGGGAAGGGATTAACCCTGTCATAGACCCGTAAAATTTATGAATTTTACGGGATAAAATTGTATGAAACAAAGAAATACCATGAATTTTAGGAGTTTAATGCGTCCATTTCAGAATTATCTTATATTTGTTCATCCAAAGCCACTCAATAAATAAACATAGGCATGAAATCAGTTATTTATTACAGGTTATTGTGGCTTATGCTGCCACTCTTTATAGGTGCATGTGGCACGACCTCTTATCAGATGCAACTGCTTCAACCGGCAACTTTAACGCTTCCGCGCGATATTAAGCAGGTCGGGTTAATTAACCGTTCACTGCCCGATAAAGGGCAGGGTTTTATGAATGTGATGGAAGGGCTGATTACCGGTGAATCAATTGCAGCCGACAGGGAAGCATCAACAGAATGCCTCCGCGGGCTATCTGCGGGACTCAACAACGGGCCCAGATTTACATCCGTAATCATTGAAGGACTTGACCTACGCGGCACTGGCACCCGGCAGTTCCCTGAGTTTCTGACCTGGCAAAGGGTAGAAGAGCTCTGCACACAGTTTCGGGTAGATGCCCTGATTGCTCTGGAAACTTTTGATTCAGACGTGGCTCTCCGGGAAAGTTCTGCTGATGTAGAGCGTACCATCGACAAGAAGAAAGTGGTCGTAAGGGAGTATTATGCCGAAGCCCGGATGAATGTCAATAGCGGTTTTACCATTTATCAGCCTGCAGGACACAAAATTATTGACCGAAATGTGTTTACAGATGAGATGTCGTGGCAGGGAACCGGCGACAGCAAACAACAGGCCGTTGGGAAATTGCCGTCAAAGCGGCGTGCCCTAAATGAATCGGCCGTATTTTCAGGCCATCAGTATGCCCGGCGTATTTCACCGGTCTGGATTACGGCCAGCAGAGAGGTTTATCGTAAAGCCAATGATGATTTCAAAATTGCTGCCCGTTACATGAAGCAGGACAATTGGCCGGAAGCCATGGCCATATGGAAAAGATATACAAAGGATACAGATACTAAAATTGCGGGCAGGGCCAACTACAATATGGCGGTAGCCAGCGAAGTAGAAGGCAATCTATCCATAGCCGAGGAATGGGCACAGCGCGCCTGGAGAGAATATGGATTGAAAAACGCCCGCTCTTATATCTCCTTGTTGCAGACCCGTCAATATGAGCTGGAAAGACTGAAAGAACAGATGGATGATTAGTTAAGGGAATTTTAATGTGTTAATATCCGTTAATTAAAACACAGCCAGTTTATATTGTTTATTTTTGCCCCCTGATGGTAAACCAAGACCTTTCCTTCAATCTATCAGTTGCGGCATTACTGAATGAAAAGTTATAATCGGACAACATACCTTAAAGCTGGTGCACTGGCGCTGATTTTTGTGCTTTTTCTGGTATTGTATGTTCTTTTGCTCACCTCCTTGCCTAATTACGCGGGGCGCGTGCCTCTTATGCTGTTGCTTGGTGTGCTGGATTGGTTTCTCTACCTGGATATACGTCGTTACCTGAAGCTTAAAGTCAATACTTCAGGAGTTGTTTTTGCGATTTTCTGGTGGCTGCCCATGGTGATGCTGCTGGCATTTCTTATAGTGACTACCATCATTCCTATCCAGGAACTGCCTGCCATGCCCAGGACCTATCTTCCGGGTATTGCCATTATTGGCTATCTGGTAAAGATGATGCTTGTCGCGTTCTTTGTCCCGGCTTACCTGCTTACAGGAGCCACACTGTTGTTTAAACGAATTACCGGTAAAAAAGCCAACTGGCCCGGTATCACTTCAAATGTCTTAAAAAAAATGGGAATATTTTTTGGAAGCCTTGCCTTTGCCGGCCTGATTATTGGCAGCACCGTCTGGGTATATAAATTTAAAATTCATCGGATAAACTTATCCATTGCATCAATGCCTGCTGAATTGGATAATCTGCGTATTGTACAGCTTTCTGATATTCATCTGGGTAGCTGGATGTCCACCAAACCATTGCAGCGTGCAGTGGACAGTGTTAATGCGCTGAAACCAGACATCATCGTTTTTACCGGCGACCTGGTGAACTATTCTACGGCAGAAGTCAAAGGTTTTGAATCTACCCTGGCCGGATTAAAAGCACGTATAGGAATCTATGCCATAACCGGAAATCACGATTATGGGGATTATACCTCCTGGCCAAGTCCCGAAGCTAAACAGCAAAATTTTGATGATCTGGTAGCATTATACAAGCAATTGGGATGGAAACTCTTACTTAATCAGGTGGATTACATTAACGTGGATTCTGCCCGCATCCTGATTGCAGGCGTGGAGAACTGGAGTTCAACAGCTCGGTTTAAGCGGTATGGTGATTTGGCTAAAACCATGAAAAACCAGGAGTTTGCGGATGTAAATATCTTGCTTTCTCATGATCCCACCCATTGGGAAGCCGAAGTCTTTAAAAAATATCCGGAATTTGACCTTACCCTTGCCGGCCATACCCACGGCATGCAGATGGGCATTGAGGCCTTTGGGTTGAGGTGGAGCCCAGCCCAGTATGTATATAAGCATTGGGCAGGCCTGGCCCGCTATCATCAGCCGGATGGCTCAATCAGTAACCTCTACGTTAACCGTGGTCTTGGTCACATTGCTTATCCCGGCAGAGTAGGTATATTGCCGGAAATTACTTTGATAAAGCTGGTAGCAAAATAGTTGTTAAGAAGGGGCGAGGGATGGTTTAAAGACAAGGGGCACTTCGGCTACGCTCAGTGACCCAAATGGGGACAGCTTGTCTCGTGATAACGAGAAAGACTAAAGACTAAAGACCAATAGCCAAAGACCAAAGACCAATAGCCA
>JAVEQP010000038.1:0-29273 GCA_034007585.1 Lentimicrobium sp. | reverse complement strand
AAAGACCAATAGCCAAAGACCAAAGACCAATAGCCAAAGACCAAAGACCAAATTAAGCCTAGCGAAATCCCGGGAGCACAGCGATTCTGGAGACCAAAGACCAAAGACCAAAGACCAATAGCCAAAGACCAAAGAGACGGGGAGAGGGGGAGAAGGGGTGAATGGGAGAAGGGGAGATGGGGAGACTTGAGGACAAGGAGACGGGGCGACGGGGAGACAAGGGGAGAAATGAAATTTCTAATTTCTAAAGTCTAAAATTAAACTATAAATGCCCGAACCGGAGAACCCAGAACTCAGAACTGCTTACTTCTTTCTTCTTGCTCATTGTTCACTACTCAGTTGGGCAGCGCCGCAATCCGCAATCTGAGATCCGCAATCTACAATCCGCAATCAGTGATCAGTGATCTGTAATCTGTAATCTGTGATTCAATCCGATATCCGAAATCATCACATCGTCACATCGTCACATCGTCACATCCGCAATCCGCAATCCTAACCTCTAATCTCCAACCTCTAACTTCTAACCTCCAAAGCTTAAAGTCCAAAGTCCAAAGTCCAAAGACTAAAGCCTCTGAAATCTGCAATCCGAAATTTTAAAAACTTTGCGTTTCTCAGCGTCTTCGCGTCTCTGCGTGGATTTTCATTCCGCAATCCGCAATCTACTCACATCCTAAACCACTCATTCACCCTGTCTGCAATCTGACAATTGTCGGAAAGGTGCTTGAATTCATTGGTGTGCTTGTTATAGAGGTAATCTTCTGCCCATTTTTTATGGTGGATGCTAATCTCTTCAAGGGCATTCAGGATAAAATCAAGCTCCTGGTCGGTCATGGTGGGATGCAGGGAGAGCCTTATCCATCCGGGTTTTTGCGACAGGTCGCCATGATTAATCAGGTCGGTAATTGATTTGGAATGTTCGTGGCTCACATCCAGCAGGTAATGACCATAAGTGCCGGCACAGGCACAGCCGCCCCTCACCTGAATGCCATAGCGGTCGCTGAGTAGCTTAACCGCCAGGTTGAAGTGGATATCATCATAGTAGAACGAGATAATACCCAGTCTCTTCCGCTGTTTAGTAGCAAGTATTTTAATGGTTGGAATTTTATCCATTCCTGCAAAAGCCTTTTCAAGCAATTGTTCTTCTCTACGGGCAATATTTGCTACGCCCATTTTTTCTTTTATCTCAATGCAAAGCGCGGTACGAATACATTGCATAAATCCGGGGGTTCCGCCGTCTTCGCGCAATTCAATGTCATCCACATACTTATATTCACCCCAGGGGTTGGTCCAGTCCACTGTGCCTCCGCCCGGTTGATCAGGGGTGCGGCTGTTGTACATGGAGCGGTCAAATACCAACACCCCGGATGATCCCGGTCCGCCCAGAAATTTATGCGGGGAAAAAAGTATTGCATCCAGCTTTTCCATAGGATCTTCGGGATGCATGTTGATGTTGGCATAAGGGGCAGAAGCAGCAAAATCAATAAAGCAGAAACCATTGTATTCATGCATTATTCTGGCAAGCTCATAATAGGGGGTGTCAATGCCGGTAACATTGGAACAGGCTGTAAAAGAGCCCAGTTTAAGCGTGCGGTCCTTGTATATTTCAAGTTGTTTTCTCAATTCCTCAGGATCAACCAATAAATCCTTTCCGGGAGACAGTACAACCACATCCGACATGGTTTCAAACCAGGAGGTATGGTTGCTGTGGTGTTCCATATGGGTAACAAAGACGACGGGTTTCTCTTTATCTTTAAAACACTTTGAATCATTCAGTTGCCCGCACATCTTCAGGCCCATCATACGCTGAAACTTCACAATAACGCCTGTCATGCCAAAACCGGCGGTGATGATAACATCTTCAGGTCCGGCATTCACATGTTTTTTGATGAGTTTATGGGCCTCGTGATAGGCACGGGTCATGGAAGTGCCGGTTTCACTGGTTTCGGTGTGTGTGTTCCCGATAAATGGGCCAATGTCGTTGGTAAGCCGGTCTTCAATAGGTTGATATAACCTTCCGCTGGCAATCCAGTCAGCATAAATCAGTTTCTGACGTCCGTAGGGTGTTTCGTATTCCAGGTCGTGACCAACAGTATTTCTTCTGAAAGTTTCAAAGTAGCTTTCCATAAATAAGCTTTAGAGTGTGAGCTGTTGCGTGCAAATGTCAGCATTTTTTTCTTCTGATTAAGAAGATACAAAACAAAGTAAATAGATTTAGAAGATTCCTGATTCCCGGAAAGCTAATTTATCTTTATCATCCCATAAAATCAGTCGCCCTGCGCAATCTGCATCCTGGAAATTTCAATGTTGCCGCCTTCCGAATAGATAGCAATCCAGTTGTTGTCTTCCCGGTACCATCGGTCCTGAATGCTCACTCTGACCAGAAAATCGCCGTTTTCGTCGCTGGTAATATTGCGTAAAACAATCCCTCCATTTTTCTGCGCGCCTTTACCATAGTTCACATAAACTTTGGGATCAGCCTCGCTGGTTTTACGCGCAACGATGGAAACGTAATTGTTTTTACGCAGGCGCATTTCAATGGGGGTAAAACTGAACTTCTCTTCAGTTCCGGATTCTACGGATATAGGGCTACTTACCAGATTAACCATAGCATGGTCATCCAGATATTTCCTGATTTTGGCAATCATTGTGGAAGGATAGGATTCATCGGGTTTAGCCAGACCCGCCTCAAGGTAGGCATCAATGGCCTGGTCGAAAATTTTATCCTGATACAGACGGTCAGCGTTCATTATGAGCTTGTTATAGGCTTCCATCTGGTTGCGTGATCGCTCCTGAAGCAGGGTGCGTATGGAGAGTAGTTTTTCCTTGGGATAGTTTTCGCCCGGTTTTAAAGTGGAAGCATTTTCATAAAAACGTACCGCAGTGTTGAAATCTTTTTCAGCAAAAAGCCGGTCTGCCTTTTCAATGGCTTCATTATAATCCTTATCAGCCAATTGTTTTTGTTCCAGCAACAGCATGTTTATTTCTTCTATCCGGTTAGCCGGATGGTCAGCTCCCGGTTTGTTTTCCAATGCTTTTTGATACGCTTTTAAAGCTTCCTCATACGCTTTGGATTCGTAGGAAGCATCGCCGGTTTTAATGGCAGCGGTATAGGCGGCTGCCTTGTTCTGTTCATTCTCCCTCAACTGGGCAATCCGATTCAACTGTGTTTCAGGATATTTTTCTGCCGGTTTAATTGATTTGGCCTGCTGATAAGCTGTTGTAGCCTCATCCCATTGATTCTCATCCAGATATTTATCGCCCTGAGCTATGGCCGATTCATATTGCTGTTCAAGGGCTTGTTGTTCACCCAGCAGGTTGTCAATAGTGGCAATTTTCGCTGTGGGTTGAGCCGATCCAGGTTTTAATTGCAGTGACTGCTGATACTTTTCCCGCGCCAAAACATAATTTTTAATTTCAAACAGTCTGTCTGCCTCTGCCAGGGCGACTGCATAATCTTTGTCCAACTGCTCCTGATTAGCCAGTAGCTGTTCAATGCGCTCTTTTTGCTCACCAGGATAGATTTCTCCGGGTTTAAGCTTTAGGGCATGGTCATATTGCAGGCTGGCTTCACCGAGCTTGCCCGCAGTAAAAAGCTGATCGGCGGCATCAATGGCTTGCTGATAACCGTCGTTTAACGCTTTCTCCGCAATAATTGCCTTATCTATCACTAGGATTTGATCTGAAGGATGTTTTTGGCCGGGTTTAAGATCAAGCGCCTGTTCATATGCCGGCTTTGCCTGACTATATTGTTTATTCGCAAATGCCTTGTCGCCTTCGGCAATATATCTGGTATAATTTTCTTCCAGTGACTTGCGATCTTCCAAAATCTTGTTGATTCGCAATATGCGTTCAGCAGGATATTTTTCATCCGGTAACAATTTACTCGCTTCCGAATATACAGGAAGTGCCTGCTCATATTTTCCTTCCTCGTAAAGTTGATCAGCCACGTCAATACTGTTTTGATAGGCCAATTGCTGAGCTGCCTTCTCTTTCAGCATCTGATCAATAAGAGCCAGTTGCTGTTGGGGATGTGTTTCCTGTGGTTTCAGTGCCAATGCCTGACGATAGCCGGCAGCAGCTTCTTCGTATTTTGAGGCAGCATATCGGGCATCAGCATCTGTAATCAGACCGGCATATCGTTCTTCCATTGAATGCAATTCATTCAGTTGATTTTCAATCTCTTTAAGTTTGTTCTTTGGATGTTCCCGTTCAGGAAAAATACGGGTAGCTGAGGTGTAATCCGCTTTTGCCTCAGCCAGGCTGTTTTGAGAGAGTTTTAGATCACCTGCTTCAACAAAACCTTGGTATTCATCTTCTTTCAGCTTGATCTCCGCCAGTATTGCATCAATTTTTGCGATTTGAGCAGTGGCGTAATCATCGCCTTTCCGGATGTCGAGTGCGCGGGTGTATTCCTCTTTTGCTGCTTCATTGGCATGAGTGACAAAGTGCTGGTCAGCAGCAGCAATGGTTAGATTATAAGCATTCGTGGAAGCCTGTTGATCAGCGAGTCGGTTGTTGATTTCCTTTATGCGTTCAGCCGGGCGTGTTTCTTCTGGTTTGAGTTTTCGGGCTTCTTCAAAAGCTGAAAGTGCTTCCGTTAAGTTTTCTTCAGTCAGCAATCTTTCGGCTTCATCCATGGATTCACGATAAGCTTTATCGCGTTCCGCCTCTTTTAGCGCAAGCAGGGCCTGGGCAATTTCTTCAATTTTTTGCCTGGGATAGACCTCTCCCGGCTTCAGATTGTTGGCCTGTTGAAACTCAGCCCGCGCTTCTAGCAGGTTTTGTGCTGCATAAAGACGGTCACCCTCCGCAATGGCGTGTTGATAATCCTTTTCAAGATTTTCTTTTTGTTGAAATAATCCACGTATTTTTTCAATTTGTACTTGTGGATATTTCTCATTTGGTTGCAATTTGGCTGCACTTTCATATGCGCTAAGCGCTCCCTGATGATCTCCGCTGCCCATTAAGCGGTCGGCTGCAGCTATGGTTTGCTCATATTGCTGCAACTGATTTTGTGCCTGGGTACTGCCCGCAGAAACACGCTCCAGCATGCTCGTTGGATAGCTTTCGCCTGGCTTTAGCTTTAGCGCCTGCCCGTAATGAATTCTGGCCGTCACAAAATCCCGGTTCATATAAGCTTCATCCCCTTTCGTAAGTGCATCATCATACTCCTGTTTGAGCTTAAGCTCAGCAGCAGTTTTATCATCGATTTCTTTGACTTTTTGCCGGGGATAGCCTTGCTCAGGCATAAGTTCACTGGCCGAAATAAAAGCCTCCCGGGCTTCGGTCGTTTTGCCTGCAGCTAAAAACTGATCAGCCTTTTTAATCAGCGATTCATAGTTTTTGGTACGTTCGGCCAATTCAATAGCACCTTTCGATGCCTGCGACATCTGATCGCGGGCAGCTTTATCTTCCGGCTTAATATCAATGGCCGCTTCAAAGGCTTTGAGTGCCTCCGGATAATTTTTTTCGGCCATTCGTTGTGCGCCGGTTTGCATAAATTGGGTAAACCTGCTTTCGTCTTCAGGATCAATATAAACCTTGCGTATCTGGGCAAGCTTGTCCTTAGGGAATTGTGCAGTGGGATCGATCTTTAGGGCAGCCTGATACTGTGCTTTGGCTTCCGCATATTTACGCGCATTGAGCAATTCCTCACCGCGAAGAATAGCATCCTCAAATTGCTGAAGTTTTTCCGCATTGGTATGCTGTGCCAAAATCGGGGTAAAGGCATGAAAAAGAAAAAAACTACAGAAAAAAAGTATGAAAAGCCTGAAAGTATTGAATTTCATGGTTAGGGTTCTGATAAAATAACACAAGAATAACGCCGGTGAAGTGCTTTTATTTGGTGTAGGTCAGATTTTGCTGTTCGAAATAAGCCCATCCTGCATAAACAATCTTCTGTCAGACAAGGCTGCAAGTTCCTCGTTGTGCGTAACAATCACTATAGTTTGATGGAAGGAAGCCCGCAAATCGAAAAACAACTGGTGTAGTTGTCTGGAATTCTCCGAATCAAGGTTACCCGAGGGTTCGTCAGCCATCAATACTGCCGGACTGTTAATTAGTGCCCTGGCAACTGCAACCCGCTGCTGCTCTCCACCCGAAAGCTCAGCAGGCTTGTGCCGGCTGCGATCATTCATTCTTAGAAATTCAAGCAGTTCAGCGGCTTTGGTTTCAGCCTCCCGTTTTGACTTTCCGGCGATGTAAGCAGGAATGCAAATGTTTTCCAGTGCAGTAAATTCAGGCAGTAAATGATGAAACTGAAATACAAATCCAATCTTCTTATTCCGGAAAGCAGCCAGTTTCTTATCGTTTAAACGATTGAAATCTATACCATCAATGCTTACTTTGCCCTTGTCAGCCCGATCGAGTGAACTTAAAAGGTAGAGCAAGGTTGACTTCCCGGCTCCGGAAGCTCCGGTAATGGCAATGATCTCCGCAGCTTTAATGTGCAGGGATACGCCTTTTAATACCGTTAAATTTCCGTATGACTTCCAGAGATTGTTTGCCTTGATCATTTTTACCCAAAATAAAGGAAGGCAAAGGTAAAATAAATATTCAATAAAAAGGGAGACAGACCGCTTACGGCTACCGATTCGTGAATGCAATAATCAGACTATAATAGAATAACTTCTCCACACCATTGTTTTGGTGTAGCAGCTAAAAAAAATGGTTTTATTTCCCTTAACTCAGGCATTGTCAATCTCAAAATCATCTTCATAAACTTCTACTTCCAGCTCGGCGCCTACCAATTCGGCCAGCCATTTGTATCCATTCTTAACGATGAGTCTGATTTTGGTGTATCCCATGATGGGGAACTTTAATGTTGCGAACATAATCTTACTTTTTAGAGGTGATTTATACATGCGGATTGTTTGCAAATGCTATGCCAGTGCTACAAAAGTTAATCATTTTAAAAGGGAAAAGTAACCCTTCTTATATGAAATATTCTTTATATTGGAATCTGGTTCTGCAAAACCTGAAAGGGATGGATTGTATTTCTGAAAAAGCTAATCTGAAAATATAAGGATTTGCATCTTCTTCAACGCCCGTAACCTTGAGCCCCCTCCGAATAGTGCTTTTTCGCCACCAAACGATGCACTGAGCCAGTCGAAGTGCTCAAAGACTCAAAGAATCACTAAGTTTAAATACCTGATTATCATTCCTTTGTAAATCTTGGTTTCTTAGTGCCTTAGTGGCATTCTCTTTTTCTTACTTATTCGGAGTGGCTTCAACCTTTGATTTATGAACGATTTTTACTTGCGTTTTCTTGCAAATTCATTGTAATCAAGGTGGTAAAGTGCTTTGATGCTAAACAGGTTTAATTGGGGGGAATCGAACATCTGGCTGAGGTTATCCTGGTAACTGATCTTAAAGTTTCTGTTGTATTGTATTTGCTCGATATTGTTTTTCCAAACCAGACTTAACATGCTGCCCGGTGCAAATTCCCAGTTGATGTTTAAGTCAACACTGAAAAAATTGTAGTTAAAATGATGCTGATAGGGATATTCCGGTTCAGGGTCCAGATAACCGTCTTCCATAAGAAAGTAATAGGCAGTGCTTTTGCCTTTTTGCCAGAAGTGCCTGAATGCCAGCCCTACTGAAAGAGGCCGGCTGATCATGTAATTGCCTGTAAATGCATTTTCGAGTGTAAAAATATCTCGTCTGCCAAACCATACGTATTGCTGATAATGGTTCACGTGGCCCAGGTTTCGGGGATTTAAGCCCACACCTGTTTCGTGCTTAATAAAAAACCGGTTATTGATCCTGAAAATGGGTTCAATTTCCATCCAGTAGGTTTCAATGCCATCAAAGTCCAACGTGTAATCAATATTTCCATCAAGGGCAAAACGCTTGCGGTAATCGGTTGAAAAACCCAGGCTGTAAGTGGTATAACCAGGCTCAATATAATAACGCCCTTTTATTCGCGGTTCGTAAAAATCATGTCTTTCGTATGGCGATATGCCTATTTTCCACCATAAGCTGAGGTAGTTGTTGAAGGTGGCATTGCCTTTATAAGAAAATTCAGTATTGATATTTTTTTTGCCGTCAAGGGATTGCAAATGGTCATAAGCCAGGCTTTGGGAGAAATTTCTGAAAATACTGAAAGGTTCATAAATTCTGTAACTTACATAAGCACCTCTGTTGAGTTGGTTCCTGGTGCGGTTTATGCCTATATCGTTGATGTTGAAATATTTGTCGAGGGCAATCTGGTAAACACTGAACTGAAACTTGCCGCGTGCTTTTATAAAAGAAAAGCCATAGTTATAGCCCGCTTTTTCTTCGCCTACGGAAAGTCTGGACAAATCACCTGCGGTAAACCATTTTGAAATGGCCAGGTTTGCACTAAAATAATAGGTTTTACTTTTGTCTCCAACGGTGGCTCCCGCACCGGTAACATTGGAATCATCCCAGCCTCCCGGTCGCGAAACATTGGTATTGATAAGGTAAACCGATGAATTGTTGGGCAGGGTTTGATCCACCACCAGGATGTTATAATTGGTAACCGGGTCGGTAAGCAATTGCCGTTGTTTGCCGGTAATACTATCGGTTATGGTGGCCCATGTGTTGCCGGTTACCGCATTGAAAAAGCCTATACCGGTTCCCCCTGCTGTCCGTCCGGAGAGCTTTGTGGCATTTAAAAGCCTTGCGTTCAAAGGATTGCCGGATATCCATTCTTTTTCTCTAAGTGAGTCTTTAATAGCTGATGATAGTAAAGGGATTCTTCCTATGCGTCGTGAATAAAAAAGTTCACCTTTTTGAAACAGGTCTGTGCCCTCGTTAAAAAAGGTGCGGTTTTCGTCGTAAATAAGTTCAAGCGCTGTAAGGTTATTTTCTACCCTGTCCGTTTTTACCTGGCTAAAATCCGGTAGCAGTATCATATCCATGGTAAAGCTTTCGTTGATGCCATATTTAATGTCCATGCCCCCGTTAAAGGAGGAGGCCCAGGGATCATCTTTTAAAGCTGGATCACTTGAATGTTGGGTGTTCAATGATACATAGGGTGTAAACGAGAGCCGGATAGGTGGTTTTATATTTAGCAGGTTGGTGAGCTTCCCCCAATAAATCTGAGCGTTTTCCGTTCCCTTTTCTTCTAATGCCCACTGACTTTCTTCGCGGTATCGCCTGATTTTCCTGAAGGCCTGAATACCCCAGCTTTGGATGTCCTTTTTTGGAAACCGAAGTGCCGAATAGGGTATTCTGAGCTCAGCAACCCAACCGTTTTCATTTATGTTGACCGAACTATACCAAACCGCATTGTAAGTTCCATCCTGCATGCGCCAATCCACCTGAATACCCGAAGCCGATACAATAAAATAATAGGCATCCTGCTGGTTGTTGTAGGTGTCGAAACCTATGCCAAAATAGTCGGCGTTAAGACCGAAATTATCCCTGACTCCCAGTTGCTTAGCAATACTGTCGGGATAGTTGTCCTGCATAATGGCTGCCACATAAATGGCTTCATCATCATACATTAGATACACCTGTGTCTCAAAAGCAGGCCGGGCATCTGAAACCGGTTCATATTGCCTGAAACCATCCATAAGCGTGGCGCCTTGCCACTCATCTGTATCAAAAATTCCGTCAATCCTTGGGGGATGTTGGGTGCGCGAAGCGGCAACCGTTTTTACTGTAGTACTTTGCGAGAAACCTTTCATATCCATAAAAATTATCAGCCACAGGATGATAATCAGGCTGGAAATGAAAGGAGTAGTCAGAATCTTCATAAGCTTTTTATTCACCCTTCTATTTGGTTGTATTCAGTAATATTATGGAATAATGTTCTTTGAGATAAAAAAAACTTCTAAATCTGTTGAACTGACTGCTTGTTTTATTGTTTACAGCCGTAGTTGCAGCACAAATATACAAGAATCTTGTTGTTTGCAATTCTTTTTGTGATAATTTTGATACAATATTTAATATTCAGCATCCCTAAATCAAACGTATGAATCTTCACGAATTTCAGGCAAAGCAAATTCTCAAATCTTACAAAGTTCCCGTGCCTGTTGGCAGAGTAGCCGAAACTCCGGAACTGGCCGTTAAGGCTGCCGAGGAAATACAGCAACAAACACAATCAGTACGTTGGGCAGTAAAAGCTCAGATACATGCCGGCGGGAGAGGGAAAGGAGGTGGCGTTAAAATTGCAGATTCATTGCATGAGGTTTTCGAGAAATCATCACAGATTATCGGTATGGATCTGGTTACGCCTCAAACCAGTGAAGCAGGTAAACGTGTACATAAAGTGCTGGTTGAACAAAATATCTTTTATCCGGGCATCAGCGAACCCCAGGAATTCTATATAAGTATACTGCTTAATCGCGCCACAAGCCGGGTGATGATTATGTACTCTACCGAAGGGGGCATGGACATTGAAGAAGTAGCTGAGAAAACACCGGAACTTATTTTCACAGAAGAGATTGACACCAGCGTAGGTTTGCAGGATTTTC
This sequence comes from Lentimicrobium sp., assembly GCA_034007585.1. Taxonomy (GTDB): domain Bacteria; phylum Bacteroidota; class Bacteroidia; order Bacteroidales; family Lentimicrobiaceae; genus Lentimicrobium. Next base: position 18,828 of record JAVEQP010000038.1, on the reverse strand, counting down.
AATGTCGGAAAATTGCCTATAATCTTAAGCTGGAGGGAGATGCATTTAAAAATATGCTCAAGTTTGTTCGAGGTTTGTACAATGCGTATATGGGGAGCGATGCTGCGATGATAGAAGTTAATCCGGTATTCAAGACTTCAGATAATCTGATTATGGCAGCCGATTGCAAGATGCGGCTTGATCAGAATGCGCTCTTCCGTCACCCCGATTTGCTGGCCATGCGTGATTTAACGGAAGAAGATCCCGCTGAAGTAGAAGCCGGCGCTCATCAGCTCAATTATGTTAAACTTTCCGGGAATGTAGGTTGTATGGTCAATGGTGCCGGACTGGCTATGGCCACCATGGATATCATTAAACTTTCGGGTGGCGAGCCTGCTAACTTTCTTGATGTGGGTGGTACCGCCAATGCTGAACGTGTGGAGCAGGCTTTTCGTATTATTCTAAAAGATCCCAACGTTAAGATAATTTTGGTAAATATTTTTGGTGGAATAGTGCGCTGCGACCGTGTAGCACAGGGTATTGTGGATGCCTATAGAAACATAGGAACCATTGACATTCCGATTATCGTCCGACTGCAGGGAACCAATGCCGAAGAAGCCAAGGAATTGATCGAAAATTCCGGACTAAAAGTCTATTCTGCAGTCATGCTTCATGAAGCAGCAGCCCTGGTGGCACAGGTGCTTGAAAGTTAGCCAGGCAGTTAAGTCAGACCGTACTATTTGTATTGAATTTAAGGGGAAGCGTAATTGAGGCGCTTCCCCTTTGATGTTATTTCATCAACAGCCGATACCATCCCTGGATAACCTGTTTTCATTTGAAATTTTTGTACCGCTGCTTGTCACTCAAAACCTTTATAATTCCAGCCTGAAGATAAAAGACAGGATACGCTTTACCCTAAATCTGAATTTCTTGTCAAAAATAGGGGAGGTGCTCTAAAAAAGATGACCGGACAAAAAGCCCGGCCACCTTTAACCTAAAACCAAAACACGAACTTATCTATCAGGAATACTCCTCCAGAATCTTTTTTACGCCGTCGGGAGCTACCCTGCCATAAACCTTGTCGCCGACAAGCACCACGGGAGCCAGCCCGCAGGCGCCTACACAACGCAGACATGACAGTGAGAATTTACCGTCTGCAGTGGTTTCACCCACTTTAATCTGCAGGTGTTTTTTGAATTCATCTATCACCTTTTCAGCTCCGCGCACATAGCAGGCCGTTCCCAGACAAATGGAAATGGGATGCTCTCCTTTGGGAAGCATGGTGAAGAAGGAATAAAAGGATACTACCCCATAAACGTGGGCCACTGAAACATTCAGTTCCTTTGCGATTATTTCCTGCAATTCAGCAGGCAAATAACCAAAGATGCCCTGTGCCTTATGAAGCACATTGATGAGTTCCTTTTTATCGTTGTTGAACGATTTACAAACGTCCTTAAGTTGCTCAAGTTTGTTTGTCGATAATGTTATAGTTGCCATTTTTTTTCTTTTTTTGATGTAAATAACGCTGCATCAGCCTATTCAACAGTTGTTTCTTTGCTTTTATCAAAGTAATGTGTATGCAACAGGTGATGTGCCTTATCGCTCATAGGTTTGCCCAGGAAATTTTCGTAAAGTTCAATAATATAAGGGTTCTCGTGTGATTTACGGATGGTTTTATTCCGGTCCTCCTCATAAATAGCTTTTTGCCTTGCTTTAATTATTGACGAGTCGCCATGATGCAGTGGCTGGCCTCCGCCACCGATGCAACCACCCGGACAGGCCATGATTTCGATGGCATGATAATGTGATTTTCCATCTTTTATGTCCTGCAATAATTTGCGCGCATTGCCAAGCCCATGGGCTATACCGATGTGAATAGGCAAACCGTCAAAATCAATGGTAGCTTCGCGTATGTATTCCATCCCTCGTAACTCTTTAAAGTCAACGTTTTCAAGCTTTTTACCGGTTTGCAATTCATAAGCTGTACGAACTGCTGCTTCAATTACACCACCGGTAGTTCCGAAAATTACCCCTGCTCCCGTTGATTCGCCCAGAGGGTTATCAAAATCTTCATCGGGTAATGACATGAATTCAATATTTGACTGCTTAATAAGATGTGCCAATTCGCGGGTTGAAATGGAAAAATCTACATCAGGATTACCATCGGTAGCAAACTCTTCGCGTTGACATTCATATTTCTTCGCGAGGCAAGGCATTACAGAAACTACTACCAGGTTTTCGCGCTTAACTCCGATTTTGTCTGCAAAATAGGTTTTAGCTATAGCCCCGAACATTTGTTGCGGGCTGCGGGCCGTTGAAGGAATGTCCATCATTTCCGGGAACTGATGTTCAAAGAAGTTTACCCAGGCCGGGCAGCAAGAAGTAAGAATGGGCAAGGGAACCTTTTCTCCTTTAAGGTGGCGGTTAAGCCTGCTGAGAAGCTCTGTTCCTTCTTCCATAATGGTAAGGTCGGCAGCGAAATCGGTGTCAAAAATGTAGTTGAACCCTAATCTGCGCAGAGCGGCTGTCAATTTGCCGGTGACCAGGGTGCCTGCAGGTAACCCAAATTCTTCACCCAGAGCGGCACGAACCGCAGGGGCTGTTTGTACGACTACGGTTTTGGTCGGATCGGCCAGTGCCCTGATTACATTATTGGTATGATCCACTTCGGTAAGCGCACCGGTTGGGCATACTGCCACACATTGTCCACAATAAGTACATACACTGTGATCTAGGTTCATCTCAAAGGCTGGTGCCACTACCGACATAAATCCACGGTTTACGGCTGAAAGTGCTCCTACTGTCTGTACCTCATTGCACATCATTTCACAACGACGACACATTATACATTTGTCCACATCGCGAATTATGGCCGGAGAAGTATCTTCACGGTAGTGGGATTGCTCGCCCTGATAATGCAGCTCACGAATGCCCATTTCCTGAGCCATGGTCTGCAGCTCGCAGGTCCCGTTTTTGGCACAAACCAAACAGTCCGTCGGGTGATCAGAGAGTATGAGCTCAAGTACCGTTTTGCGGGCATTAAGTACACGGATATTGTGGGTATTCACCACCATACCTTCAGTACAGTCTGTAGCACATGCCGGAGCCAGATTGCGCCTGCCTTCAATCTCCACTACACATACCCGGCAACCTGCAGGTTTGTTTTCAATATTCAGGTCTTCCAGATGAAGGTAACACAGAGTGGGTATGTGAATCCCAAATTCTTTTGCGGCTTTTAGTATGGTTGTTCCCTTAGCGGTTGTTACATCCTTGCCGTCTATTTTAAGTTTAATGGTTTCCATTTTTTGAACAGTTTTTTTATTTTACAAGCACTGCATTAAATTTACATTTTTCCAGACAAACTCCACATTTGATGCAGATAGCCTGATCAATGAAATGTATTTCCTTACGTTCACCCGAAATGGCGTTTACCGGACAGTTGCGTGCACAGGCAGTACATCCTACGCAGTTTTCAGGAACAATTACATATTGAAGCAGGGCTTTACATTGACCGGAACGACATTTTTTATCTATTACGTGTTCCATGTATTCATCCCAAAAGTTATCGAGGGTTGAAAGCACCGGATTGGGAGAGGTCTGACCCAGTCCACACAGGGCAGTATCTTTAATTACATGGCTCAGGTTGCGAAGGCGGTCAAGGTCCTCGCGGGTGCCTTTTCCCTGGGTAATTTTATCGAGTATTTCATGTAAGCGCTTGTTGCCAACACGGCAGGGCGTACATTTCCCGCATGATTCATCCACGGTAAATTCCAGATAGAATTTAGCCATTGAAACCATGCAGTCATCTTCATCCATTACAATCATACCACCTGAACCCATCATTGAGCCGGAGGCAATCAGGTTGTCATAATCAATGGGTGTATCCAGGTGTTTTTCTGTTAAGCAACCACCTGAGGGACCTCCGGTTTGTACTGCTTTGAACTTTTTCCCATCTTTTATGCCTTCCCCTATTTCATAAATTACCTCGCGAAGGGTGGTTCCCATAGGTACCTCAATCAAACCAACATTATTGATTTTCCCTGCAAGGGCAAACACCTTGGTTCCTTTTGATTTTTCACTTCCAATGCTGGCGAACCATTCGGGACCTTGATTGATAATGGCAGGGATATTGGCCAGGGTTTCAACGTTATTTACGTTGGTGGGTTCTCCAAAATATCCTGAAACTGATGGAAACGGTGGTTTAACGGTGGGTTCACCACGTAAACCTTCCATGGAGTGAATCAGGGCAGTCTCTTCACCGCATACAAAAGCCCCGGCTCCATACCTGAGTTCGATGTCGAAATTAAATCCACTGCCAAAAATATCCTCTCCCAGCAGTCCATATTCTCTGGACTGTCCAATAGCAGTTTTAAGCCTTTCGATGGCCAGGGGATATTCCGCCCTGATATATACCAGCCCTATCGAGGAACCAATACAATAACCGCAAATGGCCATGGCTTCAATCACTGAATGGGGGTCTCCTTCCAAAATTGAACGGTCCATAAATGCTCCCGGGTCACCCTCGTCAGCATTACAAACCACATATTTTATATCAGAAACTGATTTTCGGGTAATTTCCCACTTTAATCCGGTAGGGAAACCGCCTCCACCACGACCTCTGAGTCCTGATTTCTTCATGATTTCTATCACCTGCTCAGGCGTCAATTCATTAAGTGAGCGGGCAAGGGCCTCATAACCATCCCTGGCAATATACTCTTCAATATTTTCAGGGTCAATAAATCCACAATTGCGTAAGGCAATGCGCAATTGTTTCTTGTAAAAATCCATATGCTTGGAATCTGCCACTGCCTCTTTGGTCTCTGGATGGGTGTATAGCAGGCGATTTACTTTACGGCCTTTGATCAAATGCTCTTCTACTATTACTTTGGCATCTTTAGGAGTTACCTGAGTATAGAACGTATTGTCCGGCATAATCTTAACAATGGGTCCTTTTTCGCAGAACCCGAAGCAGCCGGTTGCAATTACCTGCACTTCATTTTCAAGACCGTGCTCAATAACTTCGGTTTTTAAATCCTGAAGTAAAGTTTCGCTTTCTGATGCATGGCAACCTGTGCCACCACATACCAGCACGTGCATGTTGTATTTTCCCATTACTTATTCTCCTTGTTGGTTTCTATGGATTGGTATTTAACCGGGATGATACCTTCAACCAGTTCCCCATTTTTAATGTATTTTTCAATGATCTCATCGGCCTTTTTGGTATCCACATAGCCGAAAACTATAGGTTCCTGACCAGGAATAGTTACTTCAATGGTAGGCTCAGCATAGCAATAACCCATGCAACCGGTCTGGGTTACCACAGCATGAATATTCCTTTTATCAAATTCGTTGATAAAAAAGTCCATTACCTGCTTAGCGCCCGATGCAATTCCACAGGTGGCCATGGCCACTTTAACCTGTACCATGCTCTCAGGGTGGTTGCTTTTTTCTCTCAGGCTCATCTTGCCCTGAAGATCTTCTTTGAGTTTTCTCAGGTCGGCCAGCGATTTTACTTGTGACATGTTGTTTAAAATTAAGGTTTGGTTTTGGTTATTTTATTACGAAAACTGGATTTCCATCAGGTTTTCGTTGATCATTTCTTTCAAAAAATTGTAAACCGGGGCTGAAGCAATGGACATTCCATCAAGCATTTCAATCACTTCATTCGTGTCAAGTTTAAATGAACCTGCAGCCGTTGTATGGCTATATATAAAGCGAATGATTGGATTGGATGATATCAACATGGCTAGTGTACCGCCTATATCGCCCATCGAGGGCCTGTCAATATTACTCAATCCAAAAATGGCATTTATGCTTGTGCCCTTTCCCGGTGTTGAACTTATGCTCATATTGCCTCCGGTGCGCTCAGCATTTTGCTTTAATAGCGGCAATCCCATACCCACTTTCCGGGTTGTGCGTGAAGTGAAAAATGGATCAGTAACTCTACCCAAATCATCAGCATTAATGCCGCGGCCATTGTCTGTGATCTCAATGAGGTATTGATCTTTACCCTGGTTTTCCAGAATACTGATCTTAATTTCAGTAGCCCCGGCAGAAATACTGTTTTGAACAATGTCGAGAATATGCAGCGAAAGATCCTTCATGCAGCAATCACCTCCCTTCCGTTTTTGTGCTGTAAGGCCATCCTGAATTCATCAAAGCAGGGTGTATCCATACGATAATACGTATAGGACGTACCAATGAGATCAGGTTGGTGTGCATCTGAATTCCTTATGAAGGTACTGTTTATCAGGTTTGGATAAACCGCCAGGAAACTTTTTGTCGGGGTGTGTTTCGACAGTTCAAATGCATCCACCGGCAAGTCAGCAGGGATGAATCCCAATTGACTGGTCAAACTGTATTTTGGCTTATCAATGTGCGCAGGTATGAAAATACCGCCATGTCTGCGTACCTCTTTTTCAATCTCGTTTATTCCTTTATTTAAGCCCGTAATCAGCAGAAAGTCCTCCTCATAAACAATGTTTTCACTTTTATCGACCACCACTTGATAGCCGAAAAGATCAGGATCATTCTTTATTTTTGGTAAATGCTCATCCAGGTATTGCTGAAAAGCATCAAGGGCGTCAAGATGCTCGAAGAAAGCCAGGCAATGAACCTCTTCACGGGTAGTAATTTCAACGCCTGTAAAAACCTTAAGCCCCGTTTCATCGGCAGCTTCAATCACCTGCCGGCATTGACGGGTTGAGTTATGATCGGTAATACCTATAATGTCGAGTTGCTGATCCAAAGCAGCCTGCACAATATTTCCCGGGCTCATCTCCAGGCTTCCGCAGGGGGAGAGTACGGTATGTATGTGTAAATCGGCTTTAAACAGCTTCATCTGCGTATTATTTTTTTAACAGTTCGTAAAGTTTTCCAATTAGGGTAAAGGCATCCTCGGAAGTGCCGAGTACAGGAATGCCTTCTTCATCACTCTGTGCAGCCATATCAGGCTCGGGCTGCAGATCTTTGACAAGAATCACTGCAGCCAGGTCTTTAAGTGAGGCAATGGCCATCACGTTTTTATGTGTCTGCAAGGTAATCCAGGCTTCCCCTGATTTAGCATGACCCATAACATCGCTCAGCAAGTCAGAAGCATAGCCAAAGCTGATTTCATTGCTTAGTCCGGAAGCTCCGCTGAGTACCTTTAAATTAAGCTTTTCTGCAATCTCTTTTACATTCATGTTATAGTCCTTTAAGGTCTCTGTATTTATTTGTCTTACCAAACCCCCAGATTTTTTGCATAATCTTTATGCTTTCCTCCAGGCTGAGTTCGCCTTTTTGTTCGAGTATTTTCTGAATAAAAACACAATCGTGTAATTGGGCTTCATTCAATGCAATATCCCTTGCCAGCGCCTGGCAGCTTGGAGCACCACAAACACCACAATCTACCCTAGGAAGCAATTGCATAATCCGGTTCACCTTTTCCATCTTCCGCATGGCCTCAGCAATGTTGTCGTCCAGCTTCATAATAGGGCGTGGTTTTACCTCCTCTATATTAATGTGCTTCCTGATCTCAGCATGGTTCTCGCGGATGTGTCTGAAGCCATCAGGATGATCGCTGGAAGGTGGATCAGGGGTGTTGGTTTTGTGGTTTCGTAACCGCTCGGCCGTTAAAAAGCGGTTGCTAACGGTAAGTACTCCACCGGCACAACTTTCGTCACATGCCCTGAGTTCTACAAAATCAACATCGTTGATTTCATCATCTTCAAGTTTCTCAAGAAAATCAATCACATTGTTAATTTCATCAATAGCGAGGGTGCGACCTTTGGCCAAAGGAGCTTCTCCATTGGTAAGTGCCCAGCATCGGGCCGTGGCAGGGAGATCAGTGTATACCGGTAAAGAGCAACTTTGATTGTTTCGTGTTTTAACTTTACGGTAAACTTTATTAAAGAGCACATCCATGTTGATTACCCCGCTTATTGGCGATTGGTCTTCACCAACGGGATCTTTAATGGCTGCGATTTTGGCAGCGCAAGGGGTAATGTAAAATATGCCTGCTTCTTTATCGCTTATGCCTTTTCTCCGCATTTCCTCCCTAATGTGTAAGGCGGAAATATCCAGGGGTGGTTTAAGTAAAAGAATGTTATCAACCAGCGCTGGAAACTTAACCTGAATCAATCTGACAATGGCCGGACAAAAGCTCGAAATCAGCGGTTTGCTGATACCGGGTTTGTCGGCATATTCATTCATCGCTTCCTGAAGCAGGGCAGTGCCATTTTCCACTTCATACACATGGGTAAATCCAAGGTCGAGTAGTACACTGAACATTTGCTGTGGGGAAACATCTTCAGGAAATTGTCCGGTAAATATAGCAGGAACAAGAGCAATCCGGTATTTGTAATCAAAGATGTGGTTGAAGTCGTCGTGATCGATAATAATTGCACTTACCGGACAAACCCTGAAACACTCTCCGCAATCCACGCAGCGGTCGCCATATAAAATTGCTTTACCATTGCGTACCCTGATTGCTTCAGTAGGACACACATTCATACAATGAGAGCATCCGATACACAGATCCTCTCTTATTTTTAATGCATGATGAAAATTATTGTGTTCCACAGTTTACTTTTTTAAATGCTGAAATTAATGAGCATATGCACTTTTGTACCTTTGCCTACCTCTGAAGTAACGGTAAGCTTGTCGGTGTTGTTTTTTATGTTTGGCAGCCCCATTCCGGCACCAAATCCCATCTCACGTACCAGTTCAGAGGCAGTAGAAAATCCCTGTTGCATGGCCAGATCAATGTTCTGAATACCCGGACCTTCATCTTCTATCTGAATCATGATCTTTTCAGTATCAATGTCAATAATGATAACCCCATTGTATGCATGGGCAACCACATTAACCTCAGCCTCATAGAGGGCTACAACCACCCTTTTGATGTCCCGGGCATCTACATTCAGTTGTTTCAGAATTTTCTTTAACTGACTGGATGCAGTACCTGCTTTGGAAAAATTTCCACCTTCAACCTGAAATTCGAAGTGCATTTCCATTGCTTTTAATAGACCGGTTCAACCCCGGATTGGTAAAGAATTCCACTGGCCTTAAACATGGAGTAGTCACACTCAATCAGTATCATGTCGTTTTCATCGGCCAGCCTGATCATGTCGTCGCTTACTTTTTTCTTTCGGACAAAAATAATTTTGTTGATATCGGACATTTCAGCAGTACGAATGGTCTGCAAATTTGCCAAACCGGTAAGTAACATCAGGTTTTCTGTTTCCACAGTGAGTACATCACTCATCAGATCTGACGAAAAAGCCATCCCTACCTCGGATTCCAGTTGATTTTGACCGACAATTACTCTTGCATTCAGCAATTCAACAATTTGTTTAACTTTCATGATCATAGTTTAAGTCATTCTACAAGGTAAAAGATGCTTTAATCTGGTGCAAAAGTATAGCTTAATTTAATATAAAGCAAGGTTTCTTGTTATTTTTTTAACAGTGTTAATGAAATAACAATGAAAGTTGCAATTATTTGATAACATGTTTATTGAATAGCAAAAGGTTGGATGAGATCCAACCTTTTGCTATATGGAATGATTCCAAATTAGTACCTGTTTCTCGGTTTGTAATGGGTATGCAACAATTCATGAGATTTATGACTCAGAGGCTGCCCGAGAAATTGCTTATAGATCTCAGTAATCTCAGGATTTTCGTGTGACTTTCTGATTTCCATATGCTCATCCTCACTATAAATGGCATCTGCTCGTTTTTGTCTGATTTCGGGTGAAGTTGGAATGGGTTGTCCACCACCACCCAGACAGCCACCCGGGCATCCCATAATTTCAATAAAGTGATAATTGGTCTCTCCACGATTGACCTTATCCATTAAAAACCGGGCATTGCCCAGGCCGTGAGCTATAGCAACATTCAGATCTACCCCTTCAAGAAAAGCCCATTCAGGCTTTACATTTTTAATTTTAATGGTAGCCTCTTTTACCCCTTCCATTCCTCTTACCGGTTGAATATTCAGGTTGGTAAAAGGTACCTCTCTGCCGGTTACAATTTCATAGGCAGTGCGTAGGGCAGCTTCCATAACTCCGCCTGTAGCTCCAAAAATGACTGCAGCACCTGTAGATTCACCAAGAATACTATCATAGTGTTCTTCCTCAAGCTTGTTAAAATCAATGCCTGCCTGCTTTATCATCATGGCGAGCTCGCGGGTGGTAAGCACATAGTCCACATCCTGATAGCCGCTATCGCGCATTTCCGGACGTTCGCACTCAAACTTTTTGGCTGTACAAGGCATAATGGATACAACGATCATATCCTGTGCCTTTATGTTAATTTTATCTGCATAATAGGTTTTGGCTACTGCTCCAAACATTTGCTGTGGCGATTTACAGGTAGAGAGATTTTCCAGCATATCTGAAAACATATGTTCCTGAAACTTGATCCAGCCTGGTGAGCAGGAAGTCATCATAGGAAGCTTTACGGTCTCATCCTTATCAACCAGCGCTTTTTTCAGACGGGTAAGTAGTTCAGTACCTTCTTCCATAATGGTTAGATCCGCGGCAAAATCAGTATCAAGTACCTTATTGAATCCAAGCTTTTTAAGGGCGGCCACCATTTTGCCGGTAACCCTTGCGCCAGGTTCAATGTTAAGGTCCTCGCCTAATGCTATGCGTGTAGCCGGAGCTGTTTGAACAACCACAAATTTTGTGGGATCATAAATGGCATTCCATACTTCCTCAATGTAGTTGCGTTCAGTTAATGCACCGGTTGGGCAGCGGTTTATGCATTGTCCGCAATTGGTGCACACCACTTCATTGAGTGGTTTATTCAAAAAGGTAGAAATACGCTGCTGATCACCTTTGTTAATCACTCCAAGTGCGCCCACACCCTGGATTTCTTCACAAGTTCTAACGCAGCGCTGGCAGCGGATGCACTTACTGTCATCTTTGATGATGGCTGGAGAGGAAATGTCCTGAATTTTACTTTCAGGCTTTACCAGATCCAGAAAAACGTGTTCGCCAATACGATATTCGCTTGAAATGTCCTGAAGTTCACAATGGCCATTTTTGAAACATTTGGTACAGTCGGCATTGTGTTCTGACAGCAACAATTCTACAATATGCTTTCGGGCGATTCTCACTTTTTCGCTGTTGGTGAGTACTTCCATGCCTTCGGAAACCGGGGTTGCGCAGGAGGCAGCCAGCAATTTGGCACCTTTTACTTCCACCACACATACCCGGCAATTCCCAGCCACCGAAAGGTCCGGATGGTGGCATAAGGTTGGTATTCTGAAGTTGAGTTTGCGTGCCGCTTCTAAAATGGTGGTACCTTCTTCCACCGCAATGGGCATGTTGTTGATTTTTAAATTTACCTGATATTTGCTCATGACTTCTTGCTTTTTGTGAGTGCCTGCATTGTGGTTTACACATTTCAGGTCACACTGGTTAAAGGCACTTAGTAAATGATTTCCTCCCTGAAATTATCAACGATGGAATTAAACGGGTTACCCACCGATTGTCCCAGGCCACATTTGGCTGCGATTTTCATGGTACCGGTGAGCTTTTTAAGGTCGTCGAGATAAGTAGGCGGCTTGTCACCTTTCTTTACGGCTTCAATGCCTTTAAGCAATTGCTGGCAGCCTACCCTGCAAGGAGTGCATTGTCCGCAGCTTTCTTCAGTAAAAAATTCAAGATAGTCATGCAACACATTGTACATTGACCGGCTGCTGTTGAAAATCATCATTGATCCTCCGGTGGGTATGCCTTCGAATCCAATAATGGTGTCGTTGAATTTTTTGCGTGGCACACAATGACCCGAAGCGCCACCCACCTGAATAGCCTTGGCATCGCCATCGCCAAACTCATCAACGAAATCCTGAAGTGGCATGCCCAATTCAAGCTCATAAATGCCCGGTATAGGGGTATCACCCGATACGGAGAAGACTTTCGATCCCCGGGAGTCGGTAGTTCCCAGTGCCTTAAATCGTGCGGGACCCATGTGACAGATCATGGTGGTATATACAAGGGTTTCCACGTTATTGATCACGGTAGGTTTGTTATTATAACCGGCAACAGTAGGGTAGGGGGGCTTGTTTCGCGGTTCGCCGCGCTTGCCTTCCATCGACTCGAAAAGTGCACTCTCCTCACCGCATACATAAGCACCGGACCCGGAATTAAAATAAATTTGAAAGTCGATTTCCTTTTTGGTCAGCATGGCATTAAAATCATCCAGCTTCTTTTGCAGCGATTTCAGCAGAAAGTTATATTCACCCCGCATATAAATATAACCTTCCCGAGCGCCAATAACATAGGCACAAATGGTCATTCCCACAAATATTTTTTCAGGGACGCGATCCAGAATTTCCCGGTCTTTGAAAGTGCCCGGCTCGCCTTCGTCAGCATTGCATATTACATATTTGACATCGCTGGTTTCATTTCGGGTAAATTTCCACTTTAATCCTGTGGGAAAACCAGCTCCACCCCGACCTTTTAGCCCGCTGTCAATCAGATCAAGTACGATTTCGTCGGCTGGCCTTTGCAAGGTTCTGTCGAGTACTGCTATGGGTGAGCAGCTTTTGTTAATCTCGAAAATAATATCAACTTTTTTTAACGTCTTTTCCATGGTAGTGTGTGTTTTGGTGCGTAAATCCTCAATACATCATTGCGGTTTCTTTGCATAGGTCCCGATGATTTCCAGTGCTTTCTGTACAGTTAGATCCGGATAAATATCATCATTTATAAGCATTACAGGCCCTTTATGACACCAACCTAAACAATTGGCTGTAAGTAAAGTAAACTGATTGTCATGGGTGGTTTCCCCAACCTTTATTTTCAATGCATTACACAATGCATTGATGATTTCATCCTTACCTTTCATATGACAGGTAATGGTTTTGCATACCCGAATGATGTTTTTTCCCCGGGGTACAGTGTCTAAAAAGGTGTAAAACGAAGCGGTGCTGTAAACTTCGGCTGCAGAGATATCCAGTTCCTCAGCAACGCTTAACATCGCTTCTTCGGAAAGGAATTTTTCCTGCTGAACTATGCCTTGTAACACAGGCATAAGGCTGTTGCGGGTCCGGCCGTTTTTTTCAACCAAATCCTTTACCATCAATTGTGTAGTTGACATTATTTCCTCCAGCTTTAGGTTTTTGATACTTTAATTAAGTGTGACTTGTGAATCGATTAACAATTCAATCCAAAAATAGTAAATCTTTTGTTAATTGATTCACAATAGAGGCTTTTTTTTCACTTAAATCGCTATTTATATGTGTTCTAAATAAAATTGTACTATAAAAATTTCTTTTTTCTTCTATTATCGTTCACACCCGCTGAGGAAACTTTCCATTCCCTTTTGCAGGAAGTCCAGGTAAATCCTCGCCCTGAATCTGGTCTTGTGTAAATTAGTGTTTAGCAATTTAGTCCCGCCTCATAAGTAAGGGAAGGAATTAATAAATCACTTCATCAGGCTTTTTCCATTTGTGAAAATGCCAGATACGATCAAAACTTTTGAAGAAAGGTTATTTTCTTAATTTTGCCAGATGCAAGAATGGAGATACTGTATTGAAATGGCCTATCATGGCGGCAGGTATCATGGGTGGCAACTTCAGCCAAATGCCATTACTGTTCAGCAGCAATTAGAGGATGCCTTATGTTTGATTTCCCGGCGAAAAATTCGTGTTACGGGTGCCGGGCGAACCGATACGGGGGTTCATGCCCGACGGTTCTTCGCTCATTTTAATAATGAGGCTTTGCTCGAAGACAGCGAACTCCAGCAATGGGTTTACCGCTTAAACCGCATTTTGCCCGCTGATATCGTAATTTTCAAAATTCACCAGGTATCTTGTGATTTTCATGCCCGCTTCTCCGCGATTTCACGCACTTACCGGTATTTTCTGTTAAAAACTAAAGACCCTTTTAATACTGAATTCGCCTATCGGCCGGGTATGCCTTTAGATGTTGAAAGCATGCGCAAAGCTGCCGGAATTTTTATGGAGTATACCGATTTTGCCTGCTTTACGAAATCGAATACCCAGGTAAACAATTATAAATGCCAGATTCTGGAATCGTTTCTGATTGAAACAGATACTATGCTTATCTATCAGGTTAAAGCAAACCGTTTTCTGCGAAACATGGTCAGAGCTATGATGGGCACCTTGATAGATGCCGGTAAAGGGAGGCTGAATGAAGCACAATTGCGCACTTTGCTTATTTCAGGTACACGCAGCGATGCAGGTGAATCAGTTCCGGCCAGGGGGCTGTTTCTGGAAGATATAGCTTATCCTGAAAATAGTTTTGGGCATCACTGACTTTATTAAATGATGGCTTTAAAGAAGTGATAAGTGAGCGCAATACTCACAGCCAGTTTCATCACTACACCGGCCAGAAATCCTATAAAAGAGCCGAATCCGGCTTTCAGTGCTGTGGATGAATCTTTCCCTGTCAGCAATTCTCCAACCATGGCACCAAGAAAAGGGCCTGCAATCATACCAAAGGGGGGAAAGAAAATCAAACCCAGCAGCAATCCTATAGCAGCTCCCCAAACACCGCCATTGCTACCTCCATATTTTCGTGTTCCCCAGATAGGTACGTAATAATCAAGCAGAGTTACAATAATGGTAACCACTAACCATAAAATCAGAAATTTTACCGTAAAAGGAGGTGGGTCCATCGTGAATTGTAGCAGAAGCAAGGCAATATAGTTTAGGGGTGGACCGGGAATAAAAGGAAGAATGCATCCCACAATTCCCGCAATGGCAATTACTACACCCAATGTTATCCATAGCCATTCCATATCGATATTGAATTGAAGGGTAAATATAAGAAAAATTACTAATACAATTTCAATCGAATTGCGTGTAAAGTCTTATTATCTCTCAAATTAGAAATATTTTATTGACGAATGGTGAGTGTAGAAAACACCAATTAGTTGTATGACAATGCTTTATAATTGCATAGTATTTCTGACCTTAAAGTGAACCAGACAGATTGCTTCAATTTTCAGGGTATCAACCAATACTAACTGTTCATGCGTAGTATTGGTGCCAACAGGCTTGTTTTAAGACGACCTGTTAGAATGGCATCTAAATACCTGCCAAACATAAATGGCGCGAAAATTGTTAATATATGACATAAATTCAATGATGACAAAAATGAAATTATTTCCCTTGAAACTGACAGTAATGCTGGTTTTCTTGTTTCCGGTGATGATTTCCTGCCGGGCTCAAAATTCTAAAAATGATACTATGAATTCGAACGAAAATAAATTGACGGAAAAAATCTTTAAAACCGATGAAGAATGGCGCGATGAACTTACTGATGCGCAATACAGGGTATTACGCGAAAAGGGTACTGAACGGCCGGGTACCGGACTGTATGATCAGTTTTTTGTAAAAGGTACTTATTACTGCGCAGGATGTGGACTGGAACTATTCCGCAGCGGAAGCAAGTTTGACGCTGGTTGCGGCTGGCCAAGTTTCTATGAACCCTCGAAGAACGAGAATATAGATGAACATAAGGATAGAAGCTTTGGCATGACTCGTACTGAAGTGATTTGCTCACGCTGTGGCGGTCACCTGGGCCATGTGTTTAACGATGGTCCCCCACCAACTGGTTTGCGATACTGTATCAATTCGGAATCAATGACGTTCAAGGCAGATGAATAGAAACAGGTGATGGTTCTTTCTTAAGTCTTTAAAGAAATACTTTAATCCCTGCTTTCAGAGTGCCTGCTTTGAAATTGCCCGATTGATTATATGAGAAATCATACTGTTTATTAACGGTATCTTCCTGGTTTTCCCGCATGCATTATTACTTGACGGATTCAGCGAAGCCACAAATATTTGGTCTCTTTACCCTGCAACCTGTGTTGTAAACTATTGATTTTTAATGAAGTTAAATTCAGTAAAGTCAAAGTCGGGATTGGGAACATCAATAAGTAGTTGGTGTACTTTGCTATCCATATTCAGGACAAAGGCGGCCTTACCTTCCGGTAACGAAGGGACCTCAGGGAATTTTATTTCAAAAGTATTGTACTGCCAGTGTCTGAGTGGAGAGTGGAACATGGGAGTTTGCACAAAGCGGAGACTTAGCTCCTTATTTTTCAACTCCACCACCACATCTCCGTAAATCTCACTGGTATAGGTGCCGGCGTAATCTTCAAGCGGCAGGGTAGGAGAGGTACCTTTGATGCGGTTTGCCTTTTCTTCTTCACGCGACTGCTTTTCGGCAGCTTCATTTTGGGTAATTATGTTATAAAAATTAGTACTCCAATCGGTGGTGTCATCCGAAAGAAAAGCATCAAGTATTTTAAATGAGAGAGGATAATAAAGAGACGAATTCTTGTTGGTGAGAATTACAAAACCCAGATTTTCTTCAGGGACGAAGCCGGAAAAAGAGATCATGCCATCATAACCACCTGAGTGGGAAATAATTTTTCGGCCATGGTAGTCCATGAGTGACCAACCGAGCCCGTAGGTTTTGAAATGTGTGGAAGGCCATAGCTTTTCCGAAAATGCTGAAATGTTCATCACGGTCTGTGATTTCTGCATTTCGCGCATGGTAGCTGTTTTTACCAGGGTACTATCACCGATTTTCCCATTGTGCAACTGAAATTTTAACCATTTAAGCATATCGGCTGATGAACTGATTAATGCACCAGCGGGAGCGATATTATCCCAGTTCAGATAACTGATTCTGATGACATCATCCCCAACATCATTGTGAGGCATAGCAACGTTGGTTACGTTGTTGAGTTGTGTAGTGCTGGTTAAGGTGTTGGTCATACCAAGCGGATCCAGTATACGGTGCTGCACAAAATCTTCCCAGGGTTGACCGCTAATGGCTTTAATTATTTCACCCGCAGTAAGGTACATAATGTTTGAATATCCATAGTTTGATCGGAAACCATATACCGGCTTTAAAAGGGCTGCCCGTTTAATTATTTCCTGACGCGAATATGTACTCCCATACCAAATAAGATCACCGCTGAAGGTGGCCAGGCCACTACGGTGAGTAAGCAGATCACGAATGGTCATGTTGGTGCTAACGTAGGGGTCATACAAGCGGAACCAGGGCAGATAATCAACAACCTTATCGTCCCACCTTAGCTTTCCTTCATCTACCAGCATTCCTAAGGCTGTAGCGGTAAAGGCTTTGGTATTTGATGCAACGGCAAACAAGGTGTTTCCGTTTACCGTCTTTCCTGTACCAACCTCGCGCTCTCCAAAACCATCAAGAAGCACAATGGTATCATTGTGGATGATTCCTACGGATAACGCCGGCACATTCCACTTGACCCGAGCGTCCTTTAGGTATTTTTTGAGAGCGTCAACCTCGGGATTTTGTTGTGCACTGGCAGAAAAAAAGTGAATGATAACGATCAGAGAAATTCCAAAAAACTGAATTGCTTTTTTCATTTGCGATTAATTTTTATGATAATCAATAAGGCCCTGTATAGGTGAAACGTATATTCTACCTGGCTGTAAGCCGGCTTTTATCGCCGAAGCTTTCAATACTTCACTAAAATGGTATGCGATAGAGCCGAGAAAATGAACTTTATTGCTTTTTGCTTCTTTAAATTTAAGTACATATTTTGAGAAGAATTCGTCAAATGAATTACTTACCATCTTGTAAACATAAGGATGCTCAATGTTTTTCAAAAAAAATGGACCAAACGAAGCTAAAAACCGGTTTGGCCGGGCATGGTTGTAAATGTTATCCAGAATCTCTTCAAGTACGGGATTGAATTCCTCACGGAACAATTGTTTTAGGTCATCAGGCATGGCATCCTGGTAGTAATCCCTGATAAATATTTTGCCCATATATGCGCCACTACCTTCATCACCCAGAACGAAACCGAGGGAGTTCATCTGTTCTTTAATCTCATTTCCATCATAATAGCATGCATTGCAACCTGTGCCGAGTATGCAGGCAATTCCGGGTTCGTGACCGCAAAGCGCCCTTGCCGCACCCAAAAGATCATGGTGGATTTCAATATTTGCATCTTTAAAAAAGTTCTGGAGTACAGAATTAATCAGATTGCACTTTTGCTCTGTTGAGCATCCTGCACCGTAGAAATGGATATCTTTGATTGTTTCCGAATTCAAATTAGGATAAAGTTCACGTTCAAGAACTTCCTGAATGGCTTTGTTATTCATCTGATAAGGATTGATCCCTATGGTTTGAATCAGTCTTTTCCCTTTGGCGTCAACTATGCACCAGTGTGTTTTTGTTGAGCCGCTGTCTGCGATAAGCATCATATCTAGTTGTTGGAGGTTATTAAAGAGAGAATATCTTTGGAATAAAAATTAGTAATCCGGCGATAAGAGCCATTATGGCTACCCACAATACCGCGCCAGCCGATATGTCTTTTATTATCCGGATTCGTTCATCTTTTTCAGGTTGAATTACATTACACAATTTTTCAATCGCTGTATTTATTAATTCCAGGGCTATTACCAAAGCAAAAAAAACTAAAATGATCAGCCATTCGATGACTGAAATGTAAAATACAAAGCTGAAGATTATAACGCAACCAATAGCAATCGAATGAAAACGTAAATTACGTTCACTTTTAAAAGCAATACCTATTCCTTTAAAAGCTGGTTTAAACGCACCAAACAGTTTATTTAAAGATGAATTGTCAAAATTCATTTTAAAAATTTTTACAAAGATATTTAATAAAGGTTAAGATACAAGGTGAAACACTCATTATTAAAAACTACGCCTGATGGGATAGAAGCTGCCGTATTAAATTAAGTAGGTGATGCGCGCCGGCAATAAAAATATTGATAAAGCATTTTAAGATAAATCTCACGTAGAAGGTTTTACATCTAAATCCTTAATTTACAAAGCAGTTTCAGGCTGCATTGGATTGTGTTTATTAG
>JAVEQP010000037.1:0-32432 GCA_034007585.1 Lentimicrobium sp. | reverse complement strand
CCCGCGGTCAGTTTTCCCTCAAATGCAGCTTTCAGCAAACTTTGCCGGTAAACTTTTAACTGCTGCTGCGCGGTTAGCAGTTGCTGTTTGCCGTTATCCAAATCGCTTAGGAGTTCTTCTATTTTGGAGACAATGAGTTGTTGTTCAGGGATTGGAGGTATTGGCAAGTCCAAATTCTTAAGAATTCCCTGACTAATATTGGGTTGTGCTCCTCCAATACCTTGTTTAACCAAACTAGGTTTTTTTGAAAACAAATAGTAATAAAGAAAATCTGAATTAATGTTTTCATTTTTATAAATGCCACATACTGCCTGGTTTGTAGCAGCATCGATGCCAAGAAAAGCAAGTTTGCCAATTGTTGCACCATATAGCGCAATCAATAATGTTCCCTTGGGAATTATTTTTGCACTTGAATTTTTTATGGCCTCTTCTGAAATTTTTTCCTCTGTGTCAGTTATTAGACCTCTATTCAATTCACCAGATTTTACCCAAGGAATTTCCCCTTCATAGTAACTTTTATGACCCCGACTTGGTGTTCCACCACTTGTAGTAAAACAAACTTCCCCCAATTTCTTTACCTGCCAATGCTTCGGTATATTCTTATTCACAGTCATTTAAGGATCAATTAGAAAATTTAAACAACCCTGCGATGACTGATTTTTCAGCACCACTAATCGCTGAACCTTTCCAGATTTCATATTGATCGGCAAACCCGGTTTTGTCGTATTTCACAAACAATTCAGCCCCATTCATTAAGTCTGGATTTTTATTTGTCAATACCGCCTCTATTGCTTTAAGCGCATTCAACCGGCGTTCTGGTTGTGTCAGATTTTTCGACAAATGATCAGCAATATATAGCTGCCTGGATTTATTATAGGAATTCATAATAGTCAATGAATTTTAAAGAGATTTAAACGTCCATTTTCTCAAATTTTTTTTTGGGAGTACAACGAAAAGCAAATGGGGGTTGGTTCTTTTTAACGATTGTTTTTATTTCTTCCCAGCGGTTAACCAGTTGTTTTACCATTTCCCAATAGGAGAACCCGCCTTTTGATGGTGGGTTAAGGAAAAGGATGCCAACTCCGGAGTTTATATAAAGCTCTTTCTGGTGCCGTTGGGTTTGAATCCGATAATCCTGTGTAATAACAATTCCACTCTCCTTTCCAACTTTCGGAATCCACTCCTCATCTTTTGCCCCCTGCCCGTAAACCTCTTTAATTGACAGCACTTCAATAGCCATGCCATCTCTGGCATTCATAGGTTGTTGCAATTCATTCAATCCGACAGCCAATTGCTTTGGGAGATTTTCATCGATATAAATCTTATAGCTCCTCATTAAGCGGCATTTTTATGGAAATCAATTGCATTAACAACCTTATTAACCGGCAATTCATAGAGTTCCGCAATAAAATCTATCGGCTCTTCGGCCTGATACATTTTATACAATGTTTCAGATTGAATATTTGTCCCTTCTATAACAGGCTGCCCAAACTGATGATGAGGGTCGCAAACCACAGCTTTGTCTTTACCAATTGGCCAGAATCTTACAGCAAGAGAATCGCTGTCAAAATCAAGATTCACATAAAATTCTTTAATAAAATCTAGTTTAAATTGCTTGGTAGCATCTACTGTAAATATACTTCCGTCTTTTTGTTCAAATAAAACTTTTCTGCCCTCAGTTCTAAGGCTTTCAAGTATTTTTTTTGTTGCAAAAGGATATTTGATTTTATATTGTTCAGATAAAATTTCATGCGCATTTAATAATTCACTCGTCGATACTCCGGCATTCGATAATT
This sequence comes from Lentimicrobium sp., assembly GCA_034007585.1. GTDB lineage: Bacteria > Bacteroidota > Bacteroidia > Bacteroidales > Lentimicrobiaceae > Lentimicrobium. The sequence goes on along the minus strand of JAVEQP010000037.1, from coordinate 30,636 downwards.
GATAGAAGGTAAACAATTCTATCAATGTCGGGAAGTTCACCGCTTTGGTCAGATCAACACTCCATGTATAGGAATGGCCATATTTGCTGCCAAACCGATCATTCCAGAAGGAGTTGATCCATCTGGAAACTTTCGGATAGGGGATACCTAATATCAGTGCGATATCAGGCAAGGTGTAAATACCGGTTCCAAGTTTTGGTTTGGTTTGAAAAGTGTGTTTCATGGCATGAGCAAAGTTATACATTTTATGCAGCCAATATTTCATTTAGATCATTAATAATTTCCTCGGCCTGCGCCCCAAACAGTTGCCATCTCCGGTCCAAATCTTTCTGTGCTTGCAAAATTCATAACCTTCCAAATTGATATTGCTCCGGTATTAACTGCAATACGTCCTCATTGTACAATGTCTGGTTGCTGTAAGAAATCAGCTTGTCATGTGCCAGTTTGCCAATGACGATTGCGGGATGAACCTGGTATTCGATGGAACACTCTTCCACCTTCTGTGAGGTAAGGTAATGCGTGTAAGGTTCAAGATATTGCAGAATCTGTGGGTGCTTTAATTTTTCTGCGGCCAGTGTATTGGCTTCGGTTTCCATTTGGTTGGTATCTCCATCTTTCAGATTATCCAGAACGAAGGGAGTTTCTTCATTCAGGTGATAGAGTACGTGGGCTATTTCATGTGCAACGGTAAACCAGAAATTATCAATTCGTTTATAACGACCCGTAAATACAATTACAGGATTGTTGCCTGAGAAAAAAGCAGCGCCATCAAGGTAGGTCTTTTGCAGGTGTGGCAATACAAAGAAGAGGACACCGGCATTAGACAAATCCTGGATAAAATTGTTGATTCCGTCATTTTGAATGGAATACGAATGGATGGTAACAAAGATGTGTTTGAGTTTCCCCTTGTTGTAGGCAGGTCGTGGCATCTGTTCTGCTACGGTCATCGCTTTTCGGTACCAGGTAATGGCATACGATGCATTAAACTGGTTAAATGCTTCTGATTTCCGCGATAAGAAAGGAATGTATTGATTGTCTAATACCGCAAAATCCAGTTTATCCCATCCCCAGAAAGCGGTAACCTGCGCAGCAAGCTCCTGTGCATTGGCAAAAGGCAGTATCCATCGTTTTGCCAGCATATCTTTTACCGGCATCCGTTCATAGATTTTTGCCCGCAGGTCAGCATCAATTTCCTTACGTGATTTTTCGCCTGCGAGCCATAAGCGGTAGTTGGCATCCAGGTTCATCCAATACTGAGGCGAAGTATCGAATACCCCACCAAAAATCTTAGCCATTTCCAGGGTTACCGGCTGTTTGTCTTTAAGGATTCGGTTCAGATGTTTAATGGTAATTCCGGTAACCTCTGAAAGGTCATCCTGTGTCCAGTTTCTATACTCCATCTGTTCCCGGATAAAGTATCCCGGGCCGAACTTCCTTGCAGGTCTAAGTTTGGATGTTTCGCCCATAAATGTGTATTTTATTTCAGGCATAATGATTTGAGACTTCAATAATTGCAAACGCTCCGATTGTTTTCTCCGTGTTCAGCCATTCTATGCTGACCTCAAGCCGGTATTTATTTTTAAGCCGCATCGAATACCTGTTATCAAAACCTTGAAGTTTTTCAAAGTTCAGGCCTTTATCTTTCCATAAATCATAGATGTCGGAAGCGGCTTCAATCTGCTGAATTCTGGCAAAGAACTTGTCCACAATATCATCCTGCAGCTTATACTTTCGGGATTTCCCATCAGTATAAAGTTTCTCAAGGTCTTTGTTTTCGAACCTGAATTCCATATCAGATAATTTGCAAATATACGACTTTTTATGTAAATGTCAATAGATAATTTGTACTAATAGGTAAATATTAGTATTTGCATTAACCTGATAGTACAACCCCGCAATCATTTTCTCTTTTTCTTCAATTTAAATCTATACTTTCTTCAAACACCTTAGAGCACTTATCAACTAAACCGCTTAATTTATAGTTAAAAGGCAATCATCAGAAATTTCATATTTAAGTTTCCTTTAAGCTGCCAACACTTCATTCAATTCACTGATAATCTCATCGGTCTGTACTCCAAACAATTGCCACATGCGCCCCAGCCCGCCTTGTGCATTGAACGGGTTTAGGTCAAAATCGTCTTTTTCAATATGGAAGCTGTTGGCTACATAATCCTTAATCATTCGTAACCATTTCATTTGTGGTTCGGTGAATTTTGGTGCATTACCGGCCTGTTTCTTAAATACCCATTCCCTGAAATTTTTATCCACGGTCTTGTCATAAGCTGTAAGCACATCATCAAGGCCACTTATTTTTCGGATAAGTGCAACAATTGCTGTTAACTCATTTCGGGCAGATCCGTTGCATTGCCCCAGTGCATCATAGGCCCGCCATACATTCAGGGGTGCAAGTATTGGTTCGTCGCTCTGCAGTTTTTCCAGCACCTCTCTTATCATGGTGTAGGTGAGCTCGCGCCTGCGGTAAGGCTGGTTATAAAAAATCTGCAGCGCAGTCAGCTCATCCTTATGTGCAAACATCCAGGTGCTAAAGTCCTCTATCAGTGCTGTGGCATGAATTATATTGTCCTTATCCCAGCCCGCATGTAGCACTTCGTCAGGGTTACCGATATCAATTCGCTGTTCATGTGCTTTGCGCACATTTTCTATCCATTCATTTAGTTCACCGGTAAATACCCTGGCAGCTTCCGTCAGCATTGCAGCATGCTGATTTTGGATTTCGGATTGGATGGCATTGGGGGATTCACCCCGCATCTTATTTTCAATATTTGCAGTCAACTCCTCAATTACATCAGGATTGTAGGCGTTCAATAATTCTTTGACTACCAACGAAACGCTTTTCCCGTTTGCTTTCTCAGCGAACTGCTTTTTTTCTTTTTCCGAAATCTGTTTATCAAGCCGCGTCAGGCGGTTCGCCAGTGAAGTAAACAACTCTTCGTCTCGGGCTCCTAGGGCAACGGCTTGCAGCAGGTCTTTCAGTGGCACGCCCGGTTTCTTTTCCAGGGGACGGCTGTCGGTTTTTAAGCTTTTGGTTACTCCAATGGCATCAACAATTACAAAATGGTCCTTGGTGTATTTGGCTGAAGGGGTAACTTTTCGCAGACTGTCAAGGTCAATGGTGCGCGTTCCGCGACCCTTCATCTGCTCAAAATAATTTTTGCTTTTAACATCACGCATAAAAAGCAAACATTCAAGCGGCTTTACATCGGTGCCGGTTGCTATCATATCTACGGTTACAGCAATACGCGGATAATAACTGTTGCGGAATTGAGCCAATGTGCTTTTGGGGTCTTCCCCTCGCTCAATTACATTGTCATCCGCATCTTTCCTGTCTTTTTCCGAATTATAGGTTATTTTTTTGCAAAAACGGTTCTCTTCAACAAATTCTTCCCGTACAATCTGAATTATATCATCGGCATGGCTGTCGGTCTTGGCGAAGATGAGTGTTTTGGGCACTTCAAAGACCTCACCCGTTCCATCTCCGGAAGGAGAAAATCGATCCGGAAATATCTTTGGCAGGTTCTCTTTAAATGTTTTGATGATCGTCCTGATCTGGTTAGGATTTACTACATCCTTATCTAGTTGCTGCGATGAGTAATTTTCATCTTCATCCTGCAATTCCATGCGTTTTTTTCGGCTCAGTCTTTCCCGGTGTTCAATGTATTCACCTCTCCACAGGGTTGCACCTTTCTGTGAAACTTTGGTATCAATGATAAAAACATCGTATCCCACATTAACGCCATCAGCCACGGCCATTTCGTGCGAATATTCACTTACCAGATTTTGGTTAAAATATCCGATGGTACGCTTGTCTGGTGTTGCGGTTAATCCTATTTCAAAAGCATCATAATATTCCAGCACCTGCTTCCACAGATTGTAAATGCTGCGGTGACACTCATCAATCACAATAAAGTCGAAAAACTCAATGGGCATTTTCGGGTCGTATTCAACCGGTGGAATTTCTTTGGGCTGGTATCTGCGTTCGTTCGGGTTTTCCTCCTCTTCTTTCTCGTCTAATTCACGCCCCTTCAAAATGGCATACAACCGCTGTATGGTGCTGATGCAAACCTGGCTATCTGTGGCAATATAGCTTGATTTTAACCGCTGAACACTATAAAGCTCGGTGAATTTGCGATTGTCGTCATTCGGCACAAACGACATGAATTCCTGTTCGGCCTGTTCACCCAGATTTTTGGTGTCAACTAAAAATAAGATACGCTTGGCTTTGGCAAACTTCAGCAAACGATAAACGGATGTGATGGCCGTAAATGTTTTACCTGAACCTGTGGCCATCTGAATCAGTGCTTTCGGGCGATTCTCTTTAAATGAAACTTCAAGTTTATTGATTGCTGTTACCTGGCACTCCCTTAATCCCTCAATCTGTAGGGCTGGAAGGTCGTGCAACCTTCTTCTGAGCGATTTGTCATTCTTCAGCCAATCCCGTATGGCCTCAGGCCGATGGAAACTAAATACTGCTCTTGCCCGGGGTTTGGAATCGGTAAAATCGATGAACCGTGTTACGTCTCCGGTACTGACATAAGCAAAAGGCAATGGGTCATTTTTCAGATATTTAAGTCTTGCAGTGGCATACCCTTCGGCCTGATCTTCATGTACATTTAACTTATGGCCTTCTTCTTCCCGCTTTGCTTCAATTACACCGCAAGGTTTGCCATCAACAAATAAAACATAGTCTGCGGGGCCAACATCAGTCGAATACTCCTTAACAGCCACACCAGCACCCGCATGAAGGTTCACTTGTCTCAATCCCTGTATAATCCAACCACAAGCTATTAACTGCCTGTCGATATGATCTCTTGCTATTTGTTCAGGGTTTTGATTGGGCATAAGGTTCTATTCTGCTATTATTGAAAATGTTAAATAATAAAATCTCATCTGTCTCATTACTTAATCTTAAATTTCATTTTGCCAAAATGAACTATATTTTTCTAAACGTCCCGCAATTTAATCAATATTCCATTTCCACAATCCTTTCCCTCAATAAATTTAGCTAAAGAGCCAGCTTGCAACAGAAACCAATCTGGTTTTTGAATTTCACTTTCTGTGGGATAGGCGTTTTTTGTTGAATGGGCCTTTAATGGCTGTTCCCCTATAAAGTGAATGCACCAACTCCATGTTAACTCCGTATCAAGTCCGTATTGAGTCCGCATCGGAACAGATACAAACATAAGCATATGTGCAGTTGATAAAGACTTGAATCGGACCTAGGTTTAGACATGGTATAAACTTGTAACAGGAAAAGATTAATGAAAACCCGATAACCGGAATTTGAATGAGGGAAAAGCCATGCTTGTCCCGGGTACGTGTCAAATTACTTAGTTAAGAGTTCATAATTATACTTAACCTGATTAATTCACAAAACAGATATACTCAGTTTTGACAACATATTATTTTTTGTCAAAACCCTTATTGCTCAATAGTTTTTTCCTCTTAATTAATGCCTCATATGGGCCGCAAGTCAGGGTGCGACTCAAAGTCGCGCCCTGACTCCCCATAAAGTCGCGATTAGCCTAAACTTTTTTCATTTTTTTTAAAATTTATGAATAGTTCAGGTTAAGACACTAAAAATAAAAATCTACCTATATTTGTGCTAACCATATTATAACATTCTGTGAGCCAATTTTTGTTGTAGATTCGATTAATTCTGCTGCTATGCATAAACTATTTCTCTCTTTTCTTGGTGTTTTATTTCTTGTTGTAACGGTTCAAAGCCAGGATACCACATATATGGATATCCAATGGAATAAGACCAGGAAGAAAAACGCAACTTATATCCAGGTAGTCGAAAAGATGCCAAAAGGTTATTTGCTGAAGGAGTTTACTCTGAACAAACAAATCTTAACGGAAGGCCTCTACATGGATGAAGATTTTGGCATGCCCTGTGGTTATTACTGTGCTTATTATGATAATGGTGAAAAGGAGCTTGAGGTAGACTATAATCTAAAAGGAGATATTGACGAAACCAGACGCTACTATCCATCAGGAGAGTTGTTTTTGAAATCATCGGAAGTTAAATATCAGTTTTTTTATAAAAGTGGACAATTACAAAGAGAGTCAGTATTGGAGGGGAATAAATGGATAGGCAAATGTTTTTCCGAAGAAGGAAAAGATACCATTTGCATTGAGAAGAGAGTTGAATCAGGCGTAAAAGCCGATGGATCTGAATGGGGCAAATATCTTGCAGAGAACCTTAAATACCCCCGGGAAGCACGGGAGAAAGGAATTCGTGGTCAGGTAATAATTGAGTGTAACGTGAATCGCAGCGGCAGGACAATAAACCCAAGGATTGTATTTAGTACAAATGCTATATTTAACAAAGAGGCCATCCGATTGGTAAGAGCAATGCCTATAACAGCGCGTTTCCTCGTTGAGGAGCAACCGGCATTGGTTGAATTTTCAAGAACAATCAGATTTTCTCTTGGGAATTGACGTCTTTTACGCCAATTTCGGTGGTGTGATGCTGATTAGCTTATCGAATAAATCAGTCTTCGAAATGTGTTTTACAGTTTGTATGATGGGGACTGTGCTTTCTATGCGGATAAGTCCAAAATAATTTAAAAAACGGTTAAAAGAACGAACTGAATAGCATCTTACTGGATTACGATCCAAATCTTTTAGCATGGGAAATGCCCGGAAATATTTTTCTGCATAAAAAGAATCCAGGCGTTTTTCATCTCCATATTCCGATAATAAAATCAAGGTAAATCCATAACCAACCTGTGCCGTTTTCTCATTTGTATAACCATCATAATAGGCCCAGTTGAACTTATTGGCAAAAGTTGCCAAAATCAGATGCAATAACGCGTGGTTATCCGACAGCGTTTTTCTTCCGGCTGCGGTCAGGCTTAGCTTTCCACTCCTTTTTTTAACCAGGCCCGACAACTCAAGTAAGATCCGGGAAAGGTTTATACTCATTGCGTCTGTTTCTTTATATAATTTACTGATTTTCAATTCAATGGATACATCTGTAATAAATCTTTGCTGATAAAGTTCAGCCACTATTCTGGTAGGTAAAAACCCTTTATTGGTGAGTTTAACTTCACCCGCTTTATCAATCAGGTTAGCCAGATATTTAATTTGGTTCAACATCGGAATTTGCCTGTATTCATCATCTTCCAACCTTTGTAATTGAACCGGGTTCCCCGGATTAAAGGTAAAATACATTATCTGATACATCTCAGCCGGAGAATACCCTTCAAAATCAGCGAGCTCCCTATTGTTTTCGCCTTCTATAAGTTTATTAATTTGCCTTTGAATATCTTCTATTTTCATGGTGTTTTGTTTAAGAACATTAGAAATTACGTTATTCTTACCCTCTGGATAATGAACATTTCGGATGGTGACATAGGTGATGATTCTGGTTGTTTGATTTCCAAATATATCCTATTGCACCACCACCTTATCAGACCATGTTTGCAAATTACCCGTTAAGGTTAGAAGATAGGTTCCTGACGGAAGCTGCGCTGTATCTACGTGCTGTTGCCGGCTACTTAAACTGCCCGTAAGCATTTGTTTCCCATACATATCATAAACAGCCCACAAATTACTACCTGATTCTTTGCCAAAAGTGCAATCAATACTCCTTAACTTCTACCTCGCCTTTCAGCACCATCAGGCCATTCATAGCAAGGGCACGCATTTCGTCCTCACCTGGATATACATGTACCGGGGCTATTTTATAAACGCGTTCAATCACTTGATTCACAAACCATTTACTGTGGGCTATGCCTCCTGTAATTAAAATGCCATCTACTTCACCTTTCAGCACGGTACTCATGCTACCTATGGCTTTGGCTACCTGATAGGCCATGGCTTCAAGGATAAATTTAGCGTGTTCATCTCCGGCCTGGGCGCGTTTTTCCACTTCATAGGCATTGTTAGTGCCCAAAAAGCCCGTCATGCCGCCTTTTCCTTTAATCATCTGCAGGAGTTCTGTCTGCGTATATTTACCACTGAAACAGCTTCTTACCAGATCGGCAGCAGGTAGGGTGCCACTGCGTTCGGGAGAGAAGGGGCCTTCGCCATCCAGTGCCTGGTTAACATCTACCACCAGTCCTTTTTGATGTGCACCTACGCTGATACCGCCGCCCAGATGAACTACAATAAGGCTGAGGTCTTCATATTTCCGCATAATTGACCGGGCATGTTGCCGGGCAATGGCTTTCTGATTGAGGGCATGAAAGATGGATTTGCGCGAAAATTCAGGATGACCCGAAACCCTTGCCAGTTCCGACAATTCATCCACCACCACCGGATCGGCAATAAAAGCCCGGGCATTGGGCAGGCTTTTGGCGATATCATCGGCGATAAAGCCACCCAGGTTGCTGGCGTGCTCACCCATGGGGCTGTTTGCCATATCGTGCTTCATGGCTTCATTTACCTCATATACGCCCGAAGGAATGGGTTTGGTAAGCCCACCGCGACCCACAACGGCGCGTATGTTTTCCATTTCTACCCCTGCCTCTTCCAGTTGCTTGTAGATGATCTCCTTACGGAAGGCATACTGATCGGTCACCTTTTCAAACCTGGACAGCTCCTCTGCCGAATGGGTGATGGTACGCACAAAAACAGGATTGTTTCCCTGAAAAACAGCGATTTTAGTTGAGGTAGAACCCGGATTAATGGCCAGGATGCGAAAATCTTCCATGAATGGTAATCTTAATTAATCTGATTATTTTGCAAGCAAGGCGGCCAGGGCAATGCTGTATAATTTAGTAAGGGCTGTATCTCCGCGCGAAGAGAGTACACACGGTACCCTGGCACCTGCCACAAAAGCACCCAGTTCGGCACCCGCCAGTTTGGTGTTGGTTTTGTAAAAAATGTTTCCACTTTCAATATTGGGAAAGAGCATACAATCGGCATCGCCGGCAACCGGTCCGGTCAGCTTTTTAATTTGTGCAGACTCCTTATCAATGGCGGCATCCAATGAAAGTGGTCCATCCACAAATGCACCGGTAATTTGCCCACGTTCGGCCATTTTTGAGAGCAAAGCTGCATCCACACAGGATGGCATGCCAAGCAGTACCTGTTCCGAAGCAGATACGACGGCTACTTTTGGTTTCTCAATTCCAAGACCTTTAGCGGTAGTAACCAAATAATTAAGTATGGCTATTTTTTGTTTAAAATCGGGCAGCGGAATTATGGCTACATCTCCAACAATCAATAATTTATGATAGTTGGGGCTCTCCATTACCGTTACATGGCTCAGCACGGCTCCCGCATTCATCAATCCGGTTTCCTTATTCAGGATAGCCTTCATATATTTATCGGTGCTTACCAGACCTTTCATCAGCAGATCACCCTCCCCATCATTGATCAGTTTTACGGCCTTAAAAGCGGCTTTGCTTTCATCAGGCTCATGTACCATCCTGAATTTTGATTCATCAAAACCATGCTCACGGCATACTTTTCGCATTATGGCTTCATCGCCAACCAATAGGGCATCAACTATTCCCTTTTCAACGGCATCGCCAACGGCTTCAATGGTGTGGGCATCATTGGCATACGCGGCAACCAGCCGCTTTTTAGGTTTCGATTTGAGGACTTCGAATAACTGATCAAGTTTGGTAATACTCATTTTTTTCAGGGTTATCTTATGATTATTGAAATTAAAACTATTGATTATGCGTTACTTGCAAGCTGACTGCGTGTGCAAAATTATCAATTCAATTTGTATTTTCCACATAAAAAGGTACAAATAGTTGTTTAAAGGTAAATGCGTTCACAATAATATGCCGGAATAGTCAAATCTACCCCTGCCGGATAAAAATTCTTACTTAACTTTGTGCTGAAAAATACGCCTATGAATAAAGCTTTGAGATGGATGCCCCTGCTGAGCGGTTTATTGCTTTCGGTAGCGTGGCCGGCGCGCGGGTTTCCGGTATTGCTGCTGTTTGCCCTGGTACCCTTGTTTTTGGTTGAAGATGATCACCTGAAAAAACGCGTCAATAATCATTCATTCGGCCTGTTTATAAAAGTTTTTCCGGCGTTTGTGGTATTTAACACCTTAACCACCTGGTGGATATATAACTCCACTTTTTTTGGGGTAGTGATGGCGGTGCTCATCAACTCCATACTCATGAGCCTGAGCTGGTGGCTGTTTCATATGGTGAGGCGATCCATCAAATTCCCTTCCCAGGGATACCTGAGCCTGATATTTATCTGGATTTCCTATGAATACCTACACCACAACTGGGACTTAAACTGGCCCTGGATGACTTTGGGCAATGGTTTTTCGTCCTGGCCTTCCTGGATACAATGGTACGAATATACCGGCATTTTCGGAGGCAGCCTCTGGATTTTGGCCGTCAATATCTTACTCTATAAAATTATAGATTTCTGGATCATTCAGCGCAAGCCTGCGGGTATAGCCAATGTGGTGGGCCTGCTGATGCTGATCACCTTGCCTCCCATGCTTTCGCTGGTTAGATACTATACCTATACCGAGAAATTTGATCCGGTGGATGTGGTGGTGGTTCAGCCCAACATGGACCCTTACGGTGAACAATATGAACTGCCTGCCGATCAGGTAATTGCGGAAGCTTCGGCCCTGGCAGCTACCGTAGCAGATACCACGACGGATTTCATCATATTTCCGGAATCTATGGTTCAACCCGATTGGTCCTCAGGCATGATGATTTGGGAAAACGATTTAGAGAACCAGCCCACCATTGAGATGTTCAGGAACGGATTGTTAAAATCTTATCCGCAGACCTCACTGGTAGTGGGTTATTCCACCTACCGCGAATATGCTGAAGGGGAGGACATTCCCGAAACTGCCCGCAAATTCCGCCAGAGCGATGGCTACTACGATGCTTACAATACCGCATTTCTTATCCGGAATGCGCCTGATTTGCAACGCACCCACAAATCGAAACTTACCCCCGGTGTTGAACTGATGCCTTTCCCCTGGCTGCTGGCGCCTTTAGGCGATTTTGCCATCGATTTGGGAGGCACCGTAGGGCAATTGGGTATGGATGCAGAGAGAACGCCATTCACCATCAATGATACGCTGAAAGTTGCCCCGATCATCTGCTATGAGTCGGTATATGGTGAATATGTTGCCGGGTTTGTCAGAAATGGCGCCAATATGCTGTTCATCATCACCAATGATGGCTGGTGGGGCAACTCTCCGGGACACCGTCAGCATGCTGACTTTGCTTCCGTCAGGGCCATTGAAACCCGCCGAAGCATTGCCCGCTCGGCAAATACGGGAACTTCCTGTTTTGTAAATCAGCGGGGCGACATCATGCAGGCCACCGAATACTGGAGACCGGCCGCCATACGCCAAAAGCTGAACGCCAACGATACCATGACTTTTTACGTGAAATATGGCGATTATATTGCCCGCATCTCGGTAATGGGTATGGTGCTGTTTCTGCTGATTGCCCTCAGTCAGCACCTGATGCGGCGGAAACTTTAATCCGGCTTAAATCCAGCCCCTGAGGCGGTAATAAGCCAGAGCAAGATATTCCCTGATGACGATGATTTCGAGTTTCAGGTGATTCCAGAACTGATACCTGAGTTGCAATTGCTGCCCAATGGGCGGGGCCAGCTTGTTGCCCTTTAGTAGCCGGTCATCGAAGCGCAGATCACTGCTAAGGGATTGCTCAAAAGTGGCCAGGCCATGTACTTGCTTAAACCCACATTTCTTAAAACTGAGTACCGCACGTTTAACATGTTCGGGTGAAGTTACGAGGGTAAGGTCACTTGCGGATGGATTGCCTTGTAACAGGGCAGCCACTTCGAGCGCCTGACCGCGCGTATTTTTTCCCGTGCTGGCGAAAATTATCCGGATTGAATCCACCCCCCTGAGCCGCAGTTCACGGGCTATATTGTTTGGATCGCTGTCCGGCTCTGACAACTTGCCGGGGGCAGCAATCACCACCCTGGCCCAGGGATTCATCCCGGCCAGCTCAGCCGTATAGTAGGCCCGCATCAGTCCGCTTTCACTGGGTATGCCTGCCCCGCTGAGCAAAATGATGGCCTCAGTTCTATGCTCCGCAATATAAGCGCCGGATAAACGGTAATAGGCCCAGAAGGGCAGTGTAGTGAAAGCCAGTATGCATAAAACCAGAGAAAAGCTGCCCAGGGTGATCAGCAAAACTTTTATCCAAAAGAATAACCCTCGTCGCTGCTTTTTCATAGTACTAATTTTGCCTGATTATTGTTTTTTTATAATAATGGGTGGAGTAGAAATCACATTGCTGTTGTTCAGATCACGGTCACGAATGTACAACTCAAATTTAATGGTATCGAAATTTGATAATGGATTATTTACAAAAACGGTGTCCTGAATTTCTCCGCTGATGGCTTTGTTTTTCCCGGCAGGCATAAGCGGTGGTATGCGTCCGTTAAAGCTTGCCGTATCATAAACGATCGTAGTGTCATTAATGTATTGGGGTGTTACCAGAAAAACCTCTTCAAAAATTCCGTTTTTTCTCTCGAAATAGCGGATAAAGAGATTGTAATCGTAGGGGGAAATGGTATCGTTGCGGGTGAGACCAATGTTGCCGTCTCCATCGGTAAACCCAAAGCGCAGCACCCCGCGCTGATCAATGCCTTGTGCATCACGCAGCAGCGTAAAATCCAGAAATTCAATGGTGGGTTCCGGGGGATATTCCTCGTATTTCTTGCAGGCGTAAACAAGCAGCATCAGCAGTATAAGTGCAATGCTCCATCGCATGATTTTAATGGTATTGTGTTTGGTAAGTCTCATTAATTATAATTGCCTTTAGGATTAAAAAAGTTCATTGTTCTCCACAGGAACGATTAAAGTATGGTCTTCATTGCGAACAGAATTCACTTTGTCGGATACCCGGTACCTTTTCATTGCTTCCGCGGGAAAGGGTTGCAGGATTTCATTTGGTATCTCCGCTATCTTATTATCCAGCCACAGGCCGTAATGTTCAGGTCTTAAAATCACCGGCATGCGGTCATGAATGGGTTTCATCAGCTCATTGGGCCCGGTGGTAATGATGGTGAACGAGCGCAGGGTTTTGCCTTCTGCGTCTTTCCATTCATCCCAGAGACCGGCCATGGCAAAAGGCTTTTCATCTTTCATCACAAACCGATAAGGAGTTTTTGTTCCATTGCGTTTCCACTCATAAAAACCATCGGCAGGCACCAGGCAGCGGTGACTTTTCATGATTTTTTTAAACATGGTTTTCTCGCTCAGCGTTTCCGCCCGCGCATTGATTACCGGACTGCTTTTAGGTATTTCCTTTGACCAGAAAGGGATAAGACCCCACCGATAAAAATGCAATTGTTTTGGATCATCGTTGGGAATTACCGCCAGTTGCTGCGTTGGGGCCCCATTGTACCTGGGAACATAGGGTGCCGTGCCCCCCGACAGTTCAAAGGCAATATTCAACTGATGCTCATTGCTGCTAAGTGAGAAACGACCGCACATATCCCTTAAGTTTTCAGCATAAAAGTAATATTTTCTATTGAAATGGGGCCTAAAATGGGTAAATTTTGGTATTTTTGGAAAAATGAAAGCCCGGTCACCGGATAAAATGAGTTAAAAACCACAAAAAAATAAGAACATGAAAAAATTTGCAATCATCCTTTCGGGATGTGGAGTATATGATGGTGCCGAAATACATGAAGCTACCCTTACCATGCTCGCCATTAAAAAGCAGGGAGCTGATTACGTAATATTTGCACCTGATAAGCCGCAGCATCACGTAATCAATCATTTGACCGGCAACCCAACCGATGAGCAGCGCAACGTTTTGGTAGAAGCTGCCCGTATTGCCCGCGGTAATATTAACGACCTCAAAGGATTTAACGCCCGCGAAGTGGATGCCTTAATTATGCCGGGAGGCTTTGGTGTGGCCAAAAACCTGAGCACCTGGGCTTTCGATGGTCCGGAGGGAAAGGTTGACGCAGAAGTCAGCAAAGCCATCCGCGATATGATTTCCCTGCAAAAACCTGTTGGAGCCTTGTGTATTTCACCGGTATTGCTGGCTCAGGTGCTGGGAAAGGTGGAAATCACCATCGGAAGTGATAAAGACACCATTTCAGGATTGGAAAAGACAGGGGCAACACACAAACTGACTTCACATGGTGAGGTCGTGCGCGATACTCACCTGCCAGTGTTCACCACGCCCTGCTATATGCTGGATGCTTCCATAGTACAGATCGCCGAAGGTTGCGATAATATTGTAAAAGCCATGCTTGCCGAAATGAAAGGCTGACCTTCTGTTAATCAGTTGAATACGGTTAAAATATTCAGATAGATTGAACGTGTAATATATAAATTACGCTTCAGGGACTTACTTTTCCACTTTTTTGTGATAAAGAGGTACTAAAGCTACCAACGGTACTAAAACTACCAACTTGAATTTCGCAAAAAAGTATACCCTTAATGAATAGATCAACGCCTGGCAGTAACTTTGTGTTTTCAGTTAAATTTCAAAGCGAAATAGAAATCCTTACGGAATTTTGCCACAGTACCGGTATTCCTGGATTTGAAATATATAACCGAATACCTGGGAATACCGCTGAAGGTCATCGACTTTTATTGAGTTACCAATGGGGTAAGGTCTCATCGGATAAAAATCAGTTACTTCATGAGTCATTATTGGAGTTTGCTGATGAAAATGATACGACAATCACTGAATCAAAGGCCCTAATCAGTATCAGAGAGAACCACTTAAATGCTTATCCTTTACACGGGAGTGATCAACAGTGGTACTTCATCATCTATCACCTAAAGCCCGGGGGCAGTGATTCGCCTCAGCTTTTAGCGGCAATTGAACCGGTGACACGATTCTTAAAACAGGCGCTGTTAAACCGGCTTAAGCTGGATGTATTGCAGGATGAAAAAATAAAATACAGTCATCTATTTTCGGCTGCTCCCGAAGGCATTGTAATGCTCGATACTCAAAACTGCATTCTGGAAGTAAACCCTGAATTTGAGCATATGTTTCAGTATTCAGCCCGCGAAATCATCGGACGTAACATCGACGATTTGATTGCTCCGGGCAGTTATAATGAAGACGCGCGTTTGCTGTCAAAATCTAACTGGACAGGAAATCAGGTGGTAGTTGAAGCCAGACGCATGCGTCGGGATGGAACCCTGGTGGAAGTTTCCATCATGGGTGTACCCTTTTGTCATGCCGACGGGCAGTTAAGGGTTTTCGGCATCTATCGGGATATTTCAGGACAGGTTAAAAATCAGCTTCAAACCCAGCGGTGGATTGAATTTATTGAATACATCAGCCAGCTCTCTTCACATCTGATTAATCTTGATATCAGTAATCTGGATGCAACCATAGAGGATGCCCTGAAGAAAGTAGCTATGCTTTATGGAGCGGAGCGTGCCTATATCGCCTGTTTTGAGGACGACAACGGACTTGTAAAGTTAACCCATGAGTACACACTTGATTCGCGCTTTTCTCACATTCAGGTAATCCCGGTAATCCCGGTAAACGAAATAAAGACGTTCATCAGCAGATTGAAAAAAGGGGAGATGATACACCTTCAGCGTACGAATATGGGTAAGGATGCATGTTCAGCAGAACTGCTCTATTTTTTTGATCTTTTAAATGTGGAAACCCTGATTGCGGTTCCGCTGATTGGCGAACAACATTTTCTGGGTTATCTGGGATTTGACACTTACAGTCGTCCGGCTCACTGGCATGAGAATACACTCAATGCCTTTCGGCTTACAGCTCAGATTATGGCCAATGCGCTTACCCGAAAGGAAAGAGAGGGGACTTTAAAAAATGCACTTATTCAGGCTGAGGCTTCCGATAAGCTAAAATCCGCTTTTCTCTCCGGCATTTCCCATGAGATCAGAACCCCGATGAATCATATTCTGGGGTTTCTGGAAATGCTGAATGAGCCGGATATCAGTGCGGATGACAGGACTGAATACCTGAATATTATTAGAAACAGCAGCAAAAAATTATTGCAACTGCTGGACGATGTTATTAAGACGGCCCTCATCGATTCAGGTCAACTCAGCTATCGGCCGGGTCCCAGCCATCTTATCCGTTTTATGGAATCCCTCCTCATTGAGGCTGAAGGGGCAAAAATCGCTATGAATCGGTCGAATGTTAAGATTAATCTGATGGTGGAACAAAGTATGCGCGATGAGCTGATTGAAACCGATGAGGCAAAACTGAAACAGATTTTATGGAATTTGCTGACCAATGCGCTGAAATATACAACCGAAGGAATTATTGATTTTGGATTCACCAGCAGGCAGGAGAAAATTGAATTTTTCGTCAGCGATACCGGCATTGGTATTGATGAGATGAGTCAATTATCCATTTTTGAGCGTTTTCAACGTATTGACAATGATTTTAACCGGGAATTCGGTGGTGCAGGATTGGGATTGTCCATCAGTCAGGGTCTTGCCTCCCTGCTTGGCGAACCCATTCAGGTAATTTCAACTCCCGAAACCGGCACAACCTTTACGTTTTCAATACCCTACGTAGCTTACCAGTTGCCGGTACAAGTTTTCAGCACCAATGGATACTGTAAGAAATCCTATGACTGGAAAGGGAAAAAAATACTGATGGTGGAAGATGATCCAATCAATATGCGGTTTCTCGCAGTGATGCTTTTGCGCACCAATGCGGAGTTGCTGTATGCTGCCGATGGTGCTGAGGCGGTTAAAATGGTCGAATCACATCACATCGACCTGGTGCTCATGGATATGCAACTTCCGGTGATGGATGGTTTTGAAGCCACACGTAGAATTAAACAGTTAAATGCGAATCTACCGGTTATTGCCCAGACGGCCATGGCGCTGAGAGCGGAAAAACAACAATGCCTGGATGCGGGTTGTGATGATTACCTCTCTAAACCCATCACCCGTCAACAGCTTTATGAAGTCATAGACCGGTTGCTCTCTAAAAAAGTTTAACTATTCATTGTCCGAAGCAAACCATTCGGCGTATGAAGTCACCGTTTCGCGCAACTTTAAGCTGAAAAGCGCAATACCTTCGGGCAAGCGTTCTCTCAGCCGTCCGGCAAAATCATGAAGCAGATTCTCACTCGTGGGTTGATAGTCTACCAGGATAAGCCTGCCCACAAAATCGTTCAGATTAATCAACGGATCAGGCGCCGTATCCCGCTTGAGTACCAGTGAATGATCGAATTCATCCACTATCTGCGCTCTCACCAACGTCTTCAGTTCCCTGAAATCCATTACCATACCGCAGTGCGGATGATTAACATCAGTGATGGGCTCACCAATAACGGTAACAAAAAATTCATAGGAATGCCCGTGGATATTGCGACACGGCCCGTCGTATCCGGCAAGGGCATGGGCCATTTCGAACTTAAACTCCTTGGTTAGTCTTATTTTTGACATGGCAGAGCTATTTTACAATGCGGGCATAGGCAGGTGATTTCCCATCTTCAGCAATAGAAGCAATGTAGAATCCGTGTGAAAGTGACGATACATCTACCTGCAGGGTATGTTCATCTATGGTATAGGTACAGTGGTAAACCTTGCCTGTAACATCTGAAAGGGTAAACGTTACCTTATCCTTATCGTAAAACCCGTTGTGGTCAATAACACATACCTCCGTGGCCGGGATGGGATATACCCTGATGTTCCGGTTGATGGCAATGTTGTATATCCCGGTGGGATCGCCCCAGATATTTGCCACATATTCCGGATGATCAATAAATGGATTTCGGTTTAGTTGAATTTCATACACGGCATTGTTTCGGTCTATCTCTTTCTGGCTCACCGGGTCAGCTTCATGCCATTTAATCATCATGGCCAGGGCCCAGGGCCTGAGCTGAGCGCCATTCACCATCGGACTGCCTGCCCAGCCATTGTCTTCATGATAGTACCGGGTGGACATATAAAAGTAAGTACGGGCAAAATCTCCTTTATAGGCATCAATGGGTTCAAAAACGGTACCGGAATAGCCGGAGTAACTGCATGAACCCAGCTTACTGCCATTTTTTGAAGTCCAGCTTGCCGAAGAAACTTCCCCGAATGGGAAATTGCTGCGTTTGCCATTTACATAGCCATCGGTGGGATATAAATGGAAAAGGTCCGAGTTCATTGGGCTCTGGTTGTTAAACCAGCTTTTGGGCCACGAATGTTCCCGGTTGTAGCAGTCACCTTCGCGGCTGTAATTGCCACACTGATCACCGGAGGTAAAGTGATACACATAAGGGGGCGTGCCTCCCGGAATATCAGAATACATGTCCCAAACCGTGTTATTGGATTTCCTGTCGGTAACTTCAAAATGAGTGTGCAGTGAACTGTACGACTGCACCTGATGATTGTCAATGATATTATGCAGGGTGGCTTGAAGTGTCTCACCATATAAACCGACTGCAGCGTTGTAATAGCCTGCTGGTGGCTGGGCAAAGGTGAAAATAGTCAGGGGCAGCAGCAAAAAAAGAAGAATAAGTTTTTTCATGTGTATTGAAGTATTATAAGTTAAAAGAGCATCCGGATTGAAATAAATACAATCAATGAACCGGCAAGTATGCCGAAGCGGGCAGGTGCGGTTTTGTATCCCCGGACATTCCCAAACAATATGCCAGCCAGGGTAAACATGAGGGATACAACAAACATAATGGCCACAGGGATAAGCACGGAAGAATTTACCAGTCCCAGGGCAAGTCCGCCGAAAAAAGCATTTATGCTCCCGGCCAGGGCGAGCAGCAGTGTTGTTTGCCAGGTATCGGTAAGCACCACCCTTTCTTCGGGATGAAACTTAAAGGACTCAAGCATGATTTTTAGTCCTATGAGTCCCAGTAGCAGCCAGCCTGCAATTACCGCATAGTTCCCTGCCATGGGTTCGGATAAACGGCCGGTCAGCAGCCCGAGTCCAAAGATGAGTGCAGGGATTACCGCCATGGCTAAAGGCAAATATCCTTTAACCTGAATACCCAGCCGCCGATGAAGGGAAACGGAATACCAGGTAGCCGAAAATGAGTTGTAAGCCAGGCAAATAACTGCGGCTGTTAAAATAGAATAGAAGCCCAATTTTTTGTATTTATCAGAGGCTGCAAAAATAAGCATTTTGGCGATGCCCCTTATTAAAAGTCCAATTTTTACGTTCCATTACAACGGTTCAACAATGAGATTGAGTCCGGGTGTATGAATTGACTATTTTTGTATTTCCAAACTGCCAATTCTTATCACATGAGAAAAACAAAGATAGTTGCTACCCTGGGACCGGCTTCATCCGATGAACATATATTACGTCAGCTTATGGTGGCCGGGGTAAATGTTTTCAGACTTAACTTTTCGCACGGAACGCATGAAGTTCATGCGCAGACCCTTGCCCGTATTGACCGCCTGAATGATGAGCTGGGGTTACATGTAGCCACCCTTGCTGACCTTTCGGGGCCTAAAATACGTACCGGTGAGGTAGAAGGCAATGCCATGCTGCTTAAGCCGGGTGAAAACGTGTTGATGACCACCCGCAGCCAGGTGAGCGCCCATGGTACCATCAGTGTAGGTTATTCCGGCTTTGCCCGGGATGTGAAAGCAGGTGAGCGTATTTTGCTGGATGATGGTAAGCTGATGCTTGAAGCCCTGGAGTCCAATCATGAGGATGAAGTAAAAGCCAAAGTTATTCAGGGAGGCATACTTAGTTCCAATAAAGGTATAAATCTGCCCAATACCCGGCTGAGCCTGCCAACCCTCTCTGAAAAGGATTTAAACGACCTTGACTTTATACTCCGGCACAACATTGAGTGGGTGGCCCTGTCTTTCGTCAGAACAGCCGCGGATATAGAGGGCTTAAGGAAGCACATCATGGAAAGGTATAAAACGCGGGCACCCAAGATAATGGCCAAAATTGAAAAACCCGAGGCAGTGGAAAATGCAGCCGCCATCATTAGGGCAAGTGATGCCATAATGGTAGCGCGTGGCGACCTGGGCGTAGAAATACCTCAGGAACAGGTACCAATAGTGCAAAAGAAATTCATCCGCATGAGCATTGCGGCTTCAAAACCCATAGTGGTAGCTACACAGATGATGGAAGGCATGATTACCAACATGCGGCCTACCCGCGCTGAAGTGAGTGATGTGGCCAATTCGGTGATTGATGGAGCCGATGCACTGATGCTCAGTGGAGAAACTTCTATCGGTAGCTTTCCTGTGCAGACGGTGGAGACCATGAGCCGCATTATAGCTGATGTGGAAAAGAGCGGGTTGTTTCTTCCCGAAATAACACACCACGATTCACCTGGAGAAAGGCGGATATCAGACTCCATTATCATGGCCGCAAGCGATTTGGCACAGCAGGTAAAGGCCTCCGCCATTATAGCCATGACCCATTCGGGATATTCGGCCTTTAAACTATCAAGTTTTCGGCCGGGCGCGGGCATCTTTATCTTTGCCAGCGATCATTACCTGCTCAATATGATGAATCTGTTGTGGGGCGTGAAACCCATTTATTTCGAAAAATTCTCCAACACCGATACTGCTCTTTCCAGCATGCGTAAAGTATTAATATCGAGAGGGTATATGGTAAAAGGTAACTTCTTTATTTATATTTCAAGCATCCCGATAGGCAAACCGGGAAAAACCAATATGCTTAAACTTGCCCAGGTTTAATGGGTAGCACAGGCTATGGAAGCCACACTAACGCTTATGCCGGGAATCTTCATCAGGGCATTGCCGGCGGCTTCCAGCGTTGAACCGGTGGTAATTACATCATCCACAAGCAATACATGCTGATTGGCCAGCCGTTCGGTAGTGGTAATGGTAAAGATCTCCTTTACATTTTCGTAACGCATAAAGCGCGATTTGCGGGTTTGGGTCTCCGAGGCCTTGCTTCGGATAAGGGTAGTGGTATCGAGGTCGATTTTCATACCCTGACTCAATCCCATAGCAAACCATTCGGCCTGGTTGTAACCCCGCTGTGCCTGCTTGCGCGGATGAAGAGGCACCGGAACTACAGCCGACACGCTTTCAAAATAAGGCGAACGTTTGAGCTCCGGCCCGTAAAGCTGACCAATGTAAGCTCCGATTTCTTTGTAACCTTTGTATTTTAGCTGATGCACCAGATGTTGTACCTTTCCGGCTTTGGTAAAATAGTAACACGCTGCCGCTGACTGAAGATTAATTTTCCCCCAGAATTGCTGTGCACACGGATTGTCTGCCGATAGATGAAAATTGGTTTTTGGTAAATGATAAAGGCAATGAAAACAGAGTATCAGCTCGTTCTTATAGAGCACATTTCCACAGGCCAGGCATACCCGTGGATAAAACAATGAAACCAAATCGTGAGCCAGTGAAGTCAATGCTGCCATGGTTACCTCCTTTTTTTGATAGCTTTAATTCACTCTTGCTTTTCCTGAGGCTTAACGGATGTTGAGTTCCCTGAAAAGCACCAGAAAGACTTAAAATATCATGTAAACAGTGATTGCAACAGCATATGGTGTAGTTAATTGAGTGGTATTATTCCGGATTAGTTACTGTTTCAACGCTTAAAAATAGTAAGAATTCCGGTAGATAAAAAAAACAGGGCAAAAAAAAGCTGCCTTTATCGGCAGCTTTTAAAAATATCTACTGTTTAGTAGAACATAAGGCGGTTGTCTTCAATTTTTGCAAGACGCTTTAAAGCCTCTGCTGATTCGCGCTGGGTACGTGTGCGGAAAGCATTGTTCATCATTTGCTTTTCATTGGTAAAATCCTCCTTAGCCGGCGCAGGATTAATGGCATCCACGGCAACAACAAATACTGCCTGATTGCCTTTAATGGGTTTCGACAGCTCCCCGGATTTCATAGTGAATACTTTGCCAATCAGCTCATCTTCTTTACCATAACCCGGAAGATTGGAAGTGGCAAACATAATTTCAGCGGTGTCTGCTTTCATGCCAAGGGCAAGGTATCCGGTATTGAGGTTTGCCTGTGATGTGATCTCTTTGTTGATTTCAGCAATCATTTTTTCGGCTTTTTTATCCCTCTTTGCCAATGGTTCAATAAATTCTTTCACTTGTTCAAGGGTGGGTATGCCTTTTTCGCGTTTTTCAGTAAGTTTAGCCACAATGTACCGGCCATCAATTTCGTACACGGGTGAGATGTCACCTACTTTACGTTTTTCATCAAAGGCCCAGCGCACCACTTCACGGGCCTGAGTTAAGCCGGGAAGGTTGTTCTGATCTTTACTTATGCGTTCAGCCAGGCGTTTGGTGTAGCCCTTTTCTTCCACTTTTTTGTCAAAATCAGCGTCTTTGGCTTCAATGGCAAACTGACTGGCCTCAGTATAGATGTTCTGATTGGTTTGAGAACTGGCCTCAATGCCACGTTTCACAATAGCTACGCGAACCTTGGTAACGGGAGTGGTTTTGCCTGTAATTTTAATGATGTGGAATCCAAAGGGTGATTCGACCTTTACGATATCACCCACCCGCCCATTGAGAACAGCTCTGTTAAATACCGGTACCATTGCACCATCAGCAAACCAGTTGAGGTCACCCTGACTCTGTGCGGCAGTTTTATCGTCATTTAAGTCAGAAGCTGCCAGTTCATCAAACTTGGCGGCGTTGGTGCGCACTATTTCCAGCACACTGTCGGCTTTGGCTTCAGCCTGGGTTTTATTCAGTTGGGTGGCCGGATTTACATTGGTGCCCTGGTAAGAGATGAGAATATGGCTGGCACGCAAAGAATCGGGTCTTGATTGAACATCAACCAGCCGGGCCATCTGATACATATTGTTTTCGATGTAAGGGCCGAATGTGGTTCCTACCGGTGAGTTAAACATCACGGAATCCAGTTGGTAAGGCAAGGTGCCGCGTTTTATCCAGGTACTGTCATACCTTTCATCGGAGGTGGAATTTACAAAGTAAGGTACCTGAGCCGTTTCCTGAAATTCTTTATAAAGTTCGCGTACATCACGATCAATCTTTTCACGATCCTGGGGCGAAGCAATGATGTTAAAGGCAACATATTCCAAATCGCGGGAAGCTTCCTGCTGGTAGCGGAATTTGTTCTCTTCGTAGAAAGCTTTAATGTCTTTATCAGTCACTGTGATTAATGAATCGGCTATACTGCTGTAAGGAAGCCCATAATATCTAACGGCAGCCTTGGTATTGCGTGCTTCATAGTCACGTTGCGCAAAAGCCTTAGGTGTATAGAACCCTTTGGAGATGAGGTTACGATACTTTGAGCTTAAGCGGTCTTCTTTAATGGCCTTTTCAATCAGCAGGTAGCGTTGCTTCATCTGTGGATCAACATTATCGAGGTTTTGCAGGAAGTTAATGACCATAGCCGGATCAAAGCTACCGGACTCAGGATCGCGGAAACTCTGCTCAATATATGGATGCGGGTTTTTACCCCTGATTTGGTCATCAAGCTCCTGGGTAGAAACGGTTATTCCAAGTTTATCCACTTGCTCAGCAAGCAAAGTTTCATTTACCATTTGATCCCAGGTGGACTGCCTGACCTGAAACTGCTCATCGGCGGTAAGGTTTTCCTTACCTGAATTCATTTGCCGGGCTTCCAGATTTTCATCCACATTCTGGTTGTAGTCGGTTATAAGTATGGGTTCGCCATTTATCTTGCCAACCGTATTTACACCCTGCCTCGGATTGCGGTTTGAAAGCAAATCACCTAACACAAAGGCGGCCAGCGCTATACCAATGATTATTACCAGTAATCCTGACCGTTTTCGAATATCACCTATTAATGCCATTTTGGAAAATTATTTTTGAAAGAGGGTGCAAATTTACAATAATTGTTTAAGGATAAAAATAAAATTGGAAATAGTATAAAAATTTGGCTTACAGGGTGGTTGGTATATTCAGAGGTTTGTCCACTCAGCATCGGAAAATGGGGGTACCTGCATTTTATTTTATCTTGTCAGGAAGGATTTATCCGGATAAGTACTTCTTCAATACGGGTGTCGGTAGCTTTAACTATGGTAAACAGATAATTACCAATTTGTATTTCATCCTTCACCGATGGAATATTTTCGTAATGATGGATGATGTAACCGGCAAGGGTTTCATAATCATCTGTTTCAGGAAGGCCAAGCTTATATTTCTGATTGAGGTAATCGATTTCCAGACGACCCGAAAAAAGGAATTCATTTTCATCCAGCACATTTTCAATCAGGTCTTCCACATCAAACTCATCGTCAATCTCTCCGAAAATTTCTTCTATAATGTCTTCCATGGTAACCATACCGGCGGTGCCGCCAAATTCATCTACCACCAGGGCAACGCTCTTACGTTCCTGCATAAACATGTTCAGCACCCGGTTGGCCTGCATGGTTTCGGGCACAATAAGTACCGGCTTGGTAATGCTTTTGACAGATTCAGGCTTTTTAAACAGGTCATAGCTGTGGGTATAACCTATAATATTATCAATACTGTCCTGATAGATGAGAATCTTGGAATGCCCTGAGGTAATGAATGCCTCGCACAAGGTGTCAGTGCTTTCGTCCTGCGACAGCGCGACAATTTCGTTGCGCGGAATCAAACACTCCCGCAATTTGATATTGCCCAGATCAAGGGCATTCTGAAACATCTGTATTTCCTGGTAGTCATCATTTTCACTGGGCTCATGTGCGGATGAATCATTCACAAAATGATCGAGATCAATGACTCCGAATGAATATTCAGGCTGGGTGATATTTACCTTAAAAAGATAGCGCAGTAGAAATTCTGATATGCCAATGAAGAACACAATCACGGGGTAGAACAAGATAAAAAAAATGTACACCGGAACCGCCAGTACATTAAGGATGTTATTGGGGTTTATACGGAATAGAACTTTGGGCAGAAATTCAGCGAAGAAAAGTATAAGCAGGGTGGAAATGAGGGTTTGTATAATCAGCACCACAACTTCTGACTGGGTTCCATAAGGCAACAGTTGAAGTATAGGTGTTTCGAGCAGGCGGACGATGTAAATACCATAAATGACCAGTGCCACGTTATTTCCCAGCAACAATGCCCCGATGAACATAGAGGGTTTCTTCTGAAATCGCGACAGGATTTTAGCCGACATCAGATCTTTGTTCTTGTCAACTTCTATTTTAAGCTTGTTGGCAGTAACAAAAGCGATTTCCATGCCCGAAAAAACGGCGGACAGCGCAAGTGTAATAATTATAGGTATCCAGAGATTCATTACTTAATGTAACAATTTAACAGAAAAAAGTTCTGCCAAACATCAATTGTTATCCTTAACATACATTTCACCCCGCGGTTTACGTATGGTCCAGTTGGAAAATTTTTCGTCAGACTCCATGCCATCTCCATATAAAACTTTATCGGGAGTAGTAATGGTAACCAGGGTGTTTGAAAATACCTTGTGGGTGTTTTGATCCCAGATCAGGAGTTCAGTATTCAGGGTTTCATTAGCCTGAAAATTATGAACCACTACATTATTTTTGGCTTCCATGGTGCGCTTGGATTCATTGTTGATGCCATAACGGGCCGTAATTTCAGTACGTATGACCGAAGGATTGAGCGAGTCGAAAAAAACCACCTTAAAGCCATTGGGAAACTTGATTACCGCACCCGATTTGTCTTCGTAGCGCCAGAGTTCCGGGGCAGTTAAGGTGTATTTTATGCGTCCGGCTTCACTTTCAGATATTTCAACTTCTTTGGCATACATCGAAGGTAGGGTATCGTTTTCGCTAAGCCGTTCCACTTCCTTCAGGTCATTTTTACAGCCCAAAAGCGTTATTCCCAATAAAATGAGAACAACGCCTGATAGGTTGACCGGTAATTTCGAAAATGTAGTTCGGCTGTTCACAGTAAGCTCAACGCTTATTTGGCCGGTCTGATGGTAGTCGCTTCATTGATCCAGCATCCGACAGTATATGAGCCTCCTTCTTCCATGTCGCGGAAGAAAAGATCTTCCTTGGGGGGGAAATGCTGTGAATATTGACCTATTCTCTGATTGGCTTCAGATTCTACAGATGAGTCAACGCTCCTGGCTTTGACATATTTATCTACCGCAGCCCAAAATACTGTTTTCCCACTCATATCGTCTTCGGTGCAGTTAGCAGCGCTTGCGGCATACAAATCACCAATCAGCAGATATGCCTTTCCATAATTTGGATTGATCTGTAATATCTTTTGAGCAGTAGCTCTTGCTTGTGAATAACTCCGCTGGTTAAACTGTATGTTTGCCAGAAGGTTTAGTGCCCGGACTTGATTTTCTGGTTCTTCAAACAGGTTGGCAGCCTGCTGCAGATAGGTGGCAGCCCTGCTCATGTTTTCTTTGCCGAGATAAAGGCTTCCCATCAAATAAGCGGACTGTGCACTGGGTTCCAGGGTGTGCAGTTTCTCAGTGGCCTGGAAAAACAGCTCAGAGTCATTGCAGCCCTTACGGTCAAGTACATTGGTGATTTTTTTCAGGGTTTCTACATCATCGGAATTTGAATTGTATTTCTTCTGATATATGCTGATTAGGTCAGGACAGGTGGCAAAGGGTTCAAAAGTAGATTCAATGTTGGCTTTTATATTTTCCCAATTAGCCAGGGCCTTGGCTTTCTGCTGGTTCGCCTGAATGTTGTGGTCAACAATTTCACTGATTACATCATAACCATCAATAATAGCCACTTTCTCAAGCTTCTGAAGGTCAACCATCCCGATAATTGCCCTGAAATAGTAAACCAATACCGCTCCTTCGGATTTATTGACGGAAAGTTCAACCGATTTTTTGAGCACCGGGTAAATTTCTTCAATTTTATCGGTACGGTAAGTGTACAAATCTATACCTTTCCGCCCAAGCACAAAACCTTCTTTATTAAAATATTTTATGCGTTGATCATACACCATCATAAGTGTGTCCACATATTTATCCTTCAGGGCAGCATCTTTGGTTTCATCTACTAAATTACTTACCATCTTGGCACCGTCAATATATAAGTTCATGGTTGCCAGCGGGCAATTGTTGAATACCCAGCGCCAGTGTGGGTAAGCATCCTTAAAGTTTTTCTGTTTATAAAATTCGCGATACAGTGAAAGATTCATTACACAATTTACTGAATCTGTACCATATTTAGGACCTGCTGTGGTAGCACTTTCTTCTGTATCTTCTTCAGTTTGTGCCCAGGTAGCGCTGAATGGTATCATGGTCATTACCAGAAAGAAAATTAAAGCTTTAACAACCTTTTTCATAGTTTATGCTTTTTTTAGTGTGTGATTAATCGTATTTCCTGATTATAAACCATCTTTCGAAGATGGACAGCCCTAAAGTAAATCGGATATAATTTTCTTTAATCAGGTTTTGAGCTGTTGTACCACGTGTTCCCAGTTCAGCCGTCAGGTTAAGGGTGGAGCGGGTACGTGGTAGTGGCAAGGCTAAACCAAAACTTATGCCAAACTCATCGATGCGCTGATCGCGAAGTTGTAAAAAACTGTTTTGATAGCTCAGGCCGGCACGGTAAGTAATACGCTGGAAGTAGTTTGAGACCGTAGATACACTGGGCGTAAACTCACCGCCAACCCCTAATCTGAAGTTGTTTTGCAGGGAATCAACACGGTCAAAATATTTGTATTTTTCCCACATTTGATATTGTACATCAACACCAACCAGCCATTTATCGAATTTTCCCAGTGAAAAACCCAGGCCCAGGTTGGCCGGAAGCGTAATTTTACCTTTAGTGCCAGTTACATTCACTACGGTATCCACCACATTGTCTGTCCCGGTAGAGGCTATAAAATAGCGATAGCCGAGCTGTTCCAGCGTGGCGCTCATATTTTGATTATTACTGAAGCTTGCTCCTGCAGATAGTTGCATATTATTTTTCAGATTTTTCCGGTAGTAGATACCATAATTCAAATATACGTCATTTACTTTAGTTGACGAAATTAATTTATAATTCATTCGGTAAGCTGAGTCAGGAAAAGTATTGGCACTGCTTTGATTAAGGGTTCCAAACAGGTATGCGAAATTAAAACCGATACTAAGATTAGGGTTCAGTTTAAAACCGCTTCCCAAAAACAGCTGATTTATGCCACCATCTCCCTTATAAAGTCGTTTTACACTCCCAATATTTTCTTCCACACTTAAATCCTGCATATGGTAATTGGTGCTGCTGAAGGGTAATAAACCAAAAGCGCCCCGCCACCATTTGGTAATTGGAAACCCAAATTTCAGGTAACTCAATGAAGCGGCATTAGCGGTTTCACTCTTATCGAGGGTGCTGAGGCTTGCCTGACGAACATCTGCACCCACATCAAACACAAAGGATAGGGTGTCAAAGCTGGTATAGGTGGCCGGGTTTAAAGCATTTACGAAAAAGGGAGAACTTATGCCATAACCGATGCCTCCCATGGCCCGCTGATTGACCCCGGCAGTGGTCATGATGTCCCCTATGCCAAAGCGGGAGTAGGGCGAACTTATGCGTCCCTGGCTGTAAGCAGTATTCTGGACAAATAATATCAACAGCAAAAGCTGGAATGCACGGCAGATGGGTTTATTTTTCAAGATTATAAGTCAAAATTTGTTTTAAACCCCAAACGATAAGGTTAGGGTTTGCAAAGATGTTATTTTTCAGCATTTTTTCAAAATAAATCAGGTCTCCACCTGTAAGAATTATATTTATCTCCGGATACAGTAGCCGGTAAGCCTCAATTATTCCCGATACTTCGGCCATACAACCATTCATCACCCCGGATCCTACGGCCTCGGAGGTGGTGGTGCCTGTCAGGGGCACTTCAGGCGATACAGAAAGCAGCGGCAGCCGCATGGTGAAAGCATTCAATGCTTTAAAGCGCATGTTTATTCCCGGTGAAATGCTGCCACCTCTGTATGTTTTCCCCTTTTCTACAAAGTCATAAGTGATGGCTGTTCCCAGGTCAATTACCAGAATGTCTTTACCGGGATAGAGTGCTGCTCCACCCACAGCCCCGGCTATACGGTCGTTGCCTAAAGTTGCGGGTGTTTTGTATTCATTGATCAGCGGAAGTAAAGTATGCTCCGTTAAAGTGATGATCCGGCCGGCATCGATCTGATCGATAAACGGTGCGGTCTCCTGTGAAACGGAACTTACGATGGCTGCATCGGCATGATTGAACCCCGAAGAATTAAGCAGACGGACAAAGGCTTCCGGATCAACTTCCGTAAGAATGGCCTGCTTTATGGGCACGTCATCGTTGTATAATGCAATTTTAGCTCTGGTGTTTCCCAGATCACAAATGAGAAAGTGCATTCTAAATTTTCAATTAATCATATGGATGCCATGGATAACTACCTGTCGCGACAATACGAAACCTGGCAAAAATACCTGATTTACAGCGAATGCGAATAAATTTTATTAAAATATTTGTTAAAATGAAAAATTCTTGCGTAACTTTGCAACCGCTTAAGGGGTATCGTAGCTCAGTCGGTAGAGCAATGGACTGAAAATCCATGTGTCGCTGGTTCGATCCCGGCCGATACCACCAAACAACAGGTTAGTAATGTTAACGCATTATCAACCTGTTGTTTTGCTTTTGGGGCGGTTGGATTTAGTGCATTTCGACCCTTCACGGCTATAAGCCGGCGGGGGTTGTTAATAAACCAGGCGTTTTTGATAATACCTTGAGACATCGGATGAATGGATAATAAACAAGAAACACCCCGGCCTCAATGGAGCTTTTAATGGTTTTTCAAAAGAGGCCGGCATCGTTGATCCATCCACCGGTATTGAAGTTTTTTTATTATGCTGATAAAATAACACCCTAATCCAGCACATTGTTGCCGCTTATTTATCAGATAAAAAAAATAATATCCTATATTTGGCGGGTAAATCTCATGGCTTTTGCGATTCAATACGCTTTTCAGAAGAAAATCGGTAGAGCATATCCTTGCCACAGCCCAGTCTGAACGGCAGGCAGGTGAGCATATGCACAGAGATTTGAATGTGCGTGATCTCACGGCTTTCGGTATTGCAGCCATTGTGGGTGCGGGTATTTTTAGTACCATCGGCAATGCTGCTGCTGCGGGTGGACCGGCAGTTTCGTTACTTTTTGTTTTTTCAGCCATCGCCTGTGGCTTTTCCGCATTGTGTTACGCTCAGTTTGCCTCTTCCATTCCCCTTAGCGGAAGTGCATATACTTACGCCTACGCCAGTTTTGGTGAATTGGTTGCCTGGATTATCGGCTGGGACCTGATTATGGAATACGCCGTAGGCAATATTGCAGTAGCCATTTCCTGGTCTGGCTATTTCTGTGGTTTGCTTCAAGGCTTTGGCATTTATATCCCTGACTTTTTAGCTATTGATTACCTGAGTGCCTCCCGCGGGTTTAAAGAAGCTTCTCTGCTTATGGCTCAGGGTACCGGATTTTCCGCATTGCCTGGTGAACTGGCCGAAGCATACCGTGCCTGGAATACTGCACCTTCCATCGGTGGTTTCAGGTTGATTGCTGATATTCCCGCTTTCGCTATCGTGATATTTATTACCTGGTTGGTATATAGGGGAATACGTGAGTCAAAAAGAGCAAGCAATATCATGGTATTGTTAAAGCTGGCTATTTTATTGATGGTAATCGGTGTGGGTGCTTTTTATGTGAATCCGGCCAACTGGAGTCCTTTTGCACCCAATGGCATTGGTGGCGTACTTAAAGGAGTGTCGGGGGTTTTCTTTGCCTATATTGGATTTGATGCCATTTCAACCACGGCTGAAGAATGTAAAAACCCTCAGCGCGATTTACCGCGTT
>JAVEQP010000036.1:31179-32595 GCA_034007585.1 Lentimicrobium sp. | reverse complement strand
TTGCAGGCTCTTTGCCTGCACAATATCGTGTCCATTCAAACTAAAAATAACCGGGCAATGGGGAAAGTGGTTATTTTATCATCCCAAATGCCGGCAAATTGTTAATTTTGGAGTCTTCAACATATAGGATTTAAAATGAAATTCGCGGACATCGCAGGTCAGGAGGAGATCAAGCAGCGCCTCATCAACAGTGTTAAGGATCACAGGGTTAGTCATGCTCAGTTGTTTCACGGTGCCCCGGGATCGGGCAAATTACCTATGGCACTTGCTTATGCGCAATACATCAACTGTACTAACCGGGGAGCTGAAGATTCCTGCGGGGTATGCCCTTCCTGCATAAAATACGCCAAACTGGCCCATCCCGATCTACATTTTATTTTTCCGGTAGCCAAAACCGCTGGGGTTAAGAAGCCGGCAAGCAATGAATTTCTCGGGGAATGGCGTACCTACCTCCTTGAACGACAGGCCTATATCACCCTGGAGGAGTGGCATCAGCGGCTTGACCTTGAGAACAAGCAGGGGATCATAAACACCGATGACATCAACAGCATTAACCACACCCTGACCTATAAATCCTTTGAATCGGAATATAAGGTAATGATAATCTGGATGGTTGAACGCATCTACCATGCTGCGGCTCCACGCATACTTAAAATTCTGGAAGAGCCACCCGATAAAACGCTGTTTGTCCTGATTACTGAAAACCCTGACCTCATACCGGTAACTATTTTATCGCGTACGCAGATGATACACTTTGCCCCCTTACCCGATGATAAACTCGTGGAAGGATTAATCAGGATAAAGCAAATATCCGGAACAGCAGCTGAAAAGGTAAAGTTCAGGGCAGGCGGCAACCTGAATAGCGCCCTGCAATTGGTGGAATCAGGTGATGCAGACGAGCACAACTTTATCTTTTTCAGAAACTGGATGCGGCTGTGTTATGTAAACAATTTCGCTTCCATCCACAAGTTAAGCGCTGACTTTATGAAGCTGGGCCGCGAAAAGCAAAAGAGCCTGCTCAACTACAGTCTCAACATCGCCCGCTATTGCCTGCTGATGAATTATGGTCTGGAGGCCAACATTCGAAGCGAAGGGGATGAGATGGAATTTATCCGCAAATTTTCCGACTTCATCCATCCGGGCAACATCGAACCCATCAGCGCCGCCTTTGACGAATCCATAGAAAACATCGAACGCAACGCCAACGGTAACATCCTTTTCATCAACCTGTCCATCAAAATGACCATGTGGCTGAAAGCGGCCAGGGTTGCGGTTGGGAAGTAGAGGAACGAGGGACGGGGAAAGGAGGACAGGGAGACAAGGAGACGGGGGGAGATCTCTGATTGCGGATTTCGGATTTTCGATTTACCTTCGGTGAGCTCCGCTTCGCTCCGGTTCTGATTTTCGATTTCCGAT
>JAVEQP010000036.1:0-31079 GCA_034007585.1 Lentimicrobium sp. | reverse complement strand
TCTAACCTCTAACATCTAACCTCTAACCTCTAACTTCTAATCCCACTAGCTATCGGATCACTACTCACTACCCGAATAAAGTTGTACTTTTGTCAAGTATGAACTTCCTGGCCCATCTTTACCTTTCCGGCGATGACCCTGAGATCATTATTGGCAACTTTATAGCCGATCATGTGAAGGGAAAGAAAGTTGAACTTTATAGCACAGGCATTCAGGCTGGAATTCAACTGCACCGCGCCATTGATGAATTCACCGACACCCATGCGGTGGTAAAAGAGACCGTTCACGGATTGCGACCCCTGTTCCGCAAATATGCCGGCGTGGTGGTAGATATGTATTTTGACCACTTTCTGGCGGTCGGCTGGGAACGATGGTCCGATGAACCGCTAAAACACTTTACCATGGGAATGTATCATGTGCTGATGCGGCGGTTTCAGGAACTGCCTCCCCGAACCCGCTTCATGCTGCCCTATATGCTTAAAAACGACTGGCTGTTCAATTACAGCAAGCTCGAAGGCCTGCACCGCGGCCTCAGCGGCATGGCCAAGCGAACCTCTTTCGCCTCAGGGATGGAACATGCCACAGAAGAACTTCATAAAAACTATGGCTACTACCAAACGCAGTTCGACCGCTTCTTTCCTGACTTGCGTGATTTTGCTTTGGTAAGGCGGACAGAGATTGTTGGATAGGGACGGGGGACGAGGGACGAGTGGGCCACTTAACCGCTCAACAAATTTTACCCTGAGGTATGGTTGGTGAGCTGGTTGGTGAGCTCTTGTCGAACCAGTCGAACCAGCGAACCCTCGAAGGGCAACACATCAACACATCAACACATCAACACATCAGCAAATCAACAAATCAACACATCAACACATCAACACATCAGCAAATCAACAAATCAACACATCAGCAAATCAACACATCAACCTCCCACTATAAGTAAAAAAAGCCAGAGTGTTTGGCTCCGGCTTTTGTATAAAATCAATGTTTCGATTATTCGTACGAAAGAATTGACTTCTTAATAATTTCGATGGCATCACGAAGCTGTTCTTCGGTGATAACCAAAGGAGGCGCAAAACGGATGATGTCACCATGGGTAGGTTTGGCCAGCAAACCATTTTCCTTCATCGTAACGCAAACATCCCAGGCTTCTTTGCCATTCTTGGGCTTAATAATGATGGCATTAAGCAAACCTTTACCGCGAACCAGGGTAATCATATCGCTCTTGATGGCTGACATTTCATCGCGGAAAATTTTTCCCAGTTTTTCAGCACGCTCAGCGAGTTTCTCATCTTTAACTACCTGAAGGGCAGCCATAGCCACTCTTGCGGCAATCGGGTTTCCGCCAAAAGTACTGCCGTGCTCACCTGGTTTTATAACCATCATAATTTCGTCATCGGCCAAAACTGCGGAAACAGGATAAACCCCACCCGACATGGCTTTACCAAGAATCAGCACATCAGGACGTACATTTTCATGTTCGCAGGCCAGTAACTTACCGGTGCGTCCAATACCTGTCTGCACCTCATCGGCCATAAAGAGCACATTTTTGTCCTTACACATCTTGAAAGCTTTGCTTAGGTAGCCTTCGTCCGGTACAAAAACACCAGCTTCACCCTGTATGGGCTCAACCAGGAAACCGGCTACATTGGGATCTTTAAGCGCTTCGGCCAAAGCATTCAGATCGTTATAGGGTATTTTAATAAAACCCGGGGTAAAGGGACCAAATCCACCATAGGAATCCGGGTCAGTTGACATGGAAACGATGGTAATGGTGCGACCGTGGAAGTTGCCTTCGCAAACAATAATTTTAGCCTGATTTGCAGGCACGCCTTTTTTCTCGTAAGCCCATTTGCGACAGAGCTTAAGCGCTGTTTCGTCAGCTTCTGCACCGGTATTCATAGGCAATACCTTGTCGTAACCAAAGTATTCGGTTACATACTTTTCATATACCCCCAGTGAGTCGTTGAAGAACGCCCGTGAGGTGAGGGTCATCTTTGATGCCTGCTCTGTGAGTGCTCCAATAATTTTAGGGTGACAATGTCCCTGGTTTACAGCCGAATAAGCTGAAAGAAAATCATAGTACTGTTTGCCTTCAACATCCCATACCAGGGCTCCTTCGCCTTTGGCCAGTACAACAGGCAATGGATGATAATTGTGCGCACCATACTTGTCTTCAAGTGCCATCAAATCAGTTGATGAAAGAGTTTTGCTCATAGTGTAATTATTTTATAAAAGTGAAATGTTTTCCTCAGCATATTTACTGAACAAAGGTATAAATATTATTCATAAAAGCACTGTACTTTTGGTAATTACCCATATTGTTGTCCGGGTAAACCAGATTAACCCTCGCCGGCACTCATAATGAAAGGTATTTACGTTGTATTCGTACATGCATTCAGGGCACGACTTTGAATCACACCCTGACTTTTTCAGACCCAAAACTCCTTATGGAGAGTCAGGGCACGACTTTGAATCCCACCCTGACTTTTTCAGACCCAAAACTCCTTATGGAGAGTCAGGGCGCGACTTTGAGTCCCACTCTGACTTTTTCAGACCCAAATCTCCTTATGGAGAGTCAGGGCGCGACTTTGAGTCGCACCCTGACTTTGTTTTTGGATTAAGCAGATGCTACGTTAAAATAATCCATTAAACACAAAAGGGACGCCGCTCAATTCAATACCAACATTTTGTACCTTTGGCATCAAAATCTCTCCACATGAAGAAGCCTTTGGTTTTTACAATTTTTATCGGAATTATTCTTATTTCCTGCGGGGTGGCCCCGGATCAACGTGAAAAGACAGCACCGAAAAGTACAATCATTTACACTAACCTCGAAAACACAGATTCTCTGTTGGCTGCTGAGCCTGTCTCCTGGGTAAATGGGAATACCCTTGTTTCTGACAGGGTCCATTCTGGCGTGCAGTCGAGCCGGGTAGATCAGGAACATGAGTTCAGCATTGCATTTCAGCAGAAGTTGGGTTACATCAGCCAGCCGACGCCCAAAAATCTTGACATTACCGCCTGGATTTACTCAGAAGAGAAATCACCACCGGGGAACGTGGTGGTCAGCATCAACAGCGCAAACTATTATGAGAGTTATCCGATAGCTGAATTCTTTGCAAAAGGTGGGGAATGGCGGCAGTTTTCGGGCAGCTATATCTTGCCTGATTCACTGAAACCATCAGATGAAATAAAAATTTATTTATGGAACAACCGCAAAAGCAGGTTGTGGATAGATGACATCAGACTTGAATTCGACCGTATGGAGTGATTATTTGCCGTAGCCGGTTTCACTATACCCTTCAGGCATCTTGTCATCGTTGTATTTGGAAGGACACTTGAGATTCATCTTGTGGGCTTCAAAAAAACCGTCCTTCATTTCACCAATAACAACCAGTTGATCCAGTTTTTCAAAATCCTGGGGCTTGGTATCAGTAAACTTAACCAGCATCTCATTACCGGCGTTGTCGAGCATATAAAATGAAAAGGCATTGGCATCAGTTTTTGCATCGTAATGCATGGGCCGGTCAGGACTAAGGGTGCCGATAACATGATACTCACGGCCGGCATGGGCCGTAGCTTCATTAAAATCAGCATAGGTTGAGGTGTTCATGGAAAGGCTAAGCACTACGCCAATGGCTGCAACCACAAAAACAAGTGCCAGTATATGAATACGTTTCATAATGTAAACAATTTAGAGGTTTACAAAAATACAATTTTTATTAATCAGGTAAACGTTTACCTGATTTTATTGTTCAGGATTAAACACATTATTTATCTCCTGCTTTTTCTCCAGACGGGTTAGTTTACGGTCAATGGAAAACAGATAGATGCCAAGCCCGGCAAAAATAATGGCCATTACTGCCACCACAACGATAAGCAAATCTCCGGTTATTATCATAATTGAGTTTGATTAAGTTGAATATTTTGTTTCAGTTTACGGTAACGCACATGCAGGGTGAGCAACCAGACTGCAATGAGTATCCAGCCAATTACTGCCGGCCAGAACACCATGCGCATGGTCATATCCAGCCCTTCCATGGTGGAACTGTTTCCGCCCTTTCCGGGATGCAGCGAACTGTCGGCAAGCCGCGGCAACACCCCCAGAAAAATGACAAGTAACATAAAAGCAAATATGTTATACACTGCCGAAATGCGTGCCCGCATCGACACTTCATCAATGGAACTGCGCAGTACCGCATAGGCCAGATA
Organism: Lentimicrobium sp.; assembly: GCA_034007585.1. Taxonomy (GTDB): domain Bacteria; phylum Bacteroidota; class Bacteroidia; order Bacteroidales; family Lentimicrobiaceae; genus Lentimicrobium. Next base: position 26,864 of record JAVEQP010000036.1, on the reverse strand, counting down.
GGCCATCATACTTACTGCAGCCCCGTTCAGTTGGGGATCGTTGGTCCAGAAATCGCCCCAGGTAAATTTAGCCCACAACATACCGGTGAGCAATCCGAGCGTCCCGAAAAAGAGTCCCGTATATACCGCACCGGAAGCATACAGATCATCATCGAGCTTATAATTGGCAAGATATTTTATACTATACACCAGCGCGGTACCATACATCACAAACATTCCAAACCACATACAAACATGATAAAACAAGTTACGTATGGTTTGATGAATGAACGGCAGCTCGGGAACGTCAATCAGCAGCCCGGCAATTACGGAATAAAGCACCAGCGCTATGCCGGTAAGCTTCCACCACAGCCCCCTTACAGGGATTTTTTTTCTGTCTAATCTCTCCATAAATAAGGAAATAAAACAATAGCCAAAATAACCACCACAGCATCAATCAGTGTGATGGAAAGTAAAAGTTTGAGCATCTCGATATCGGCCACACTCCGGCTGAGCGATAACTGTGAGGCTTTTATGAGCAACAACAATAAGGGCAGCACCACCGGAAAGCCAAGTATAGCCGTTAATGCCGTATTGTTACCGGTACGTGATGCAATGGCTGAAACCATGGTAATGGCAGTAGCCAGCCCTATGCACCCCAATATAAATGCCGGCAGAAACAAAGACATACCCAGCGCAGGCATCCCCATAAATAAGGAGTAAATGCCCAGACTGAGCCCGCCCAGAAAAACCATAAGCAGGGCGTTGTATATCATTTTGGATGCAATAACGGAAACCGGGGAAGCCAGTGTAAAGTAATACAGACGGCGGGCGGAACTTTCTTGCACAAAACTTTTTGATACTGCATTGAAGGCAGCAAACAGCAGTATGACCCAGAACAACGCAATCCAGGTAGTGTCGTCGATTACCCGGCCAAAACTCAATTGCACCACAAAAATGGTGGAAAACACATAAAGCAATATTCCATTAATGGCATATTTCTGCCTCAGTTCAAGCATCAGGTCCTTATGTATCAGGGCGGTGATTTCTCTCACTATTTATTTTTGATTTATGGATATTTGGTCATTACGGTTTGCTCGCGCTGAGGTCCTACCGAAACAATGGCAACAGGCAGTCCCAACTCCTTTCCAAGGGTATTGATGTAACTGTTGAAAGCTTCCGGAAAATCGGAAGTGTGTTTACAGTTGGTGAGCGGAACCTGCCAGCCCTTAAACTCCTGATATATCGGTTCAATAGACTGATACAGAGTTTCATATCCCGGGAAGTCATAATCCTGCTTATTTACCCTGTAATGGGTGCAGGCTTTAATGGACTCAAACGTGTCAAGCACATCGGATTTCATCATCACCAGATGGGTAACGCCGTTGAGCATAACCGAATAGCGCAGTGCCGGCAAATCAATCCAGCCGCAGCGTCGGGGACGTCCGGTAGTGGAGCCAAACTCTTTGCCCTCTTCCCTGATGCGATCTCCGGTCTCATCAAAAAGCTCGGTGGGAAAAGGGCCGCTGCCCACGCGGGTGCAATAGGTTTTAAAAATACCATATACCTTACCAATGCGTTGGGGCGCAATACCAAGACCGCTGCATACACCTCCGGTAATGGTATTGGAGGAGGTTACAAACGGATACGTACCAAAATCCACATCAAGCATGGTGCCCTGAGCACCTTCAGCCAAAATCTTTTTGCCTTCCTTTAAGGCCTGATTGATATAAATTTCACTGTCGATCTTCGGGATATCATCCAGATAACGTATGCTGTCAAACCACAGTTTTTCGTAATCTTCCAGGGTGTAATTCTCAATCCTGGGCAAAGCTATTTCCGGATAGATGGATTGGATAATGCGCAGATGATGCGCCTTAAGCCTGTCGTACCGCTGCTGAAAGTCGGCTGCAGCCAAATCCCCTATCCTTAACCCCAGCCGACCTGTTTTATCGGTGTAGGTGGGACCAATGCCTTTAAGGGTGGAACCAATCTTATAATTTCCTTTTGCGACTTCTTCTACTCCATCGAGCAGGCGATGGGTGGGCAAAATCATATGGGCACGCTTCGAAATAAACAGATTTTCTTCAGGTTTTACGCCATACTTCCTGAGATTCTTTATTTCGCGGGCTAGCGAAAACAGGTCGATGATAACACCGTTTCCGATTACATTTTTCTTATGTGGATGAAAAATACCGCTGGGTATGGTATGCAACACATGTTTTTCACCATTAAATTCAAGGGTATGCCCCGCATTTGGACCACCCTGAAAGCGGGCAATTACATCATAATCGGGCGTGAGTACATCGGTAATCTTACCTTTTCCTTCGTCGCCCCATTGCAGACCCAACAGCACATCAATTTTCATCGAAACCGGTATTAATTCGTTAGTCAAACCTTACCCGACAGACACAGCAATTACCTGATTTCCTTACAGACGGTTTGAAAGTGCAATGTTACTAAAATCTGGTGAATTATCTATGCAGCAGCTTAAAATTAGTGCCTGCACAACTTAGGGATTACGGAGATGACTCTTGTCATGCCCGTTTCCTGCGGCCTTTAACTCAGCAGCACCGGGAATGGAGGGGGTAACTTTAGAATTCAGGTAACCGAAAAAGTTAAGAGAATGTGAGGTAATGGTCACGCCAAGTAACTTCTCAACAGAAGCCTGAATTTCCTGAAGCCGGGGATCACAAAATTCCAGCACAGTACCATCTTCCAGATTGATAAAATGGTCGTGTTGCCTGAACTTAAACGATCGCTCATACTGGGAACAATGGTGGCCAAACTGATGCTTGGTTACCAGGCTGCAGTTTTGAAGCAGTTCAATAGTATTGTACAAGGTTGCCCGGCTAACCCGGTATTTATTGTTCTTCATTTTGATATAGAGCGACTCTATATCAAAATGTCCTTCAGTAGCATAAATCTCTTTTAAAATTGTAAAGCGCTCAGGAGTCTTCCGATGACCGTTATTTTTGAGATAATCGGTGAATATCCGCTTTACTGCTTCAAAATTTACTTTCTCGTTTTCACGATGGGTAGCTTGTCTTGATGCCGACATAGTCATAACATTTTTAAGCATATCTCAACCAGAGATACTGTTTTGAATTTCGTGATAAAGGTACACAATTTTTCCTTATCAATATTTAGTTTAAATAAAAATAATAAAAGGGAAAATTCCCGCACTGCCTGCTGCGGCCGGCCTGGCAGCCATATTCAGGCTTGTTTATCGGGGGCTGAATTGAGCCGATAAACCACTTCAATGCCATTTAGTTTGCGAATTTCGGCCATCAAATGGTTTAATTGGCTGGTGTCGTTAACCATCACCTTAATATTGGCTTCAAATACTTCGCCGGTGGAATCAATGTGGAATGAACGCATATTCAGGTTCATAGTAACGGTGATAACCTGCACTACATCCGAAATGAGGCCCTGTTTATCAAATCCTGAGATATGAATGGTGGAAATAAAATCAGAGGCTTCGCGGCTTTGCCATTTAGTTTTAACGATGCGATTGCCATATTTTGACATCAGTTGTATGGCTTCGGAGCAATTGGTGCGATGCACCCAGATGCTTCCATCCTGGCTGGTAAAGCCGATTACCTCATCTCCCGGTATGGGATTGCAACACTCGGAAATGCGGTAGCCGCTTTCATCCTCTTTCAGAGCCTCCCCTCCTTTTTTCTGCATCTTCTCGCGCATATCATCACCCAGGCTGTGGGGCACATTCGTGCGGCTGCGTGTGAAAGGGCGGGTAATAATGTTTAGCCAATTACCTTTATCGTGCTGATGCATGCATTCCTTTAATTCCTTCAGCCCGATTTCGCCATGCACCACTTTATAATACAGGTCAATGGTAGAAGCAATCTGATTGCATTCCTGCAACCGGAGCAGATAATGTCGGCTAAATTCGACATTTAATTCTTTAAAATAGCCTTCAAGCATACTCTTGCCTTCTTCCGTAAATTTCCGTCTTTGCTCTTTAATGGCCTCCTTAATCACCGACCGCGCCCGGGCAGTCACGGCATAATCCATCCATTCGGGCTTGGGTGTTTGTTTTTTGGAAGTAATCATCTCCACCTGGTCCCCATTGTTCAGCCGGTAATTAAGGGAAACCAGGCGATGGTTTACCTTGGCCCCTATACTCTGGTTGCCGATTTCGCTGTGGATGCTATAGGCAAAATCCAGGGCGGTGGATTTCACCGGCAGGTTTTTGATTTCACCCTTAGGCGTGAATACGATAATTTCATCGGCAAACAGGTTGAGTTTGAACTCATCCAAAAAAGCCAACGCGCTGCTGTCGGGATGCTGCAACAATTCATTGATCTTGTTCAGCCATTGATCAATACCACTTTCGCTGTTTACTTTCTCCTTGTATTTCCAGTGAGCCGCATAGCCCTTTTCAGCAATTTCGTTCATTCTCCTGCTGCGTATCTGCACCTCAACCCATTGGCCGGTATGGCTCATCACGGTAGTGTGCAGCGATTCATAGCCATTGGCTTTGGGGTTGGAAACCCAGTCGCGCAGCCGGTTCTGCTTGGGACTATAAAAATCGGTTACGATGGAATAGGCCTGCCAGCAGAGATACTTTTCGCTTTCATGAGGCGCATCAATGATAATACGCACCGCAAAGAGATCAAACACCTCCTCAAAAGGGATCTGCTTGGCCTTCATCTTATTCCATATAGAATAAATTGACTTTTCCCTTCCGATTATCTGAACCTTCAACCCCTGTTCGGCCAAAGCTTTTTTAATGGGATAGATAAACTTATTGATAAAGCGTGTACGTGAAACCTCAGATTCAGCTAATTTTGAAGTGATGGTAAAGTACACTTCGGGCTCCGTATATTTCAGGGCCAGGTCTTCGAGTTCGGTTTTTATGGCATACAAGCCAAGACGATGTGCCAGTGGGGCGAAAAGATAAATGGTTTCTGAGGCAATTTTCAACTGCTTCTCCCCTACCATGGCATCCAGGGTGCGCATATTGTGCAAACGGTCGGCCAGCTTTATAAGGATAACGCGTACATCATCGGAAAGTGTAAGTAGGATTTTCCGAAAATTCTCTGCCTGCTGAGAGGCATTGGAGGTATGATCAAAGATCTCCTTTATTTTGGTTAATCCGTCAATAATACTGGCAATTTTATCGCCAAACATTCTGCGGATATCATCAATGGTGTAATTGGTGTCTTCCACCACATCATGCAACAAGGCGCCAATGATGGAAGTCTCGCCCAGCCCGATTTCACCGGCCACAATACGGGCAACCTCCAGCGGATGATAGATATAAGGCTCCCCGCTCTTGCGACGCATGTCCTTATGTGCTGTAACCGCCAGGTTAAATGCCTTACGCACCAGCCGTTTGTTTTTCGACTCACTGGCTTTTCCCCATGCACTTAACAGGTTACGGTAACGCTTAAGAATCTCCTTACGCTCCTCGTCGGGATCAATTACATAATTTACAGCAGTTTCTATCATATCCATGTCAAGTACAAAAGTATAAAATTTAACGGTACGAGTTCACCATCATAGCTTTTTACTCAACATGATTAAAGACAAGCAGAAAAGTTGAGCCACGCTGCTACATTCCTATTTAACATTCATTTTAATGAATTGCGCCTTGTATTAAATTTATTACCTACCTTTGAATACTCAACCCACTGTAGCTGCGATGAAACCAGGATATTCTATTGTTCGTTATCCCTTTATATACTTACTGATGAGCTTATGGCTGATACCGGCCACTTGCCTGGCCACCCATCAGCGGGCAGGGGAAATTACCTATAGACATATTTCTGGCCTCACCTATGAAGCCACCATTATCACCTATACTTTCGCGCCCAGTTCAGCCGACCGTTGCGAACTTATCATCAACTGGGGCGACGATCAAAGTGACATTCTGGTGCGCGCCAACGGCCCTCCCGGAACCACGCCTGCAAACATTTACTGTCCGCATGTGGGAGAATTGATCACTCCTGAAATAAGATATAACGTTTACGTGGGCACCCACACTTATGCGGCACCTTCCACCTACATCATCTGGCTTGAGGACCCCAACCGAAACCTGGGCATACAAAACATTCCCAATTCAGTGGATGTACCACTATATATTGAAAGTCAACTGGTGGTAAACCCGTTTCTGGGTGGAAACACTTCGCCACAACTTTTATTACCACCCATAGATAACGGTTGCGTTGGAACCCCCTATTTACATAATGCCGGCGCCTATGACCCCGATGGCGACAGTCTTTCTTACAAACTGGTCATTTGCAAGGGGGCAAACGGCAATAATATACCGGGTTATAAATATCCCAACGAAGTAGAAGCCTCAGATCCCGGACTTTTTACCATAAACAGTGTTACCGGAGACATTATCTGGGATAGTCCGTCCCGACAGGGTGAATATAACTTTGCATTTATCATTGAAGAATGGCGCAACGGCATCCGGGTTGGCTACGTAACCCGCGATATGCAGGTAAATATCCTTGCCTGCAACAATCATCCACCGGTACTTACCGTAAATACCGATACCTGTGTGATTGCCGGCGACACCCTGCGCCTGAGGGTAAGCGCCACCGATGAGGACAACGACCGTATTACGCTCACCGCTGATGGCGGGCCCTTACTTTTACCGGTGAGCCCCGCCCAATGGCAGCAGCCCGATGATTCCGTTGGCCGGGTAAGCGCTGTACTGTTGTGGCCTACCGTATGTGCTCATGTGCGCAGTCTGTCTTATCAGTTGTTTTTCAAAGCCATTGACAACGGCTCACCCGTGAAACTCTTCGACCTGAAAACCGCCAACATCAGGGTAATTGCCCCCCGGGTGGAAAATCCCGCCGTAACTCCATTGGGTAACACCATGGTGATTAGCTGGGACTTACCCCGTTGTATGAATGCTTCGGGCTATAAAATTTACCGTCGGACAGGTTCCACTGATTTTGAGCCTGAAGTTTGCCAGACCGGTGTGCCGCCTGAAACCGGATTTAGCCTGATAGCCAACACAAACAGCATCAACAATTCGGTGTTCATTGACGACAACAACAGTTTCGGACTGGTAAGGGGCGTGCAGTATTGCTACCGCATTACCTATTGGTTTGAAGATGGATCTGAAAGCATTACTTCTGAGGAGGTCTGCGCCAGCCTGAAAAAAGATTTACCGGTAATAACCAATGTAAATGTACTGAGCACCGATGCCAATAATGGAGAAATTGAGGTAGTCTGGAGCAAACCCACCGAACTGGACACCATTCAAACGCCCGGTCCTTACATTTACCGGCTTGTCCGTTCAGCGGGATTTGGTTATACCTCTCCGGTTGAAATTGCCAGCTTTACATCGCTTGATGACACTACCTTTAACGATACGGACCTAAATACCAAAGGTTCAGCCTATACATACGCCCTTGAGCTCATCAACAATACACCTGACAATGTATTTTCCATAGGATTTACGCCTCCGGCTTCTTCTGCATTTCTGAATACCAGTCCCACCGATCAGCAGATTAATCTGAGTGTGCGCGCCGAAGTACCCTGGCTAAACAGCACTTACGTCTTTTACCGCAAAAACGATCTCACCGGCTTGTTTGACTCTGTCGGAACCTCTATAACTCCTGTTTATAGCGACACCGGACTAATCAACGATCGGGAATACTGCTACAAGGCAGTTACCCTGGGAAGCTATGGAACACCCGGCTACATTGATCCCATAATAAATGCCTCACAGGAGCAGTGTGCCAGTCCTGTTGACAATGTTCCGCCCTGCGCGGTCACGCTTCTGGTGGACGTGGAATGTGATGCCCGTGAATTGTTCTTCCGCTGGAACGACCTTTCTCAAGGCTGTGCCCCCGATGTAAAACGCTATTATTTATATGAATGGGGCAACCCCCACCGGCTTATTGAAAGTTTTCCGGCCAATGAATTCAACTATGTATATAAGCCCATGCAAACCATTGCCGGTTGTTTTTTCATGGTTGCCGAAGATGAACAGGGAAATATTGACACCGCCAACTACACCCGGGTTTGCACCAGTATTGACGATTGCCCGCGTTACCGTCTGCCAAATGTTTTTACGCCCAACAACGATACCTATAATGACTACCTGGTTCCCTTCCCGGGATACACCTCAGTGGAACGCATTGACCTTCTAATATTTAACCGCTGGGGAGTGGTTGTCTTTCAAACCGTTGATCCGGGTATTATGTGGGATGGCAAGGATAAAAATACCAACAAACCCTGCACGGAAGGAGTGTATTTTTACACCTGCGATGTATTTGAAGTGGTGGGCAGCAGTGAAACACCCGATGACAAGATCGTCTCCAGACGCAGCCTTACGGGAAGCATCCATTTACTCCGGTAAATCATCGGTGCTGATCAGAACCCCAAAAAAAAGCATCCAATGGATGCCTTTTTAAATTTAGCTATTTTTATCGCTTAGAAAAGCTTTTCAGCCAGGTCAACTACACGGGCTGAATAACCCCATTCGTTATCGTACCAGGTAAGGATTTTTGCAGTTTTACCATTCAAAACCATAGTGCTCTTGGAGTCAAAGATGGAAGAAGCGGGATTGTGAACGATGTCGATGGAAACAATTTCATCCTCGGTATATTCTAAAATACCTTTCATCGGGCCTTCAGCAGCTTCCTTCATGGCTTCATTGATCTGTTCTTTGGTAACTTCGGTTTTCAGGTTAACCACCAGGTCAACCAGCGAACCGGTAGGGGTAGGTACCCGAACGGCCAGACCATCGAGTTTACCTTTAAGTTCAGGAATAACAATACCCACAGCTTTGGCAGCTCCGGTAGTGGTTGGAATTTGAGATAAGGCAGCCGAACGGGCTCGGCGAAGGTCAGAATGCGGGCCATCGAGAATTACCTGATCGTTGGTATAGGAATGAATGGTGGTTACCATACCGTTTTCAATACCAAACCGATCGTTAAGCACTTTCGCCACAGGAGCCAGGCAGTTGGTGGTGCATGATGCATTAGATACGCACTGATCTGAATCTTTCAAATCGTGTTCATTTACGCCCAGCACAATGGTACGGTCAATGGTATCCTTTGCGGGAACGGTAAGAATAACTTTTTTGGCACCGTTTTTAAGGTGATCGCCATAGCCGCCTTTAGCACTTTCTTTTGCACGAAAAATACCGGTGGCTTCAATAACTACATCAGGGGTTTGCGCCCACTGAATATTAGCCGGGTTGCGCTCGGCAGTAACCGGATATCTCTTGCCATCCACAATCATTGCAGTATCATCAAATTCAATCTTTCCGGGGAAACGTCCCTGAGTGGAATCATATTTTAAAAGATGGGCCAGCGTTCTGGTACTGGTAAGGTCATTTATACCGACTACTTCAATGTTGTCGCGTTCGAGGGCAAGCTTGAAAACGTTTCTGCCTATACGGCCAAAACCATTGATTGCCATTTTTATTTGAGTCATAATATTTTTTTTAAAGTTAACAAACGGTCGTAAATTTCATGTTTTGAGGGGTGCAAAGATACGCAAAAATTGGGCTCTCGTCTGAAGATTAACATTTTTTTGCATGGGGAACAGATTGCGGTCCTCAAGTTTTCAAATCTTCAAATCCCGCTCCGCCTTAGGCGGACGGACAGGCAACAAATCAACAAGTATTCCGACAGGATTAACAGGATTTACATAATTTACATGATTTAAAGCTATTTTTTCAAGCGAGAATTATTACTCAAGGACTCCCGCTCCACTTTAGGTGGGCGGACGGACAGGCTTGAGCGTAGCGAAATCCCGAGAGAGCAGCGATTCGGAAAACAAATCAACAAAACGAAACACCGATCACTTTACATAAATACAAGAAGACCTGCCAGGGTGCCTTCGACATGGTTCGACAATGGTTCGACAGGAGCTCACCAACCATTGCTCAGGCACCGGAAGAAAACCTGTTAGGTTGCTTACTCTCAACGACTCAACAAATCAACGACTCAACAAATCAACATACCATAAAAACATATTTAAATTCATACTACCTTTGCACCCGATGAAAAATACCCGAAACTTCTGTATCATTGCCCATATTGATCACGGCAAAAGCACTCTCGCCGACAGGCTCCTTGAATATACCGGTACGCTTACGCAGCGACAATCACAGGGACAGGTGCTCGATGATATGGACCTGGAGCGGGAACGTGGCATTACCATTAAAAGCCATGCCATTCAGATGGATTACAAATTCAAAGGCGAAGACTACAAGCTTAATCTGATTGACACTCCCGGCCACGTTGACTTCTCCTATGAAGTTTCACGTTCCATTGCTGCCTGCGAAGGCGCTTTACTTATTGTAGATGCCACCCAGGGCATTCAGGCACAAACCATTTCGAACCTTTACCTTGCCCTGGAACACGACCTTGAGATCATACCTATTTTAAATAAAATGGATATGATCAATGCCATGCCTGAAGAGGTAGAAGAACAGATTATTGATCTTATCGGCTGCAAACCGGAAGAGATTATCCGGGCAAGTGGCAAAACCGGAGAAGGAGTTGATGACATCCTTGCAGCCATCATTCACCGCGTTCCTGCGCCTGTCGGTGATATTGACGCCCCACTTCAGGCCCTGATATTCGACTCAGTATTCAACTCCTTCAGGGGAATTATTGCCTATTTCCGAATTATGAACGGACAGATTCGCCCCGGAGATCACGTAAAATTTTTCGCCACCGGTAAGGAATATCATGCGGATGAGATTGGGGTGCTTAAAATTACACGTCAACCCCGTGAGTTGCTGAGCGCCGGAGATGTGGGTTACATTATCTCAGGAATAAAAACATCACGCGAAGTTAAGGTTGGCGACACCATTACCCATGTGAAAAAACCCTGCGAAAAAACCATTTCGGGTTTTACCAATGTTAAACCCATGGTATATGCGGGAATTTACCCCATAGATGCTGATGATTACGAAGAGCTGCGGGCCTCCATGGAAAAACTTCAGCTTAACGATGCCTCCCTGGTTTTCGAGCCGGAATCATCTGCTGCCCTGGGATTTGGATTCAGATGCGGGTTCCTGGGCCTGTTGCATATGGAAATTATTCAGGAGCGTCTGGACCGGGAATTCGATATGGACGTGATTACCACGGTGCCCAACGTTTCCTATAAAGCATACACCACCAAAGGCGAGGTTATTGATGTGCATAATCCATCGGGATTGCCCGCACCCAACTACCTGGAACGCATCGAAGAGCCTTATATTTCTGCCCAGATTATCTCCAAATCAGAATATGTGGGTGCAGTAATGACGCTTACCATTGGCAAAAGAGGTACCCTGAAAAATCAGGTTTACCTCACCAGCGACAGGGTGGAGCTTACCGTTGAGCTGCCCCTGGGTGAAATTGTTTTCGACTTTTACGATAAACTGAAGAGTATTTCCAAAGGCTATGCTTCCTTCGACTATCATATAAGTGGCTATAAACCGGCAAAGCTGGTGAGACTCGATATATTGCTGAACGCCGAACCGGTAGATGCCCTTTCAACACTCATCCACTTTGACAATGCCTACGATTTTGGCAGACGTATCTGCTCAAAGCTCAGGGAGCTTATACCGCGGCAGCAGTTTGACATAGCCATTCAGGCTGCCATTGGTGCGAAAATTATTGCCCGTGAAACCGTAAAAGCCGTGCGTAAGGATGTTACCGCCAAATGTTACGGCGGCGATATCTCGCGAAAGCGGAAACTGCTTGAAAAACAGAAAAAAGGGAAAAAACGTATGCGGCAGATCGGCAATGTAGAAGTACCTCAGTCAGCCTTCCTTGCAGTGCTTAAACTCGATTAAAGTCTGATTTTATTACAAATCGATTAATTTATGCTTCACCGCATAAATAATTACTTCAATAATATTCTTGGCATCTACCTTAGTCATCAGGTTGGCCCGGTGCTTTTCAACCGTACGGCTACTGATAAACAATTTATCAGCTATCTCTTTGGTTGAAAGCCCTTTACAAACCTGACCAAGCACTTCCAGTTCGCGTTCAGAAAAACCGATAACATCGTCGGTCTTCTCACGATGCAATTCATTGTTACGAAACACAGAAATCAGCCGGTTGATAAGTTCGGTGCTGATATAGTTTCGGTTGCCCGCAATCATATCTACCGCCTTTTCAAACTCTTCAATTTCATTCAGATTGATGTTATCCAGTTCTTCGCTTTCAACCAGTTCGGGTTTGCTGGGCGTAAGTATGCCCAGGAGGCTGGTTTTGCCTTTCACCCTGATGCCTTCAATACCATAAAGCTCAGAGGCAACCAGGGATTTATCCTTATGAATGGCATTAAAACGAAGGTGGATTTCTTTATCCAGCCCACGTAAACAACGATTGATTCGTGCCAGTGCAACAGGTCTGTCCTGCTCGGCAATAATATCCGCAAAACTCTTATTCAACAATTCGTTTCTGGAATAACCCAGCATATCGAGCAGGCTGGGATTGGTTTCGATAAAAGTCTCTCCCTGATAAATGTATATACCATAAGGTGAAATCATGGAAAGCGCAATAAACTTCTCCTCGTTTGCTTTTCGGAAAGTCTCTGCTTTGCGCAGACGGGTTTCGATAGAGGTGAGTAGCTCATCGTATTCAAAAGGCTTAACAATGTAATCGTCGGCACCCAGTTGCATCCCAAAGCGGATGTCTTTCAGTTCGCTTTTTGCGGTCAGAAAAACAAAGGGGATCATTGAAGTGACCGGACTTTCTTTAAGCACATTAAAAACATCGTATCCATTGATCTCGTTCATCGAAATATCGCACAGTATAAGATCCGGCAAAACTTCGAAAGCTTTCTGTATTCCTACAGCTCCATCGCTGGCGTGAGTAACCAGGTAACCCTTTACGCGCAACAGGTTCGAAATGGTAATGGCCAGTGAATGGTCATCTTCAACAAGCAAAACCTTTATGCCCACCTGCTCCTTATTCATTGTCTTCTGGTCTTTCATCATTTTTATTAAGATCAAGTCGGGATATCCACTAAGAAAGAAGTGCCTTTTCCCAGAGAACTTTCAATTGAAATTTCACCATTGTGAAGTTTGATACATTCGGCCACCACGGTTAGCCCCAAACCTGAACCTTTCACCATCCGTGCATTTGAAGCGCGATAAAAAGGCTCATATATATATTCGAGATCTGCTTCGGGAATGCCAATGCCCTGATCGCAAATCTCAAAATGCAACCAACCCCTGTGATTAAAGCCTATTGAAAAAGTGACTTCACTGTTTCGCTCTGAGAAAATCAGTGCATTTTGTAACAGGTTGGTCAATACATTTTTAAGCAGGTATTCATCCACATTCAGATTGGGAATAATCCCGTTAACCTGCATTTTAATCCGATTGGAAACCAGAGTCATTTCAGTGCATTCATTCACCAGAGAACTGCAAAATTCGGTAATATTTACCTCTGCCCGTTTCAGTTCCAGTTTGCCTTTACCCGCTGCATCCACAATAGTTACTTTATCAAGCACCCTCAATAACGACTTTACCGCCATCTTGCTTAGCTCAAAAGCATCGTCAATCGTTTGTTTATCCAGCTCAAAGCGATGTGATTCGAGCAATTGAAGATTACTGTAGATGATGGAAAGCGGAGTGCGGAATTCGTGGGAAACATTGGAGATGTACTTAGATTTCACCTCACTGAGTTCACGCTCATGTTTCAGGGAGGTGTGAATGGCTTCCTGCCTGGTTTTCCGCTCGGTAATATCCCGTATCATGGCATGAATTCCTTCGAACCGGCCAAGTGCATTGGCATAAGGTGCCGATATGATTTCAACCCAACACCGGCTTCCGTCCTTACGCCTGAGCTCAATTTCAGTATGATCCGGATTTATTTCACCCCCGGAGTTATTCCCGGCATTCAAATGCTGAAAACCATTCCACACTTTCCTGATGCGCGCAAAAGAATCGGCTGAAAGAATCGAAATCAATAATTTTAACGTAAACTCACTGGTTTTATATCCGGTAAGCTGTGTAAAGGAAGGACTCAAAAAAATCAGGTTTCCATGAACATCAATTACACAGAAAACATCCGGAATATTTTCGGCCACAATCTTAAACAGTGCATTGCGGCTGCCGGAAACCGATTTCATGCGCAACATGGGTGTAATATTACGCAACAGCGTAAACATTAAGCGCTTTTTCCCGGCTTCAACCGGTACTTTAAAAACACTAAAGAGGCATTCACCCTCTGCATCTTCCAGTTCTATAAAAAAATGATGCTGCTTGTTTTCGAGTAACAATTCAAAATCATGGTTGCGACCATGTTCCAGCATGCGCTCTATGGCATCCGACCATATTTGCTCCGTGCCGAAGTTAAAATCTGCCAAAGGCCGTGAAGCGCTTTTTCCTTTATATGTAAAAGTAGTCGGCTCTCCGGTTTCGTCAGTAATATAGGTATATATCAACAGAATATCAGCAAATTCTTCACTGAGCGGTTTACCATAAATCAAATCGGTAGCGTTGGTAAGGTTTTTGGTTAGCATGGTGAGTAAATTAGCCTGATGATTCCCTGTCCGGATGGGCAGCAAAGTTAACTATTAATGTACAAAATGGCCGGATGTAACTTATTCAGCATAAAATAAATGGAGATTATTTTAAATTTGATTGTACCCAGAGGGTTTCCACTCAGACAAACAAATGGTTCCAACTGGAACAAAAATTTACAAATCTTCCTCCTCCGCTGTTTTCTCAATACTTTTAAGGATGTCCGTAACTTCCTTATCGGTTGAGCTTAGTTTATTCCGGCAGAATTTAATAAGCCAGGCGGCTCTTTTCACCTTTTCTGATAGCTCATCAACGCCTATGGCTGCGCTTTCAATTTCGGCAACAATTTGTTCCAGCTCAACAATGGCTTCGGCATAGGTAGGGATTTTATTCATTTTTGTTTCAGTATTGTTACAGTACTCGTAAGATGTTGTTTAAAAGTTTCGGTCTCAATATGAGCTCCGGGTAAGGGTATATTGTCCGGCGAAATGGCTTTACCCTGAAAACGGGTAATGGAAAAACCCCGCTTAAGTACATTCACCGGATCGAGCAGCAATATGCGCTGTTGCATCCCATTTAACCGTGCATCATGCGTAGCGGACAGATGCCGGAAATAGACCTTAAGATATTTAAGGTTGTCGGATAAACGATGTGCATTGGTCTGAACAAACTGACCGGAAATATGATACAGCATTTGCTCATAATTACCCAACATTACCCGATGGTTGAAAACGCCTGCGGTAATCAGTTGCTGAGCGGTAGTACCCAGATTGTGCAGGCGCTGTCTTTCCTCCCTGACATATTGCCGGCCCGACTGAATAAACAGCCGCGACAATGCATTTAAGGTATCCTTATTATCCTCAACCAGACGAGAGGTTAACCGTTTGATGCTGTTTTCGGCAACGGCTATACGTTCATCAAATGCCACGAAGCCGGCAATAAGAAAATGTGCCACATCTGTGGGCGTAATTTTATTGACACGAGCAACCATTTCAACCACGGTTTCGTTGGTTGAATGACCTATACCAGTAATCACTGGTATGGGGAACTGAGCCACCATGGCGGCCAGGGCATAATGATCATAACACGCCATGCCGGTTTCGGCACCTCCTCCCCGAATGATGGCAACCGCATCAAAACTTTGAGCAATCTCCTTTATTTTCATCAGTTGAGCACGTATGGACTCAACCGCTCCGTCCCCCTGAAGCACAGCGGTAAACAACTTTATGATAAAACGGTAACCCCTTCCATTGTTATTGAGAGTGGTTATCAGGTCGCTGTACCCTTTGCTTGTTTCGCCCGAAATTACAGCAATGCGCTTTATGAGCAGGGGCAGGGGTAACTGACGATTGAGTTCAAAAATACCTTCCCGCTTCAGTCGCTCTATGGCTTCCATCTTGTCGCGGGCCAGTTCGCCAAGGGTAAAAAGCGGATCTATATCAATAATCTGCAGCGACAATCCATAAGTGGATGAATACCTGACGTGGGCAAGAAAGAGTATGGAAATCCCATCACGCAAAGGCTCGCGGGTGACCTCTTCAAAGTTTTTGGAAATAGAAATCAGGTTATCTTTCCAGATCACACTTCTAACCTGAGCGGTGATCTGGCCATTTTTTTTCTCCACCAGATCAGGAAAACAATGGCCTGAGGGCGGATAAAAGTTCAATTTGGACACCTCAGCCTTTATCCAGAAGGGCAAGGCATAATGCTTAGCAAACATGCGTTCGATGCTTGCCGTAACTTCAGAAAGGCCAAATACCCGACGGGGCGTATTGCTTGAGTTCGTATCCATGCCTCTTTTAATACAACGAGGAGACAAATGTAAACATTTACGCGCTGCTATTAAACTGAAAAAGGCAGAGGGTTTCCCAAATGTGTCCCGAATCTGGGATAGCCAATAAATGAATCTGGCATTTCCATGTCCGGTAAAATCAATATCTTTGATGTTCCGCAAACTCAAACCTAAATTCCTTAACAGATGAAATTTTTATATCTGATGCGTCATGGTAAAGCCGAAGCAGACAGTGCAGGTAGCGATGCAGATCGTCAGCTTTCAGCTAAAGGTGAAGAACAGGTTAGGCTGGTAAGCACCTGGTTTAAAAGCCGGAATCATGCCCCTCAGAAGATCATTAGTAGTCATGCCAGCCGCGCATATACTACTGCAGCCTTGCTGGCCCGCGAGTTAGATATTCCACAGGATAAAATTGATATTCAAAAAGCGGTTTACCATGGCGATGAACAAACCCTGGAAGAATTAATTCAATATACGGATGACAACATAGAATTTTTGCTGATGGTAGGGCATAATCCGGCCATCAGTGATTTGGCCAGCCTCTTTTTCCAACCCGCCATCAATGGTTTGCCCACGGCCGGCCTTGCCGTGGTGACTTTCGATATGGACAGTTGGAAAAGCATTGGCAGGAATAAGGTACAATCGTCTGCTGTTGTTTTACCTAAAATGTTGAAATAACATACTGAAACAGACTTATGATGAAGGAGAAAACCCATAACAAATTCATAAATCGCGAAATCAGTTGGTTGGAGTTTAACGGCAGGGTGCTTCAGGAAGCCGAGGACACCAGCACGCCCTTGCTGGAGCGGCTCAGGTTTCTGGGGATCTTCTCCAATAACCTGGATGAATTTTACCGGGTGAGGGTGGCTACACTCAACCGCTTGCTTGACTTTAATAAAAACAACGATGAACACCTGGATTTTAACCCGAGAAGGGTACTCAAAGAAATAAATCGCATCGACAAAGAGCAACAAACTCTGTTCGGCAGGGTTTTCAGAGGTCTGGTGCACAAAATGGCCCACGAAGGCATTCGGCTGATCAATGAAAAACAGCTTAGCCCTGATCAAATGAAATTTGTTCTGGATCATTTCAACAATAGTGTGCGCTCGCAATTGTTCCCCATTATGCTGGCGAACCTGAAAGCAGATGCCTTGCCCGATGACTCTATTTATCTTGGCATCAGCCTCACCAAAAGTTCACAGCCTGAAGAAAAAGAGCGCTTTGCCATTATCCGTATTCCCACTCCTCCCCTGTCGCGCTTCGTTATATTGCCTTCTGACAGCTCCACCCAATACATCATGATGCTTGACGATGTAATTCGTTTTGGTCTGAGAGAGATTTTTAACATTTTTGGATACGATTGTCTCAAAGCTTATACCTTTAAATTTACCCGGGATGCCGAACTCGACATTGACAATGATGTGTCGAAAAGCTTTTTGGAGGTCATGAGTGAAAGCATAAAGCAGCGTAGATCCGGCGCTGCGGTGCGCTTTGTCTATGACAAGACCATGCCTGCAGGTTTATTAAATACGCTGAAGAAAAAACTGAACATCAGCGAAAGCGATACCCTGATACGAAGCGGGAGATATCATAATTTTAAGGATTTTATCGCCTTCCCCGAAGCAGGCAGGCCCGATTTCAGATATGCGCCCATTCAGCCCCTGGACCACCCGAAGCTGCCTCCCCGGGAAAGCATCCTCACCAAAATGGCGAAACATGATGTGATGCTTCATTACCCCTATCAATCCTTTCAAACCATTATTGATCTGCTTCGCGAAGCTTCCATAGACCCGGCGGTAAAAGCCATAAAAATGACCCTTTATCGTCTGGCGCGTGATTCTAAAATCGTAAATGCCCTCATCAATGCTGCCCGCAATGACAAGTCGGTCACCGTTTTTATGGAACTGCAGGCCCGTTTTGATGAAGAGGCCAATATCTCCTGGGCAGGCAAGCTGCAGGAAGAAGGCGTGCGGCTGATTCAGGGCATTCCGGGATTTAAGGTACATTGCAAACTACTGCTTATCCGACGCAAAGAGGAAGGTGAAAATGTATATTATGCCAACATCGGTACGGGCAACTTTAACGAAGAAACCGCTTTAATTTATGCTGATGACAGTCTGCTCACCAGCCACAAGGGCATTGTGAGTGAAGTGAATAAGGTTTTCCATCTGATTGAAAGTAAATATAACCCGCCATTGTTTAAGCACCTGGTAGTGTCCCCTTTTCAAATGCGAAATCAGCTTATCCGTTTGATAACCAATGAAATAAAGGGAGCCAAAAAGGGTCAGCAAGCCCATATCATCCTGAAAATAAATAATCTGGTTGATGATAAAATAATCAAAAAGCTTTATCAGGCCAGCAATGCCGGAGTTAAAATAAACATCATCTGCCGGGGAACCTGCACCCTGATACCCGGGGTTGCCGGACAAAGTGAAAATATTGAAGTAATCAGCATTGTAGATCGCTTTTTAGAGCATTCCAGGGTATTTTATTTTCACAATAACGGAGATTCGAAATATTACATTTCATCGGCCGACCTAATGATACGTAATCTGGACAACCGCATTGAAGTGGCCTGTCCTGTTTACGACAAGGCAATACAGCAGGAACTTAAAACCATGCTTGAAATACAGCTCAACGATAATACCAAGGCCCGCCTTGTAAACCATGAGGTAATCAATACTTATAAAAACAAAGGCAGGCAGCCAGCCATCCGCTCGCAGGAAGAAATATATAAATATTTCAGCGGAATTTAAATCCAGGACTGCCTTTGGATGTAATTTCTGATTATCTTTGTAAGAAACAATCCGTAACTATGTGGCAAAAAATACCACCCTTATTACGAAATAAATACGTGATTACCGGACTGGCTTTCTTGCTGTGGCTTACCTTTTTCGATCGGAACAATTTCATTGCACAGGTTAACCTCGGCCGAACCCTTACCGAGCAGCGTCAGCAACGCAGCTTTTATTTAAAAGAAATTAAACGCGACAGTACAGGCCTGCATGAGCTTATGTCGGATACCACTCTGCTCGAAAAATTTGCCCGCGAAAAATATCTGATGAAAAAAGACAACGAGGATATCTATCTCATTATCAGAGATAAAGAATAGCCGCAAGAATCAACGGATTAATCTTATGCCCTTCTCTTCCAGGTTAATGAGCTTCCTTTTGTATAATGCTCCTATGGATTTTTTGAAATTTTTCTTGCTCATACCGCACATCAGATAAACTTCTTCGGCAGGACTTTTATCAGTGAGGCCCAAAAAGCCATTGTTTTCGCGCAACAGGTTTAAAATGCCTTCCGCAAAATCGTCTATCTTCTCATAACCGGGGGGCTGAAGGGTAAGGTCAATTTTACCATCCTCACGCACCTTTGAGACATAACCTTTTATCTGCTGCCCCCTTTCAAGGTCTGTAAAAACTTCGCCGGCATAAAGCAAACCTTCGTAGGTGTTGTTGATGATGGCCATATAGCCGATTTCGGAGGTACGCCACAGCATCAGATCTACCTCTTGCCCGGGCTGGTAATCCGCTGGCTCTTTACTCAGGAAGTTTTCTACTTTCGCGGAAGCGGCAATACGATTGCTCTGTTCATCGCTATATACATATACCAGATAGTGTTTGCCTTCCACCATCTTCATTTTCTGCTCCCTGAAAGGCACCAGCAAATCCTTATCGAGCCCCCAATCCAGAAAGGCACCCACTTCATTCACCGCTTTCACCTTCAGGAAGGCAAACTCACCCACCCGGGCGTATGGCTTCATCGTGGTGGCAATGGGGCGGTCGCTGCTGTCAAAATAGATAAACACTTCCAGTATGTCATCAAGGCGGCTTCCTTCAGGCACCCATTTCATGGGCATCAGGATTTCACCCATTTCGCCTCCATCAAGATAAACCCCAAAATCAAGAATTTTTATGATACTCAGTTTATTGTATTTGCCGGGAATTGCCATGGTTTAATAATTTACGCATGCAAAGTTACCATAAATGTTTGATTGTGAATTTTGATTGGTGATTGGTGATCGGTGATCGGTGATTGGTGATTGGTAATTGGTGATTGGTGATCGGTGATCGGTGATTGGTGATCGGTGATTGGTGATTGGTGATCGGTGAGAGGTGAGGAGAGAACTAACCTAACAGGTTTTCTTCCAACCTGTTAGG
This sequence comes from Lentimicrobium sp., assembly GCA_034007585.1. Classification (GTDB taxonomy): domain Bacteria; phylum Bacteroidota; class Bacteroidia; order Bacteroidales; family Lentimicrobiaceae; genus Lentimicrobium. The sequence goes on along the minus strand of JAVEQP010000036.1, from coordinate 6,454 downwards.
TTTTCTTGTATGGATGTATAGTGAAGAGTGATTGGTGATTGGTGATTGGTAATTGGTGATTGGTGATTGGTAATTGGTGATCGGTGATTGGTGAGAGGTGAGGAGAAAACTAACCTAACAGGTTTTCTTCCAACCTGTTAGGTTTTCTTGTATGAATGTATATTGAAGAATGATCAGTGATCTGTTGCCTTCCATTCGCCTGAGAAGCTCGGGAGTAGTTGAGTTGTAATTCGCGGTAGAAAAATAATTCGCGTTTACACCGTATTTTCGGGGAAATTAACGGTAAACAATCTAAAACTTCACAAACACCCCGCCGGTGAGCTCAGCTTTGGAATAAAATGTTTTGTCCGGATGAATGGTTTCAGTGAGTGGGTTCTCTGCAGTCCAGGTGAGTATTGTTTGGCTATAGGGCAGGTTTCTGATTCCGGCGATCAGCTCCGCTTTGGCAAGAAGACCAAATGACACGGCTTCACTTTGGTAAAAAGTATAGCTGAATTCGGCCCCGCTGTGAACTGTTGCCAAAGGCTTAAAGCTGGTTTCATACCGAATTTCCCGACGCAGATTGCCAAGTGGTTTTTTCTGCATAATCTTCACTTCGAATGGTTTGAATGCATTCAGGCCCGGCCCGGCGGAAAAAGTAAAGCTCAACTTTTCTCCGGTGTAACGGAGGAAAGGCCGCAGACTTATACCCAGGTCATAAAGCGTTTGCTGCCGATAGTTTTTATCAAGATCACCAATCAATTCCACCTCTTTTTGAATATGAAACTGATTGTACTCATCAATATACTGAGGATAAACCTCGAATCCCGACATTATCCCCCATCCCCATGAAGAGCTGATGGCTTTGATATAACGTGCAGCCTGAACATTCAACTGGCTCGAAAACAAGTCACTAAACACACCCAGGCCAGCATCAAAGGTCCAGCGTTCATTGGGTGCAAAAGAAAATCCCAGCCTCAACACTCCGTATGCGGAGTTGCCATTGCCCCCGTACAGATAATTCAGGAAATCCAGGTTTTCGGTGAGCGGCTGCAGCTCACGGTGAATTAATCGCCCGCCAAATTGCAGACCCAACCGGAATGACTGATTATCAGCAGATTGGGCTGAAACAGAATATACTCCGGGAAGCAGCAGTGCAACTACGCAGCCTATTTGAAACAAGATCCTTTTCATTTTAGTGGAGTATATGGATGAGGCGGGTAGTGTCGGTCAATATGCGGTTGTCAGAAAACGTTAAACTGATCACAAACCGGGATTGTGGCGTTTCGACTTCGGGCTTCAGATAAATGCCAAAAGCTTCCACACCAAAGTCGTAGTAAACCTTATTTTTCATCTGCGCAATAATGGTGGCCAAATCGAGATACACGCCTGACACAGGAGATGTATTGGTGCTAAATTGCCCGACAAAATATTCGGTTACATCATCACCAGCGTGTAACTCCGCATTAATATCATACAGAGTAGCAATGCGTATGTCTGTCAGGTAATGGTTGGCGATCATTGGCTGCGAACAATCGTGGGACATAGCATGGGAAGACTTGAAGCCAAAAGAATGGAAAATATCAGCAGCGGAATAATGGGGATAGTTTCCAGGATAATCAGAAATGACAAGTTCGAAAGCAATGGCGGCAGCTTGCATACTATCCGTGGTATTTTCTACTTCCCATTCTCCTGAATTGTCGAGGTTAAGAATTTGGAGGGAGGTGAAATCAAAATATACCGGCAACAGATCACAATCTTCAATGCAGCCCGGAACAATCCGGATAATATTTGCAACGAGCAGAATAAACAGTACTTTTCGAAATATTTTCATAAACTTTTAATAATAAGAACAGGAAAAATGAGTAAAAATAAAGTTAAGCGAACAGGTGTCTGAACACATCTTCAATTTTTCCAACAGGTACGAGTTTAATGTTTTTTGCTGCACTTTTTGCTGCTTTCATGTTTAGTTTTGAAATTAAGATGGCTTCAAATCCCAGCTTTTCCGCTTCTGCCACTCGTTGTTCCACGCGGGTTACCGGACGTATTTCGCCCGAAAGGCCTACTTCAGCGGCAAAGGCAATTTTTGAACTGATGGGGATGTCAATATTCGAAGACAATACCGCTGAAACTACCGCCAGATCCGTGGCGGGATCATCTACGCGCAGGCCGCCGGCAATATTCAGAAAGACATCCTTTGCACCCAGTTTAAATCCGCTTCGTTTTTCGAGTACTGCCAGCAGCATATTCAACCGACGGGTGTCGAACCCCGTACAGGAGCGCTGAGGCGTACCATAGGCTGCCGAACTCACCAGTGCCTGGGTTTCAATGAGCATGGGCCGCATGCCCTCTATCGTTGCTGCCACCGCTGTGCCGCTCACCGGTTCTTCGTGCTGGGTAATCAGGATTTCAGAAGGATTGGACACTTCGCGCAGCCCATTACTTTGCATTTCATAAATCCCGAGTTCCGAAGTACTGCCAAAACGGTTTTTTACTGAACGCAATATGCGGTAGCCATAATTGCGGTCGCCCTCGAACTGTAAAACCGTATCAACCATATGTTCCAACAGCTTCGGGCCAGCCAGGGTCCCTTCCTTGGTGATGTGCCCGATAAGGAAGACCGGCACATTCACCGTTTTGGCAAAACGTTGCAGTTCATGGGCTGTTTCACGAATCTGTGAAATGCTCCCTGCAGAAGCATCAATATTTTCGCTGGTCAGGGTTTGAATGGAATCGATAATGACAATCCCGGGCTTAATATCCGAAATATGCCCCAGAATGTCAGCCGTAGCGGTTTCGGTAAGGATGTAGCACTCATTTTTGCCCATGCCCAGCCTTTCGGCGCGCATGCGAATCTGCTGCTCGCTTTCCTCCCCTGAAACATACAATACCCTGATGTTCCTGATGGATAAGGCCACCTGCAACATGAGCGTGGATTTCCCAATGCCGGGTTCACCGCCAACCAGCACTACGGAACCGGGTACCAGCCCGCCACCCAACACCCGGTTCAGCTCCAGATTTCCGGTATCCATGCGATTCTCGCTGCTCAATTGCACCTCAGTTATGAGGGTAGGAACCGCCGGTATCCGGGTAGTAAGGGTACGTTTTACCCCGGCTTCATTGCGCTGGATCACCTCCTCAACGTAGGTATTCCATTCGCCACACGAAGGACATTTCCCAATCCATTTCGGAGATTGAGCACCGCAATTGCTGCAGAAAAAGGCAGTCCTGGTTTTTGACATTATTGTTTATCGTTTATCATTAGTCGGTTGGACGATAGCTGCTTCTGGAAGATACCAGACTTCACCGACGCTGTCTTTCCCCATGGTATCAGTCATGATATCCTGAAATAGTCTGTAAATATAGTGCTTTTAGCTATTTTAGCCTGAAATTTCTTCCTATTCCTGACAAGAAAAAGGTTTTAAAAAACAGACCTGACAACGCTTCATTGACTTCACTCAGTCGCTGAAACTGCCAGGTGTGTTCATTTCCTTAATCATTTACCGATGAGCGTCTATTCTACCAGACTCATCTCCTGAATCAAGTGACCGGCTCCGGCAAATTTATCCACTATAAACAGGCAATAGCGGATATCAATGCTAATATTTCGGCACTGATCGGGGTCATACATAAGATCGCTCATCGTACCTTCCCAGTTTCGGTCAAAGTTGATGCCGAGAAGATGACCATCCGCATTTAGAATCGGGCTGCCCGAATTGCCACCCGTGGTGTGGTTGCTGGCCGTAAAGCAAATATGCATGGTGCCGTCGGCTGCGCCATAACGGCCATAATCCTTATCCCGGTATAATGCCTTCAGCTTTGGTTCGACCACATAATCATAAATGGCAGGGTCTTCTTTTTCCATAATCCCTTCAAGGGTAGTGAAATAACGATATTTCACGGCATCACGGGGAGAATAATCGTCTACGGTTCCATAGGCTACACGCAGGGTGGAGTTGGCATCCGGATAAAACCGCTTGTCGGGCTGAAATTCCATAAGTGCTCGCATATATATGCGCTGCAGACTGTCGTTGCTGGCTTCCAGACCGGCAATAGATGGTCGTATGGCATTGATGTAGTGACCATAAATGGCCTCTGCAATGCTGAACATGGGGTCTGATTCAATTTGTCTGGCCTTGCGACGATTGTATTTATCTAAAAATTTATTGAGCCGTTCCTGATCGGTAAAAATACTTTTCTCAAAAACCACATCACCCCATCTGGAAAAGCTGTTCCCATATTTCAGCAATTCCATGGTAAGATTGCCTGGCATACGGGCACCATCCTGGTGCTCAAACCAATCCTGCATCAAAGTAATAAACACCTCATGATCAATGGGCGCATAATAGTTTTTGAAGAAAGCATCGGCAGAAGCCCGAAGTTTCTTAATTTGTTCATCTAAAGCATCATCAGATATAGTTTTATCCTCACTCTGATTCAAAAGACTGTTAAAACCATAGGCAAACCGAACAGCCTCAACGCCCAGCCCGGCTTCTATCAGATAGGTCTGATCTTCTTCCAGATTGGCCAGCTTATCATATAAAGCATTAAATGCCGGCAAAATGCCACCATAACTTCGCTGGCGTTCGGGATTTGCGATCGCCCATTGCTGGAAACCGGCCTCCAATTGCTGTTTCTTGTTGATGGCATCTAATTTTTGAATTCCACGGTTTTCACCAATCATCTTTTTCCAGTAATTGGCCACACCGGCATGTTTTGCCGAGTATTGAATACGCACCAGATCACTTTGATCCTGATATTTGTCAAAAATGGCCAGTCGCTTGCCCCTAAGCCGGATGGCAGACGGATTCTCACGCTCGGTGATCATACTTATAGCATTGGAAGGCAGGTATTCCTGGGTAGTACCGGGATAGCCAAAAACAAAAGTAAAATCGCCCTTTTCTGCCCCTTTAAGGGAGATTTTAAGGTGGCTTTTTGGTTTATAGGGAACGTTATCAGCAGCGTACTCAGCGGGTTCATTGTTTTTATTGGCATAGATGCGGAAAATGGAGAAGTCACCGGTATGCCGGGGCCACATCCAGTTGTCGGTATCACCACCAAATTTACCAATGTTGCTTGGCGGAGCTCCCACCAGCCTAACATCGGCAAAGGTTTCGCTCACGAACATATAGAACTCGTTGCCATAATAAAAGGGTTTGACCACCGCTTTATAGTGTGTTCCCTTTACTGCTTCTTCCTGAAGAGTGGCGGAAATGGCCTTGATGGCTGCTTCACGCTGGGCTTCGCTCATACCGGGCTTGAGCACCTGCAGCACCTTTTGGGAAACATCTTCCATACGCACCAATAGCGTAACGCTTAGTCCGGGATTGGGCAACTCTTCGCTCTGATTCATCGCCCAGAAACCATTGGTGAGGTAATCATGTTCCAGCGAACTGTGGCTTTGTATCTGCCCATAGCCGCAGTGGTGATTGGTGAGTATAAGTCCTTGATCTGAAACGATTTCAGCGGTACAACCCCGCCCGAACAACAAAATGGCATCTTTCAGGCTGCTATTGTTAATGCTGTATATATCTTCAGCACTGATGCGCATGCCCATGGATTTCATCTCCTTCTCGTTTAATTGCTCCAGCAGCATGGGCAACCACATGCCTTCACCGGCGAAGGTAAGGCGAAAGGTAGCCAGCATAATAATCAGGAAAAATGCGGTCTTTTTCATTCGGGAAAATTTAATGTATGATCAATGCTTTGGATTAGCGAATATATTATCTGAACAACGGGCAGTCACGGTTTTTTCGCACTGCCCGTGGTTCGATAAAAATTGCATAAAAAAATTTTAAAAAATTTACTTTACAGCGATGGTTTCGATTTCGACCAGTGCACCCAGCGGAAGTTTAACGACGCCAAAAGCTGCACGTGCAGGAGAATTCTGAGGATAGTAACGTCCGTAAACTTCGTTCATAGCGGCGAAATTATCCATATCACTCAGCAGGCAGGTTGATTTCACCACATGGCTATAATCATACCCTGCCTCGGTAAGAATGGCACCAATATTTTTCATAACCTGTTCGGTTTGCTCGGTAATGCCACCTTCCACAAACTTTCCGGTAGCCGGATCAATGGGAACCTGCCCGGAAATGTAAAGTGTACCATTGGCTTCAACAGCCTGACTGTAAGGACCTACCGCCTTAGGGGCGTGATCGGTGTAGATGATTTTTTTCATGAGTATTATATATTTAATGATTGAATTCTCCGGATAATCGGTCAAAATTAATCAAAATTCAGCAAAAACAAGGTAAGGGAAGGGGTAATTTTGGTTAGGGGGGAGCAATGAGCAATGAGAGGTGAGAGATGAACTGTGAGATTTTAGTTTTTAGTTTCGGGTTCTCGGTTCTTGGTCTTTCTCGTTATCGCTTCGCTCTCGGGATTTCGCTATGCTCAATTTGGTCTTTGGCTATTGGTCTTTGGCTTTTAGTCTTTGGCTATTGGTCTTTGGTCTTTGGTCTTTGGTCTTTGG
>JAVEQP010000142.1:0-6804 GCA_034007585.1 Lentimicrobium sp. | reverse complement strand
CATATTTCATTAGCCCAATTTTCCACGGACTTGATTCGGACTTAACCCTGAGCTGAAATTTGACCCTTGAAGAATCATTTAAATGGCGGTTAAAGGATGTTTTAATGGTGTAGTAAAACCGAATTTAATTCAAGTCAGCAAATTCCTTCTCAAATATTCAAATCAATCCGCCTCTCGCAAAGCCGCAAAGCCGCAAAGAAAAGAGTTATTGATTGCGGAATTATAAATTCCGTTTAATGGGTTGTGGATGCAAGGGATGATAAAAGCGGAATTGCAAATTCCACTTAGAGGGCAATCCATAATAAATAAGGTCAACTAATTGAAGCTGACCTTATTTCGAGCATATTAGTGTGATGAACTAATATTAAACTTTAGTAACTTTTGAATTAGTTGTTCCTTTTTCTTCTTAATTTACAATACAGATAAAAATTAATTCCTATCCCCACAATTACAAGCGTTGTAAAAATAACCAGTCGTCCAAACGTGGTTTGAACAGCAAGACCGGATAAATTCAATATAATTGCTGCAATTATAAGTGGGAAAGCAATTCCTGTAACCAAGTTCGCAGTTCGGAATCTTGTAGGTTGAGGATTCATTTTATATCCAATAAAGGCACCAAAGACACTTAGCAAATAGAACATAGAAAAATAAAATGCTTTTGTGTCGAATATAAATACAAAACAAAAACCGAACAATAACAAAGAAACAGAAAAATTTATCAGAAAGAAAAAACGTTGTTCCATAATTAAGAAGTTGCGCTAGGACAAACTGCAGCACTCAAAGCAGCACCTACTGTAATTCCAACAATTATTCCACATGGCGGACAAAAAACCCCTACGCCAGCTCCATATATAACTCCTACCCCACCAGCAGCCATATTGCATAAGAAAGAGCCAACAAAAGATTTCGTTTGTTTTACATCTTCGTTATTTGAAAAGGCATTTAATGCAAAATTTATCATAGATACAGCAGTAAAAATAATTTCTCTTTCTTGTTCTGGAAGATTCATTGATTCCAAGAGTACATGATTAACATTCTCAGTGAAACCTTCAATGCCAAATTTACCGGCAACTGCAACGATTTTGAATTATAACTTAATTCCTACCTTTCTCGCAGATACCTGAACTGCATTAAGCTGTTACTATTCACGCCAGTTCATTATCTTTTCTTTATACAGTGCCTCTTTCAAATTTGTTTCATACTTAGTTAACGTAGACTATGTGCACCTCCTGAAAGAGGCTTTTTTTTGGGCTGGCAAAGCCCTGGTGATTTGCTTCCAAAGATAAGTCAATCATCGTGCAGAAATCCTGCACGCGAGTGCAAATTTTCGTTTTTTTTACAATTCAGGCCATTTTTATGATTGGATCATTTGTTGGGTTAAATCCCTCAATTTGATAATCCTTATTTGCCACAAAATAGGTCTTGGTGAGTGAATCGAATTGGATTGAATAACCAAGTTCTCGCAAAACGGAAATGTAAGTTTTTAGATTTCGAACCGAAACATGCATGCGCTCTGCCAGGCAAGGTGCACCACCACAATTATCCCTGCATATTAGTTCATATAAATATTTTAGCTTTTCGCTTTGTTGTACATAACTCATCATAGTTCAAAAGTATCAAATTCAACAATCAGAAGATAAGGCAAATTGCCCAAACAATTTAAACATAGCTGATTAAGGTGGCTTGTACACGAAATTATATTCGCACGGGGGGGGGGCTTTGTACTCATAATCAACTGTTTATAAAATTATCATAAAAAAAATACCACTGCCTTAAATTCGCAGTAAACATAATAATTAAATGCATCAAGAAATTATTTTGAAAATAATACTTTTAGCGTTAATCAAACTCAATTTCAATCATTTAGTATGAAAAAATGTATATATTTATCTTTATATATTTGAAGAAAAAAGAGGTTGCTAGATGTTGGAAATTGGATGGCGGATGCAAACTTTTAGGTGTTTGAATGAGAAAATCACGAATTTAGAAATTTACCATAGATTTTGCTTTCCCTATGTCTCAGCGCATCCTCCAGCCCCAATTCCTCAAATCCTCAAATCCTGAGCGTAGCGAAATCCCGAGAGGAGGAACGACGATTCGGGAAACAAATCAAATTCTCCTGCTCCCCACAGACCTAACAGCTTGCCTTCGACGTGGTTCGACTGGCTCGACAAGAGCTCACCAACCGGCTCACCAACCGGCTCAGGCACCGGAAAACCTGTTTGGGCACTATACGATTTGGGATCAAATCCCGCCTGTCTTTTTCCACTTTAGTAGCCTTGCTGAATGATATACACGCAATATATCAACTTGTGTCTCTGAGGTAATTCTGTAAATGATCCTATAGCTTCCGCTTATAACTTCTCTGATTGACTTCTCATTAATCTCGGGTACTACCCTGCCGATGAAAGGGTTATCAATAATACCCTGCGCGTGACTATAGATTCTGTTAACAGTTATTGATGCATATTGGCCAGAATTCATCGAGATGAAATCGTGAATTTCCTTCAAATCCGCAATAGATATCTCTGTCCAAATTAACTTGACCATTTGTCTATTAAGCTTTTTACTTCTTCATTAGAAATCGTTATGCCATTTTCAGATTGCTTCAACCCTTCTTCAACTTTTTCGATAAAAATAAGTTGCTCAATCAATTCATCTATTGTAAATGAATCGGGTAAATTAGCCATTGTTTTTTTTAATCTATCCTTTGTTAACATAGCAGGTCTTTTTGCAAAGATAATCATTTATCAGGCAAGAAGTTGGGATTTAACCTAAAAAAGAGCATTCTAAAACTGGATTTCCCTCCTGTGATCTGTGCTCAGTGATCAGTAATCAGTAATCTGTGATTTGCGGGAATCTTCAGTTTAAAATTGTTGTCTGAAATCCGAAATCTGAAATCAGCAAACCGCAATCCTATGCCCCAAACTGCAACTCACTCAAACTCCGGTACAAGCCTTCCTCTGATTTCAAGAGTTCTTCATGGGTTCCTTTTTCAACAATGTGGCCATGGTCCAGCACAAGAATGAGATCGGCCTGTCGGATGGTGGAAAGACGGTGAGCTATTACGATGGAAGTCCGCCCTTTCATCAGCTTTTCGAGCGCATCCTGCACCAAACGTTCACTTTCTGAATCCAGGGAAGAGGTCGCTTCATCAAGAATAAGGATTTTGGGATTTTTCAGTACTGCCCGGGCAATGGCCACGCGTTGGCGCTGACCACCCGACAGTTGCGTGCCACGCTCACCAACCAGTGTATCCATACCTCCGGGAAATTTTTGTATAAACTCCCAGGCATTGGCTTTGCGGGCGGCGTCTTCTATCTGATCTTCAGAAGCATGGGGTTTGCCATAGGCAATGTTTTCGCGGATGCTTCCCCCGAAAAGGAAAATATCCTGGGGCACAATGGCCATCTGACTGCGAAGCACCGAAAGGGGAATTTGTTGGTTGCAGATTTCATCGAATAAAATGCGGCCAGAGGTTGGCTCATACAACCGAAGCAACAATGAAACCAGTGTGGACTTGCCCGCCCCACTCGGCCCCACCAGTGCAACCAGGGAGTCGGGTTTTATGTCAATGTTGATGTCGTTAAGCACCTGCTGATCTTTGCGGCTGGGATAACTGAACGATAAATGCTCGAAGCGGATGCCGCCCTGTAAAATCTGTTCGGGCGTGAGTTCGGGTAAGTTTTCAACCGGCTCGGGCGTTTCATTGAAAATTTCAAGCAGATCCTCGGTTGCCCCGATAAACTTCTGTACCCGGGCAAAAACATCGGCCATACCGCCTATGGTTCCTCCAATAAAAACGGTATAAATCACAAATGAGAACAATTCGCCGGTGGCAATTTCGCCGGCAGCCAGCAAGTTAGCACCTTTCCAGATAACCGCCGTGATGGCGCCAAAAAGTCCAAGGATGATGAATGCCGAAAATGCCCCGCGCAACTTACCATTTCGGATTCCGGTGTCAGCAATATCCAGGGTTTTGACCTTATACCGCCCCATTTCAAAATACTCATTGGTAAAGGCCTTTACGCTTTGAATACCCTGCAGGGTTTCTTCCACAATGGTGTTGCTGTCGGCCACCTGTGCCTGAGCCAGTTTGCTCAGTTTGCGGATGTAGCGCCCAAAAATCCCGGCCAGCACCATAATCAGTGGCAGTATCATCAGCATAAACAGCGTGAGTTTCATGGAGGTAACCATCATCAGGGCCACACCGCCGGTTATGATGATGATTTGCCGGATAAATTCGGCCAGGGTGGTGGTGAGCGCATCCTGTAACAGCGTAATATCCGCAGAAATGCGGCTATTCAATTCCCCAACCCTGCGCTGCTGAAAAAACTTCATCGGTAAGCGCACCAAATGATTGAAGGTGCTTTGACGCAGGTCGGCCAGAGTTTTCTCGGCCACATTTACAAACAATACTATCCTGAAATAAGAAAAGACCGATTGGGCAATCAGCACCCCGATTAAAATCATGGCGATGCGGTTGATTTCCTGCGTGAGCTGACCTTTATTGCCATAATCCACCAACTCACCCAGCAGTTTGGGAAAAACGAGGCTGGCCGCGCTGGAGCCCAGCAAAAACAATAGTCCCAGAGCATACGTCCAGCGATAAGGCTTGATATAGCGATATAATTTAAACAGTTTTTTTAATCCGGGTAGCGTAATTTTCCGTTTCAGTGTTTCATCGGTCATTGGGTAGTGAATTCTTGTTTAAACAATGCAAAACTTTAACAGATGAAGGGAGGGAAAGTTAGGAAGAAGGTATTTATCATGTCTGAAATCATAATTCGGGCAGGATAAGCAATCCTTTATCATTGCCTGATTGAGGAGTATATGCCCTAATACCGCTAATAACTGTACTACAATTTCTACATATCCGAAGAAAAAAACTTCATAGAAGAACAAAGAAAGCAAAATTAAGCACACTCAAAACAACCGCAAATTTTTCAGCATCCGGTTCAAACGGGCTTTTATTTAGGATGACCTATCCGCTAAGGCTATTCATTATCAATCACATAACAGACGAAACGCCGCTCACATCTTCAGGTTATAAAAAAAAACGCAGATGAAAGTTGCTCAAGTCAGTTCTTTACAGATGGTTTTAAGAACAGTTTTTGATTCTCATTTGGCTACGGCTATGTGTTAGCCGGGTAAAGGGGTGCACAAAAACCAGGGGAGCAAATTTTAACAATCAGATAAAAACAATAATACCTGAACACATGAAAAAAACATCACTCATCACGGCATTATTATTCGTACTCATAACCTTTCAAAGCTGTTCCGTAATTGGCGGAATTTTTAAAGCAGGAATGGGATTTGGAATTTTTATAGTGGTGCTGATTATTGCGGCAATCATTTTTTTTATTGTCAAATTTGGCAAAAACAAGTAAGTGAAAGCGTAAAGTGGACGAGGTGCATTTACCTTTTCGACCAGGCGCTCACCATACGACCCTATCCAGCCGGTTTGTATGCAGAGTGAAAAGTACTATAATGCGGCCTCAAAATAGACCTGCCGCACTCGCAATAAAAAGTAACCAAAGGCGCCCGATGCTGCATTCACCTGGCATAAATCTATGTTTACAGCAAGGCTGACACGTAGAAAAGTAAAGAATAAACCATCAAATATCGCAATATGAAAAAGTTCAGTTTTCGTTCCATATTTAAGCTATTAAAAAATGCTATTCAGAAATGGTGGGGCCGCGATCCATTCAGAGAAAGCGCCATCATCGCCTATTATGCTATTTTTTCATTGCCGGGCTTGCTGGTGGTAGTTCTGACTATTGCAGGTTATTTTTGGGGCACAGAAGCAGTAAATGGGAAGCTGCATGAGCAGGTATCGGCAGCAATGGGAAACGACACAGCCGATCAGGTTCAGAATATTGTGTTAAATGCCAGCCAAAGCAAAGATACCTGGTGGGCAACCATAATAGGAATTGGCGCCATAATATTTGGTGCAACCGGTGTTTTTGCGCAGTTTCAAAAATCGTTGAATTCCATCTGGGAAGTTAAAGCTACAGCAAAAAAATCAGGTATCTGGTCCTTTCTTAAAACCCGGATATTTTCTTTTGGTCTGGTGGTATCCATTGCCTTCCTGCTGCTTATATCACTGGTAATATCGTCACTTATCTCCGCATTCAGTTCATGGGTGATGATACATTGGTCTGACTCGCTCTTATTCCTTTTTAGAATCTTAAATGCCCTTTTTTCAATTTCTATTGTAGCTGTATTATTTGCATTGATGTTTAAGTTTCTGCCTGATGCCAAAATCAAATGGCGTACGGTGTGGATTGGTGCCTTTGTAACATCACTGTTGTTCGTTATTGGCAAAACGGCACTTGGATTATATTTTGGCACCGCTTCTCCCGGCTCCGGCTATGGTGCAGCGGGGTCTATTGTTCTTATTTTGTTGTGGACTTCCTATACCTCCATGATTGTGTTTCTTGGTGCAGAGTTTACAAAGGTCTATTCTGACCACCTGTATGGACAGGCTCCTCCTGCCGAACATGCCGTGCAGGAGAAAAAAGGCAATGACGTACACAGTTAGAGGCTTTAGGAGCTTGATACTATACAAAAAAATCGATGTAAACCTTTAGGGAGAAAGAATAACCAGAACGCGATTTATAAAATTATAGACTGAGCTATCTTACAACTTTTATTGGGGCTGCTCATAAAATCATCAATTCTTCCATCCTGTTAATCCTGTCCAAAATTATGTTTTTTTAATCCCGGCAGGGTAATTTTCCGTTTCAGTGTTTCATCGGTCATTGGGTAGTGAATTCTTGTTAAACAATGCAGAACTTTAAC
>JAVEQP010000141.1:0-6831 GCA_034007585.1 Lentimicrobium sp. | reverse complement strand
GCCCTCTCCTCAAGGAGAGGGTTTGGCATCTTACAATATAAGGAAAAAAACACTTTATTTTGTAGAATATCTGATAACGAAGCACGATCTAGCTCCCTCTCCTTGAGGAGAGGGTTGGGGTGAGGTGATTTTGCTGGGGTGTATGTGTGGGTAATTACTTATGCCGATTATTTGAGGAAGGTGAGTACGCTGAGGGGGAGTGTGACAGTGGTGAGGTAGTGATCTGTGATCTGTGATCAGTAATCAGTTATCAGCATTCAGCAAATCCCGCGGAGGCATCAAATCTTCAAATCCGCCTGAGGCGGAGGAACGACGATTCGGGATCAAATCCTCAAATCAACAAATCAACAACTCAACAAATCAACATTACTTATGCGGATTATTTGGGGAAGGTTGCAACTTTAAGGGGCAGTGTGACGCTTCTGAGGTAGCACCTCACCCTGCCCTCTCCTCAAGGAGAGGGTTTGGCATCTTACAATATAAGGAAAAAAACACTTTATTTTGTAGAATATCTGATAACGAAGCACGATCTAGCTCCCTCTCCTTGAGGAGAGGGTTGGGGTGAGGTGATTTTGCTGGGGTGTATGTGTGGGTAATTACTTATGCCGATTATTTGAGGAAGGTGAGTACGCTGAGGGGGAGTGTGACAGTGGTGAGATGAGAAGGAATTTCTTCCCGAAGCTTTGGGACTAATTTCTAAATATTCAATTAATCAGTATGGGATCATCAAATCCTCAAATCCCGGGAGGAGGAACGACGATTCGAGATCAAATCCTCAAATCCTCAAATCTTAAGCGTAGCGAAATCCCGAGAGCGTAGCGATTCGGGGAACAAATCAACAACAAAAAATGAATATAGAAGAACTTCGTGAATATTGCCTTTCCTTGCCAGGAGCAAGCGAGGATTTCCCCTTTGATGAAACTACCCTTGTTTTTAAGGTTGGCGGGAAAATATTCGTCCTTACAGATCTTGAAGGACAGTTATCGGTAAATTTAAAGTGTAATCCTGAAAAGGCCATTGAACTCCGAGAACATTATCCTTCCGTAAAGCCGGGATACCATATGAACAAAAAACACTGGAATACAGTGGAAGTAGATGGATCGGTGAAGGATGATGTGCTAAAAAGCTGGATTAGTGATTCCTATGAATTGGTTAAACCATCCGGAAAGAAGAAGAAACCAGTTTAAGATTCAGAAGCTGTCTTTTTATCTTTCAGCTTAAACAGGTCAAAAACCAGATAGCCCATGGCTGCACCCCAAAGTACGCTCATATAGGGATTAGAAGTAATGGCGCAGGTGCCGGAAGTACAGCCTATGTTTATGTAATACAGATATCCGGCAAGTGCACCCAGCAGCAGACCGGCAAAATTCTTTAATGTGTTGCGGGAAGTGAACCAGATTTTTATTTTGTCCATCATGATAATAAATGAATGGTGAATGATGCTATTCAAACAATATAATGCGCCCTCAGTTCAATAATCAGGCCGTTAATGACTTAAAGAATGTTAAAAAGCCCAACTAACCTTTAGCTGAAATGAACTACGGTAACTCCATGCCCGCCTCTTTCCAGGCTTTCATCTTCAAAACTCACTACTTCACGGGTATCACGCAGGTGTTCGTGCAAGAGATTGCGCAATACGCCATCTCCTTTTCCGTGCAGGATGCGCACTTCATTTACGCTCAATAATATGGCCTGGTCAATGTAACGGGCTATAAAAGTGGTAGCTTCTTCCGCTTTCTTGCCACGAATGTCGATGGACATTTTAAAACCGGCCATTTTGTCATTCAATTGATGGATAACTCCGGAATGTGTTTTTCCAAAATGCTGATTGGCCTCCCACATCCTTACTTCCTGAGGTGAGGCGGGAATGAGCCGTTCGGTTTTGGTCCTTATGGTAACATTTCCGAAAATCACGGTGGCCTGTTTACCTTTTATTTCTGATATTTTTCCTATGCTTTCCTGTCCTTCCATCTTAACGAAATGGCCAATCTTTACGGGTCCCCCGGGCCGATCATCTATCTGTTTGGTTTTGTCAGGTTTTTCTGGAAGTAGTTCAGAGATAGTAATTTCGTTTTCCTCCTGTTCGCTGAGTAAAGCCTCCTTTTGCTGTTGTAATTCTTCGCGCAACTGACGGGTGGTTTCCTTTTCGGCCTGATTTTCTTTTATCTCGCGGATAGTATTTTCAATCAGGCGGTTAGCGTTATCGAGCAGTTGCCGGGCCTTAACTTTTGCTTCTTTTATCTGGGCTTGTTTGGTGGTTTCCAGCTCTTTCAAAAGCTTTTCGTAGCGTTGAACCAGTGAAGCGAGGGTTTCATCAGCCACCTTAAGCTGAACTTTGGTTTGTTGTACCGCCTTTTGATCTACCTCTAACTGATTAAGCTGTTGCTCAAAGTTTAACTGACTGCTTCCGACCTTGCTTTTGGCTGCATCGAGTACCTGATCCGGAAAACCGATCTTTCTGGCAATTTCAAAGGCAAATGAACTGCCGGGTTTACCGGGGCTCAGCTTAAACAAGGGTCGCATTTCGCGGGTATCGTAAAGCATAGCCGCATTAAAAATGCCCGGATGTTCGCCCGGCATCAGTTTCAGATTGGTATAATGGGTAGTAACAATGCCATAACAGCCCAAAGCATTGAGCTTTTCCAGGCTGGCTTCGGCCATAGCTCCGCCCAATTGGGGTTCGGTGCCTGCCCCAAATTCATCAATAAGAATCAAAGTCTGTTCATCTGCCTTCTCCAAAAAGTGTTTGATGTGAATCAGGTGCGAACTGTAGGTGCTAAGATCGTTTTCCAGCGACTGCTCATCGCCGATTTCCAGAAAAATCTGCTGAAAAATACCTGCTTCTGAAGTTTCACTCACAGGTATAAGCAATCCGCACTGAAGCATATATTGAAGCAGGGCAGTGGTTTTCAGGGTAACAGATTTCCCTCCTGCATTGGGCCCGCTAATGATCATGATTCGATCCTGGGGTGATAGTGCAATATCCTGATCTACAATGTTGCGGCCCTGTTGATGGAGCGACCGTTTCAGCAAAGGGTGCACCGCATGTTGCCAGTTAAGGGCCGGCCCTGCGGAAAGTAAGGGTTTTACTGCCTCCATTTCGCCTGCCAGCCTGGCTTTGGCCCGGATAAAATCAATGACTCCGAGGAAGATATAAAACGCTTCCAACTCATGCAGTTGCGGGCGGATAGAGGAGGCAAAATCCTGCAAAATCCGGATGATCTCCTGGCGCTCCTCAATGGAAAGATTCTGAATTTCATTGTTGATTTCAAATACTTCTGCCGGCTCAATAAAAACCGTTTGTCCTGTGGCCGAAGTATCATGGACATAACCGTTCAGCTTACGTTTATTGCCTGCAGGAATCGGGATTACCAATCTGCCATTGCGAATGGTAAGTTCAGCGTCGTCATTTACCAGGTGGTTCCTTTTGGCCAGGGCAAATACCTGATTTATCTTCCGGTCAATGCTCGAAGTACGGGAATGGATTTCTTTGCGCAGCTTCAGCAAGCGTTCGCTGGCGTTGTCGCGGATGTCACCCTTCTCATTCAGCAGACGATCAATTTGATGAATGATCTCCTGAGGTGGCAGTTGCGGTGGGTTTATGGTAGTGAGGTAAGGGTAATTTTCTACATCCAGCTTACTGATCAGATCTACAATACGTGTAATGGTAATCAGCGAAAGCTGAAGGTTTATTAGGGTTTCAATGTCAAGATAGGTGCCGTTCACTTTGATTTGTTTGAGTGCCGGACTCAGGTCAAAATAGTCCTGTGAAGGAAACGCATTGCCTGAGCTCAGCAGCCGGTGCATTTCATCTGTCTCGCCCAGCAAACGGCTGGTGATTACGGCATCTGACGAAAATTCCATCTGTTCAACCCTTAATAACGCAGCATTGCTCAGACAATACTTCTTAAGCATCGCCCTCACCTGGTCGAATCCGGTTTTTTGTTCAAAGGTCTGGGGGTAAATCAAAGCCTTGTTGTTTTCGACAAAATTACGAAATTTCAGGCAGTTGGATGGTGGAACTGGTGTTTAAAGCACCTGAGTATGCTTTTTTCGTTGTTTTAGAACACTTGCAATACCTATAATCGCAACGAGGCCAACAAGACCGAAAAAGAGCTTTAACCAGAAAGGCTTACTCGACGGCATGGGAGAGTAATCGCCGATGGAAACATAAGCTGCCCAATAATAAGGATGCGCATGTAACATATCTCCTTCATCCAGCAGGTCGAGTTTCGCCTTTCTCAGGGCTTCGTCCTTGGGCTCTCCATTGTCCAGGTAACGATAGAACTTCTTAACAATGGTAGCGCTGGTTTGATCTTCCACCGACCATAAGGTCATAACAATGGAAGGCACTCCTGCATAGATAAATCCACGGGCAAGATTCATAATGCCTTCGCCCTCTATCAGGCGTCCTGAACCGGTATTACAAGCGCTCAATACAGCCAGCCGCGCATTCAGATTCATACCGAAAAGCTCATACGTGTTCAGCATACCGTCTTCGATGCTGTCGTTATCCTGGTAAAACACCAGTTTTGAAAGCATGGGTTCCTCATTATTGATAAGGGTGTGCATGGCAAAGTGCAGGATGTTATACCTGGAGGCTTCTTTTTTGAAAGCACGCTCTGTAGCCCGTGGTCCCATAAGCGTTTTGCCCCCAATGGCTTTGCGTATCCCTTTAATTTCTTCTTCCACCCCGGGTATGGGCATAAGGTAAACCGTATTTCCCGATTCATCGGTGAAGCCATTCTTATTTAAATCAGTAAGATTGTTATAATCGGGTGCAAGCGCGAGTAAATTGCGTGCTGCCCTTTTATCCTTTTTTTCTAACATCGAAAATTGCAGGGTGGCCGAAGTGGAATAGCTGATGACGTAATCCTTTATCAAAAAGGAGAGCTTCCTGAAATCCATGGAAGTGGTATCAGCAGGCGCGTTCAGTAACATGTCAAAAGAAAGATAGCCTATCTCACTGTCGGGTACTATAATCAGTTTTTTATCCTGACTAACTGCGGTAACCGGAAGCAATAAATCCCTATACAAGGCATAGGCTGCCTGGGTATAACGCACGTAATCGTCTTTGCGGATGCTCATCAGATCGTTGCTGCCGGTTGAAGCAGTGATATTCCGGATATTGTTGAGGAATGCCGGGCCAATTTTGCGAGTCACCAGGTCAAACTGTTTGTTGTTGATGACAAAAATATACAGCAGGGTATCTGTCACCGTGTATTCAATCAGCGAACGGCCCGGTTCCAGTTGCTCCTGAATTTGCTCAAGCTGTATGGATGGTTCGCTGAATTTGAGGGTGTAATAATCGGGATAATCGCGTTCAAGTACTCCAACGAGACTATCGTAACGGGCTTCCAGTTCAAAAGTGCGGCCATCCCAGAATCGTATCTTATTCTGGTCCGGATTGTCTTTTTGGTTTTCCTCATAAATAAGCCGGTTGTAGGAACCCAGGCTGAGTTTAAGCGATTTTTCTAATTTACGAATACTTTCAGGGATATTGCCCACCTGTATGGCCTGTAAATCCTTGACTGAAGCCAGCAACACTGCGGATTTTCCCCTGTCGGCATAGGTGAAAGCTTCCTGCAGATACTGTTTGTCATGAGTGAGTTCATACAGCCGTGCGGCTACTTTGATGGTGTTCTGATAGGTGCTGCGCTCTTCGGAAGCAATAATCAGCTTACTCTCCTCATTCTGGTAACTCCTGCGTAGCCGTTCCATTACACCGGTGGCCAGCTTTGAAGTCTGGAGACTCAGCTTTAATAAAGTGATATCCGGGCTCCCTTTATTACCGGCAAGACTATACAAAGCATCTGCTTTACCATTAAGGGCATTCATCAGATAACGGTCGGGTATAATTGTATCCAGATTGGGGTTTTTAGTATTATCCTCATTGTTGAAATCAGTTAGCAAGCAAATAAGCGCTTTTTGGTATAGATTTAATGCCTCTTTTGGATTTCTATCAACAAAAAGTTCAAAGTTTCCAAGGTAATAATAATTATTTGAAACTTCCCTGCTCTTTAAACCAAAATGTTTTTTACTTAGTACTAAGGCCTTTAAAATCAGATCTTTGCTTTTTTTAGCATTTCCGAATTTCATCAAAAAATAACCATATCTCGTGTATAGTAAACCGGTTTCGGGATGATCCGGCCCCAGCAGGTTCAGGGCAGTTTGCATGGCTTTTTCATAGTAGCTATTCGCTGTATCGAATTTATTCAGGTTGGTGTACAGGCTTGCCATGTTGCTGTAGGTTTTCACCAAAGCAGGATTGTCTTTATTGTCGGGTATGCTTTTTTCATAATAGGCCAGCGCCTCCTTTATGTCTTCTTTCTTTTCATATACATAACCAATGTTCATATAGAGTTGAAGAATATTGGGATGCTCCGCCGGGAAATGATTCTCGGCAATGGCCAGTGCTTTTTTAAAATAGATCAGTGCTTTTTCATAATCGGCTAGATGTATATATAGTGAGCCCTTATTTTGATATAAACTCCCCAGATCAATATGATCCGGCGAAACAATATTTATTAAAATTTTCTCTGCCCTATTGTAATATTCAATGGATTCATTGTCTTTATTAATTAATGCCATAAACCTGCCGGTATTCAGGTAGCGATTGGCCAGATCAGGATCATCGGGCTGGCTGATGTTTTCCAGTATCTGCATGGATTCGCCAAACGCCGCTCCGGCTTTATCATAATCTCCCTGCTGGGCATAGATGATGCCTATATTTTGCAAAAACCGGGACATATCAGCGTCTTGTGGATGAACCTTTCCCTTTGATAGTTCTACAGCTTTGTTATAGTATTTCAGGGCAGCGGGAAAATCGCT
>JAVEQP010000140.1:0-6838 GCA_034007585.1 Lentimicrobium sp. | reverse complement strand
GTAAATGAAAATCGAAAGTGGAGGGATTAACGAATTTGGGATCACCAATTACCGGACTCGAACCTGTACCGGGAGCTCCTGCAGCTGCAGCACTTGAATAACAATTGTGTGAAATTGTCCAACTTCCACCCCCATAATTGTAGATGGCCACATCTGTGCTATTTGTGCGGTAATGTATGTTGTTGCGTGAGACTACATTTGTTTTATCCAACGAGATATGCCTACCTGTATTATAGAACACATTATTGTAAACTTGCGTACCTGTGCATGGATGGGAGGCATTGCCATCATATATATATGTAACTGCTACTCCATAACTACAGTTGTAAAACAGGTTGTTATGTACCAGGTTGTTTTTTGAATCTGCGCCTAATCTAAGTGCTCCTGTACTACCTTTAAAAGTGTTATAGCGGGTGATTATTCCATTTCCACGCACAATACTTACTGCTGAAGTAACATTACCTGGAGTTATGAAAGTATTGTACTCCAGGATGCCTGTGGCATTATTAGAGGATCCAAGAGAATTCAGGATAAGATTGTGTTTATTGCCGGCACCATTGCTCCTGTCTATGATGGTATGGTGTATGTGAAATCCATCGTAATTTCCATCTAACTGTATGCCATCACCTGAAGAAGCGGATTGATTTGTATTAACAAAATATCTTCTATTTAAATCATAAATATTGCAATATCCTACTTCAAGGTTGATGTTATAAGCAAGATACAACCCATCAATCGCCACATTATGAATTTCAGTATTGAGTAACTTCAGATTATTATTATACCAGCCAAGAACGCCAAAACCGGCAGTGTTGGTATTGTGGGCATTATGCAAATGGCAGTTTTGTATCTTAATGTTATTGGAGTAATTGCTGCTTGTTCCCGCAACATATACAAGAGAATTTGCATTGATGTTTCCATCTACTTCGAAGTCCTGTATGGTGCAGTATGACGAATTCTCAACACGGAATGCGTATCCGCTTCCTGTATAGGAGAATTTGGCCTTATCACCTGTACCATAAGCGCCTATGATAACATTGGTTTTGCTATTGATAAATATTTGGGATGATGAGTTATAGGTAGTGCCTTTTTTTTGCAGGTAGCTGTTTCCATTAGAAAAAGTGACTGAAGTCCATGATTTATATGGCGTGGACATCGCTCCGTTTTGAGTTGATCCGGTATAAGAGGGGTCAATATAAATGGTAGCGCTGAATAGTAAGGTTGTGTAAAAAACAATGAGGGCAAATGTGAGCATAAGAAATTTGAGTCTCGGTCCGAAAGTAAAAGAACCTTTAGTAATCAAAGTGGTTTTGTTTTCCATTTTTGTAGTTTGATTTATGTAATGTTGAATCATTGTTATTAGAGCACGGCATTGTATTTGATATTGCAGTACTGTGGTGTAAAATACCCAAGTGGTGTAAAATGCACAACTTTATGTCTCGTATTCGGAAAACTGTGCCACTTAAAAGTGAAGCTGTAAAATGAAAGTATGTTTTTCTGAACTCTTATATTTTAAATGCACTACTAACAGCTAATTGCTGAATCTATATCACTTATAATAATTGTTATTTATATTCAGTCTAAATTAAAAAGGGGGAAATTCCCATTCCCATTCCCGGTTTGGGGAATTAATCCCCAATGTTGTTTCGTCCTAAAACTCTAGTGTTAAAGTTCTGTTTATTTCCTGAAAGGGGCTGCACAAACCGCAACTAATAATTAGATTTGTAATAAAATTATTAAAATCTTTATAATGCATGCAAAATCCTGCAATTATGAATATGCACATTTCACGCATTGATCGTATATGGGCTAATTTATTATTTGGTATAAAAATCAATTTACAGACCACAATTATTGCAGCCCACTTTATCCTTTTTTTACTTTAGATCTTTTCTTTCTGGATTTAAATAACCCGGAGAAAAAATTCCTTTCCTTATCCTCTTTATAATAGCTGTATTCGTAACCATAATCGTATTTCATACCTTCAGGAGCGACATCATTGATTACAATTGAAACATGTTTAATCCTTTTATGTTGAAGTTGTTTAATGTTATTGGAAAATGCATCCCGATTAGTGAAGCCCTGTCGTACAACATAAATATTCACGTCAGCAAATTCGGTCAATAGAAAGGAATCAGATACTACCCCAATGGGAGGCGAGTCAATGATAACATATTCGTACTTCCCTTTCAGGGTGTTCATCATCGTTTTTGTTGCGTCTGAAGAGATCAATTCCAATGGATTGGGCGGTACGGGTCCTGCACTAATAAAGTCGAGGTTTGCATTGCTGGTATGCTGGGTAATTTCATCAATGGTAGCCTGGCCTATTAAATAAGAGGTAACTCCCCGGTTGTTGGATAAATTAAAATCCTGAAATAATTTGGGTCTCCTTAGATCAAAGCCCATCAATAAAGTACGTTTTCCAAAAAGTGCATATACCAAAGCCAGGTTTTGCGAAATAAATGATTTACCTTCACCACTATATGACGAGGTTACCAGGAAAACCTGGCGGTCTTTTTCTTTAGCATAGAACTGTAGATTGGTGCGCAGGCTCCTAAAAGTTTCAGAAAGCGGAGAGTTGACATTCTCACTGATGACGATTTTTTCTTTAGTGTCATTGTGAAATACATGTCCCAATATTGGAAAGTCGGTCAATTGCTCAATTTCTTTTTTATTAACAATTTTGGTATTGAGGTAATCTTTAAGTACAATTATCACAAAAGGAACAATCAACCCTATCATTAATCCTATGATTAACGTCAACTTGGTTTTTGGGAAAGTTTTATAGGATATAATTAAGCGTGCCGGATCTATCACTTCATAATCGGGGGTATTGGATGCACTTGCTATCTGCGCTTCGGATCGCTTTTGCATCAGGAAAGTATATATAGCATCGTTGAGTTTGAAAGTTCGTTCAATGCCAAATAATTGCCGTTCAGTAGAGGGGAGTCGGGATACTTCAGATGAAATGCGGGCAGCACGGTTGTTCAGATCCTGCAGAGCCATTTCTGTCGTGGCCGCATTACTCTGTATATTTTCCATAATAGTCTGCTTGAGATTGGCGATTTGAACCTCAATAGGGCCCAATCTCAAATTCTTGACATTCCCCTGATTAAGCAAATTTGTTCGTTCTGAATTTAAGGTAATTAATTGTGTGATGAGTTGGTTTAATAATGGATCCTGCACATTCATAGATGAGGGTGCAATCAGATCGGACAAGTCAGGATTCTTTGCGAAATAATCGCGTATATAATCGTAGTACTTTTTTTGCATTGTCAGTAAAGCACGCTCCCCTTCAATTCGGCTTAATCTCTCCAGGGATTGTTGTCCCTGATAGCCTAGATCCGTTACCCGGTTTGACGTTCTGAAGTTTTGTAATTTGCTCTCAGCAAAAGTAAGCGAGTCTGCTACTTCACTGATTTGAGAATCGATGAATTTAACGGTATTGATGGCAATCTTGTTTTTTTTCTCCAGATTATTGTCTAAGTAAGTGTTAGCCAATGCATTCAAAAAATCGGTGATTTTGTGCCGATTATCACCCGACATGCTAATGGTAACCAAAGATGAAGTAATGGATGGCTGGCTTACCTTTAGATTTGAAAGTGCTTTCAATGTAACAAAACTCGGGCTGTTAAGACTGAAAAAATTACGGCCTGGGATTGGAGTACCCTTATTTATTTCTTCATTCAGATGAATGGTGATGTGTAAAAATTCTTCATCAATAGCCTGACCAAACCGATATTGACCTTTAAAATCGAAATTATCTACGATATTAACTACTTCGTCCGTAATGTAGTTATATATCATAACATCCTCTCCATGAGCTTCCAATATAAATTCATCCTTGTTAAGAATAGTAAAATATATCTTCGTGTCAATGGGTTGTAGCTTAGATTTGTCAATACTTACATACAGAGGTTTGTATAAGTAATTTTCCTGGGATTCAAGCAGAATATCTTTTTGTATAATGCCACCAAACCTGTATTCTTCCTGATGGAAGGAAGTTTCCATATTAAGCTGGTTAACTACTTCATTAACCAGGGAGTATGAAGTAATAATGGCCATTTCGTTTTCAATATTATCGTTGTTGGAAAACAGGCCAAAACCTTGCATTACACTCTGAGAAGCAAGAAAGCTATTGCGTTCCGATTCTTTAAGTAACACTGTAGTTTGGTTTTTATACAGCGGAGTAGAGAATTTGTTAAAGAGATATGCCCCGGTAACAAATATCAAGGTAGTCAATACAAACCACCATTTGTATCTCCACATCTTGAAGATTAGGTCTTTGTAATTGGTTTTCTGCTGAAAAATTTCTTCGGTCTTATCCACAGTATATTAATTTCTGAAAAAGTACAATATAGTTACAAGGGCAGTTATGCTGGCAAGAAAAGTGGAGTAGGTGAAGGTACGTAAATTCCTGAATTTCGTTTTGATGGGTTCTACAATCACCACATCTCCCGGTTGGAGATAATAAAATTCACTTTCCACAATTTTTTTATCCGTAAGATTCAGGTTGTAGAATTTTATATTTTCACCAAACTCCCTCACTAAGGTAATCTGGCTTTTGTCTCCATAATCGGTAATGCCTCCTGCATACCCAAGTGCCTGGAAAATATTAATTTGTTCCTTAAAGAACGGGAATTCTCCCTGATTGAGTACCTCACCCAATACCGTAATATTGCTGTTTACTATTTTCATAGTGATGGCTGTATTGCTGAGATACTGGCTGAGTTCAATTTCTACCTTGGCCTTGGCCTCTTTGATGGTAAGGTTATTCACATCAATTTCACCAATAAAGGGAAAATCAATGGTGCCTTTTTCCGAAACAGTATAGCTCAGTAAATCAATGGCAATACCACCTGTTATAGAGGTGTTCTGATTGTTGAAGATCCTTGCAGTGCCTTCATCCACACTCAGTACATTAATATAAAGATTATCAAACGGGCGAATCCGCTTTTCAGGCCTTACATGAAGATAAGTTTCTTTAAGTTCAGAGGTGGTTTCGTCTTGCACATACTTAAGCTTTTCCTGCGGAACACAAGAAGCCAATAGGGCAAGTAGTCCAAAAATTACAATCGCACGTGGCATGGGAAAGTGAAAGTTCATATTAGCTTAATAGTTTATATGCATAAAAGTAAGCATTATTTTTTAATGAAGTAGAAGTATGTTTAACGGTCAAATGTTTTAAATGTTTAGTCTATCTCTATTTCTCTATTAATTGCTTATTGGCCTGATCCCCTTACAACCGCTTGTATGGTTTTTAAGATCAGTAAAAAATCAATTTTTAGCGACCAACTGTCAATGTATTGTAAATCAAGTTTCATCCATTCGTCAAAAGTGATTTCGTTTCGATTGGGGGAAATTTGCCAGATGCAGGTAATTCCCGGACGCATTGAAAGTCGGCGCAGTTGCCACCGCTGGTATTGGGCCACCTCGCTGGCTAAAGGAGGACGGGGACCGACGAGTGACATATCGCCTTTTAGTACGTTGAAAAATTGTGGAACTTCATCCAAACCGGTTTTTCTTAAAAATTTGCCCACTAAGGTAATCCTGGGATCATTCTTAATTTTAAATACCGGACCATCCATCTCGTTTTGAGCTTCAAGTAGTGGGCGCAATTTCTCGGCATCCTGAATCATTGTCCTGAATTTATAGATGTTAAATTCACGGCCCCTCAGCCCAATCCTACGTTGCTTAAATATTACCGGGCCTCTGGAGGTGAGTTTAATCAAAATCGTAATTATTAGAAGAACGGGAGCCCAGATAAGCAGTATCAGGCCTGAACCAATAATATCAACCACTGTTTTCCATTGATGAGCAGATTTATTCGCCGGCGTATTTATAAAAGTTAAAAATGGAACATTGTCAAAATAATTTAATTGAGTTTGGGTGCTGGACATCTTGAAAAAAGCCGATTGTAACCTGAAAACAACACCGATTTCTTCACAGGCAAAAACTAAATTTTTAATTTCTTCCTGATTAATATCATTTTTACAATAAAAGACTTCGTCAACAATATGATTTTTAAGTAGATAGGGTAAGCTTTGAATCTGTTCAATTACTTTGACCCTGCTCCCGAAAATCTCATGTACCAACTGTGAAGAAGATATGATGGTAACCAGCCGGACACCCCATTCATTGTGGAGCATGATTTTTTCGATAAATTCTACACAGTTCTGATCGGCAATCAATATAATATTGCGTGTATTCATCCCTTTATCAAGCAGGCTCTTATGATAAAAGTAGGAGAGCATTATCATAAGATTCAGAACGAATAATTCCAATAAGCCAAAAACAAGTAAAATGGTCAGGTCGATGGTTTCAAGTCTGAAAAGTACCACCAGCGCAGTTAGCAGAATGGTACTTAATGTTGTGAATATAAGACTTTCAGTAAATATTATGGTAATGTCCCTCGCTCTGTAAAACTTGGTAAGATTGGTGAAACTGAGACCATAAAGCCAGATGGGAAACAGCATCAAAAGAACGGTAAGGTATTCAGTAGAATAGGGCAGATTCCCGTTTCTTATAAACCTGAGAATAAAGAATGATGCGATAAATACCAATAAAGATGTTATGGTAACTATTACTGTGAAGGTTTTACTGCTTAAATCTTCGCGTTCAGCAATCATGCTTTTTCTGACAATGTAAAACAAATTATTTCTATTACACTATTAACAAGCCAGGTTTTCTATTGTTGTATAGAACTTCTGCAATCGTTGAATAGCACGCAATTGAGTAGTTTCGAAACGA
Organism: Lentimicrobium sp.; assembly: GCA_034007585.1. Classification (GTDB taxonomy): domain Bacteria; phylum Bacteroidota; class Bacteroidia; order Bacteroidales; family Lentimicrobiaceae; genus Lentimicrobium. Next base: position 88 of record JAVEQP010000140.1, on the reverse strand, counting down.
GGTGCGTCAACAGTACATGCCCCTCGGCAGAGAAATCAAAAATACTACATTTTTTTAACAAATTTTCAATCTTTTGTTATTTAGAATT